>DASYAV010000178.1:0-12603 GCA_036501145.1 Streptosporangiaceae bacterium | reverse complement strand
TCGGCGGGATCGAGCTCCTGGTCGCCGACGGCCAGGTCGTACCGGAAGTTGACCAGGTCCTGCATGCCGAACCGGGGGTCGGTCACCGATCCGGACCCGGCCGAGGACTGGGTCCGGGTGGTGAGCTTGAGGCCGAGCCGGGCGCGGCGCACCCAGTCCGGCAGCAGCACGCCGAATCCGGCTCCGGACAGCAGCGGCGCGGCCTGCTTCAGGAAGCCGAACGCGCCCTCGGTGTCCAGGCTGACCGACGCCGGGGCCGGGTCGTGCAGCGCCAGGTCCAGCTCGGGGAACAGCCGGGCGGCGCGGCCGAGCCCGGTGAGCAGCTCCTCCTCTGGATGCTTGATCCCGGCCGCCAAGCCGGCCGTGGACAGGCCAGCCCAGACGTCGCTGGCCGGCATGACCAGGCTGGGGTCCTCGGTGGACTGCAGCGCGAACTCCACCCGCCAGTCGTCACTGGCGGCCACGTCCGCGGCGGCGCCGACCTCGGTCTCCGCGTCGGCGCCGGTGTCCGGCTCGACCAGGCGGAAGCAGGTGCGTACCGGGCCGGCCGGGAGCTGGGCAGCACCGTGCCAGGTGTCGAGCTGGGCGGCGAGATCGGTGGCCTCGGTCTCGTCCTGCTCGGTGGCGATCTCGATGGACGGGTCGGCGGCGGTGAGCGCGTCCACCCACCGCTCGGCCACCGGGATGCGCGCCGGCTTACGGCCGCGCCGGGCGGGCAGCAGCGGCACCGGGCCGAGCCAGGCCCGGGCGGCCGCGTCGGCCAGCGCGTCCAGCATCTCGGTCAGCACATCGGCCGCGGGGCGGCCACCGGACTCGGTGGCCCGGCACAGCGGCGGCATCCCGGCGGCGAGCTCGCGGGCCCGGTCCGCGTCGGCGCCGGTCAGCACTGGCCGCCAGTGCGCGGCGTAGCCATCGTCCCCGGCACGCAGTGACGGCAGTATCCGGCCGCGCGCCGCGAGGTCGGCGGCTAGCCGGGCGACCGCGGCCAGATAGTGCAGCGTCCCGCCCGGCACGACCTCCCCGGACGGCGGACCACCATCGCCCGCCCCAGCGTGCCCAGACACCGGGCCGCCTTCGGGCGCCAGGACCTGCCCGGACGGCGGGCCACCTTCGCCCACCGCGGCGAGCAGATCAGCCGCGGCGGGCGGTTCGAAGGCCAGTGCCGGCACCCGCCAGGGGCGGAGCGGCACCCGCCGCGCAGCCCTTCCGGCGGCGCCGTCCTCGCCGGGAGCGCGGATCAGCTCGGGTGAGGCGAGCGGGCCGTCCGGAGCGGACGGGAGCCAGAGCGTCAGCTCATCATCGACGGCCTTGGCCGTCAGGTCCCCGGCCGGCTCGGGCAACTGAGCCAGCGCGATGGCGAGCCCGGCCGCATCCCCGGCGAACGGGTGCTGCCGGGGCGCCCGGGACGGCCTGCCCGGCCGCGGCGGTGCGACCGCGGGCAGCGCGGAATCCTCGGCCCACAGGTACACCGCCCCGTACGCCCAGATCCCGTGCACCACCAGCATGAAGGCCGCTCCGCAACTTGGCCGTACGCTAGCCCGGCCACAACTCCCGCCATCCTCCAGCCTGCCATCCCGCGGCGACAATCCGGGCCAGATACGCGGCGTGTGGGCGCACGCGATGCGGCCGGCCCGTACCCGCGTTAAGCGCCGCCGGTCAGCAGGATGTCCAGATCCCGCTCGGCGTACCGGCGGTGGTGCCACTCCTCGCTGAGGATGACCAGCAGGCACTGACGCACGGGGAAGCGCCTCGGCGGGGGCCAGCCTGGGCCCTCGACCGGATCGGTATGAGCCGCCAGCGACTCATCCGTCAGGCCTTCGATGACCTGCCGTACCGTGGCCATCCGGTCGCGGCGCAGTTCGAGCACCGTGTCGAGCGAGGGCCGGGCGGCCCGGTCGCGGGGCACTCCAGGCGTGTCCTCCATGCCATCCCAGGGCAGGTCCAGGGCGTCCCACGGCGCGGGATCGCCCAGGATTCCCCGCCTGATCCACGCGTCGGTGGCGAACACCAGGTGACGCAGCGTCTCGGTGAAGGACCACTCGCCGTTGACCGACTCGTGCAAGAGTTCGGGTGGCTGGCGGCGGGCCCGTTCGACGGTCTCCCCCCAGAGCCGCTCGGTGAGGTCCCACGCCTCGCGGAAGCCGGCCGGATCGGCCGGGCGCAGCCTGGCCCGCTCCGGATCACGCTTGTTGAGCTCGGCCTCGACCAGAGCGCCGACATCAACGTCGTTGATCGTCAGGTTCATGACATCGCCCTGGATCTCGACATCGACGAGATCCACGTCCCACATCACGGCACCGGTCAGGTCGACACTGCGGAACTCGGCACCGCTCAGATCGACTCTGTGCAGCCGCGCGCCGGTGAGGTCGGCCCGCTCGAACCGGACGCCATGCAGGTCGGCGTCGATGAAGTCAGCCACCTGACGAAGATAGCAACCGGTACCGACGGCCGGCAGCCGGTGCTGCGGGCGCTAGTACTGCTGGCCCGGGTTCTTTTGACGGTACTCCGGGCTGTTGTGGAAATGCTCCGGCAAGGTCTTAAGAGGCTCGCGGGCGGGCGGCTCGTCGGGCGGCTGCTCGGGGCCGAACTTGCGGCGGGCCGCGCCCACCTTCGCGAGCTGCTTGTTCATCGAGCGGATCAGGAAGAACAGCGCCAGCGCCAGGGCCGCCACGATCAGGAAGCCCAGCACGCCCGGCGCGACCTGACTGGCCGTGGACTGGCCCGCGGCCAGTGCTGTACTTGCCTGGCCGGACAGATGCCCTACGGCTAGATACAAGCTTTCTCCTGGATCCCTGCGAACAGGTCATCTTCTGGCAGCTCGGTGTCCACGAGCGACCTAGCCAAATGGTAGTCCTCCGTCGGCCAGACCGCTCGCTGCACCTCCATCGGGCAGGCGAACCAGGCGCCGGCCGGGTCGACCTGCGTGGCGTGCGCCATCAGCGCATGGTCGCGGATGGAGAAGTAGTCGGCGCACATGACGCGGGTGGTGACCTCGAGCTCGGGGCGGTCCTGCGCCTTCTTCTCCGCTTCCTCCTCGGCTTCCTTCTCGAACCACTCGGTGTAGGGCGACTCGAGGCCACGGCGCAGCAGTTCGTCGTGCATCGCCCGGTACCGGGCCCGGCGGAAGCCGGCGAAGTAGTACAGCTTCAGCGGCTGCCACGGCTCCCCGGTGCCCGGGTACCGGTCCGGGTCGGCCGCGGCGCCGAACGCCTCGACGCTGACGTTGTGCGTCTGGATGTGGTCCGGGTGCGGGTATCCGCCGCGCTCGTCGTAGGTGAGCATGACGTGCGGCCGGAACGCGCGGACCGCCGCGACCAGCGGCTCGGCCGCCTTCTCCACCGGCTGCAGGGCGAAGCAGCCCTCGGGCAGCGGGGGCAGCGGGTCGCCCTCGGGCAGGCCGGAGTCGACGAACCCCATGAACTGCTGCCGCACGCCGAGGATGTCCTTGGCCCGCGCCATCTCGGCCAGCCGGACCGCGGGCAGGTCGGCCCGGATCTCGGGCCGGTCCATCGCCTTGTTCAGGATGTCACCGCGTTCGCCGCCGGTCATCGTGGCGACCAGTACCTCCGCGCCCTCGCGGACGTACCTGGCCATGGTGGCGCCGCCCTTGCTCGACTCGTCATCCGGGTGCGCGTGCACCGCCATCAGCCGCAGCGGTGCGGAGCCAGCCCCGCCCGTGCAGTCCTCGGGCACGGCAGTGGTGTCGGTGTGTGCTGGCAAGCCAGAGTCTCCTCAGGTCGCAATACGCCGGTCAGCGGTCCTGCCGGGGCCTCGCCGGGCGCTGGCCCGGGGCGTGCCGCCGACGGATCATTCTCTTCCAGAACGTCCCGGAGATGCGACGTAATTCCGCCGCCGGACGGGCACTGCGGGACGCCAATGGCACGTTCGCCGGCCGGACGAGGATTCACCGACTGGCTGTGTGGGCAATATTGACCGGGTAGCGGCAGGGAGTGCATACTGCGGGTCCACCCGGCCACTGACCGGGGCAATGCACTTGGCAGGTCTTGTTAGCCTCAGAGGATTACCCCCACGGGCCCGTCCGCTACAAGGCCAGGCGGTCCTTGGTACCGCACACATTGCTTCGAGGAGTTACCCGTGACTGAGACTCGTGACGACAGCCTTACCTGGCTCACGCAGGATGCTTACGACCGGCTCAAGTCCGAGGTTGATCACCTCGCGGGTCCCGGGCGGATCGAGATCGCCCAGAAGATCGAGATGGCGCGGGAGGAAGGTGACCTCCGGGAGAACGGGGGATACCACGCGGCCAAGGAGGAGCAGGGCAAGATCGAGGCGCGGATCAACCAGATCCAGCACATCCTGGCCACCGCCCAGGTGGGCGAGCCGCCGCGCACCGACGGCGTGGTCGGCCCCGGCATGACGGTCACCATCCGGTTCGAGCGCGACGACGAGGAGGTCACCTTCCTGCTGGCCTCCCGCGAGGAGAGCGGCTCGCCGATCGACGTGTACTCCCCCAAGTCTCCGCTGGGCAGCGCGATCGCGGGCAAGAAGGTCGGTGAGAAGGCCACGTTCAGCCTGCCGAACGGCCGCAACACCACCGTGGAGATCCTGGAGGCCGTGCCCTACGCGGGCATTTGACCCCGCGGGCCGGCCTGCCTGCCTCCGCCACGTTGAAGACCTCGTAAGGCCCCGCGTAGTCGAGAACCTCCATGTCGTCAAAAGCAAGAATCTGCACCGACCTGGTCACGCTGGGCCGCCTTCCGCCTGTCAGAAGCTAGGACCTCGCCCCCTCATGCGCCGCCGACGTAAGAGTCGTCGAGTAGCGAGGCGAGGCACTTGAGGGGGGCACCTGCGAATTCGCCGGCCTGCTCGTAGCCTTGGGCAGCCAGCGCCCGATCCCAGGTCAGGGCGCGTGCGATCTTACCCACGCGGCAGGCGAGCTGCAGTGTCCCGACCCGTTCGGCGTGCGGGCCGAGGTCGCTGAAAACGTCCAGGTAGGCGTCGCGCAGGCGCAGCACGCGCGGGTGACCCAGGCTGACACCGAGATGCTGCTGCATGTACCCGAGCGCTACCAGCATGCTGGCGAATGGATGCGCGACGACGCTGTCGCCCCAGTCGTAGAACCTTACGGTTCTCGTCCTGTCCCCCGTGCCGGCGAGGACGTTCCACGGGTGCAGGTCGTTGTGGTCCAGGCTGAGCTGGCCGCCGGTTGCTGCCAGCTCGTCACACCAGGCAGCGACGGTGCGGCGCAGGCCAAGCACCCGCGCATAGACCGCCCGTTCGCCGGCCGTGCCGCTGGTCTCCAGGCGTGCGCCCACGGCCTGGAGCGCTTCTTCGAAGCGCCTGGGCATGATCGCGGGCCGCATGTCCGTGATGCCGAGGTCCAGCAGGTCGTGCGGCGCCAGCGCGCGCTGAAGATGCCCATATGCCGCGAGGGCCGTCTCCATAGCGTCGGCGAGCCCGGCACCGGTGAGGGAGTCCCCGAGTGAGGGGCCGCCGTCGGGAAGCATGATCCAGCTTCTCGCCCGGTCCGTCGCGATCGGGCTGAGCACATGCTCAGCGGCGACCCGGCCGGTGAGCTCGTACAGGCCTACTTCAAACGCCGTGGCCGGGCCACACGCCTTGAACCAGACCGTGCCGCTGGTAGTCCGCACCTTGAGCACCGGCCCACTCCCGGCGCGTCGCCCTTGGCTCGCCGGCCGCCGCGATGACGTTCATGCACGCTGCCGTGCGCCGGGGAACGCCGGCCTGCCCGTCGGGCGAGGGGTCACCGGGGCAGCGCCCGGTATCCACGCTCCTGCGCGATCCAGGTGTTGCCGTCGGGATCGCGGAAGTCGGCGATCGTGACGTAGTCGCGGCGCTCGGGGTCCGGGCCGGGCGTCCATCCGCCCGGGCCGAGGTGCCGCGGCTGGCTGATGCCCACCCCGCGCCCGGCCAGTTCGGCGCGTGCGGCCTCGATGTCCGGGACGACCAGGTGCAGGTCACGCGCGGAGCCCGGCGCCGCGTCGGTGATGCCAGTGCCGACCGCGATCGAGCATGCCGAGCCCGCCGGCGTCAGCTGAACGAGGCGGAACCCCTCGCCGTCTCCCTGGTCGTAGTCCAGGGTGAAGCCGACATCCTCGGCGTAGAACCTCTTCGCGCGGTCGACGTCCGAGACGGGGATCACCACGAGCTCCAGCTTCCAGTCCATAACACCCTCTCCACAGGCAGCGCCCCCACCGACTAGATGATCTCGGCCCGCGCGGCCACGGCACCAGGCAGCTTCGTGGCAGTTGACTGGCAATTCCGGGCGGGAACGCCATAGGTTCCCAACGAGAAGGCGGTGGAAAGCTCCCGAGGATCGGGCGGATGCGAGGTGGGTTTGGCCGGGCCACCGGATGACGGCGTCGCGGCAGGCCGCAGCGGCTTTGCTGCACTGCTGCGTGCCCACCGGGAGCGCGCGCTGCTCTCGCAAGAGCGGCTGGCTGAGCTGTCCCGGGTGAGCACGCGCGCGATCGGGGACCTGGAAAGAAGCGGCCGGCGCCCGCGAGCAGGGTCCGTGCGGCTGCTGGCGGACGCGCTGGGGCTGACGGGCCGGGATCGCGAGCAGTTCGAAACGGCCGCCCGCGCCTTGCCCTCAGCCACGCCGCCGCCCGGCGGGATTGTGCCGCCCTCGCCCGGGCCAGCCGTGCCCCGCCAGCTGCCACCGGACATCGCGGACTTCGTGGGCCGCACCG
This sequence comes from Streptosporangiaceae bacterium, assembly GCA_036501145.1. Taxonomy (GTDB): domain Bacteria; phylum Actinomycetota; class Actinomycetes; order Streptosporangiales; family Streptosporangiaceae; genus PALSA-505. Next base: position 5,929 of record DASYAV010000178.1, on the reverse strand, counting down.
ATCTGGTAGCCGGGTTCCGGGGGTGGCTTGGCCGTCCGCCAGACAGCACGGCGGGGAAGGCACCAGCAGGCGCGGTAGCCATCTACGCGATATCCGGCAAGGCGGGTGTGGGGAAGAGCGCACTTGCCGTGCACGTAGCTCACCAGTTCGCCGCCGGCTTCCCAGACGGCCAGCTTTACGCGAACCTTCGTGGCGGAGACACGGGAAGCTCACCACTCGACCCGGGCGAGATACTGGGCCGGTTCCTGCGCGCCATCGGCGTGGACGGCAGTGCGGTCCCTCCCGGAGTGGACGAACGCGCCGCGCTCTACCGGAGCCGGGTGGCCGGGAAACGAATGCTGGTCGTGCTGGATGACGCCGCCGGCGAGGCACAGGTCCGCCCGCTGCTGCCGGGCAGCGCCAGCTGCGCGGTCCTGCTCACCAGCCGCGCCCGGCTGCCGGGAGTGGAAGGCGCCCGGCTGCTCGGTATTGACGTGCTGGACACCGGGTCGGCGCTGGACCTCCTGGGCCGGATCGCCGGCCGCCCGCGGACTGCCGCTGAACCTGATGCGGCGTCGGCGATCGTGGCCGCCTGCGGCCGGCTGCCGCTTGCGGTCCGGATCGCGGGCGCACGGCTGGCCGCCCGCCCGCACTGGCCGCTGGACCGGATGGCGGCGATGCTCGCCGACGAGCGCAGCCGACTGAATGCCCTGGCGCATGGCGATCTGGACGTGCGGGCCAGCCTGTCGCTGAGCTACCGGGAGCTGACTCCGGATCAGCGGCGGCTGTTTCGCCTACTGAGCCTGCCGGACGCCGCGGAGGTGGCCCCTTGGCTGGCAGGGCGGCTGCTGGACTGCCCGGCGGCCTGTGCCGAGGCGCTCCTGGATGATCTGGCTGACGCGCGGCTGGTGGATGCGGTCAGCTGTCACATAACCGGTGAGGTGCGGTACCGGCTGCATGATCTGACGCGCGCCTACGCACGCGAGCGCGTCCGCATGGAGGAGCAGGTCCACGAACAGCGGGCCGCGCTGGAACGGGCGCTCACCGGCTGGCTCGCCCTCGCGGATCAGGCGAACCGGCGGCTGCCGATCGGCCCGCTGATCAAGGAGAACAACCTGCCGTCGGGCTGGCAGCCGGAACAGGCGCTAGCCGACAAGCTGCTCGCCGACCCGCTGGCCTGGCTGGAAGCCGAGCAGGCAGGGCTGCTGAACGCCATCCGGCAGGCCGGTACAGCCGCCCAATCAGGCCCGGCCGCGCAGGCGCGGCGGCTAGCCGGGGTGGCCTGGCGTCTCGCCGGGGCACTCACCGGGTTCTTCTGGCTCTGCGGCTGCCGCGATGACTACCGGCGCGCGTGTGACCTCGCCTTGAGCCACGCCCGGCAGGCCGGGGACCGACGTGGCGAGGCCTGGATGCTCACCGCTTTGGCATGGGTGGCGGTCGACCAGCTTCGCCTCGAGGGGGCCGGGGTCCTGGCGCAGCAAGCGCGCCTGAGACACCGGGAGGTCCGCGACCGCCGGGGCGAGGCCTACGCTTCCCTCAAGCTCGCCTGCGCATACGAGTTCCGCGGGCTCCTTGATGAGGCAGCGAGCGAACTCGGGCAGGCATGGGAGCTGTACGACGAGCTCGGCGATGACCACGGCCGCGCGTGGGTCTTGCACGCCCTCGGCCGGGTCCGGCACCGGCAGGGTGGGCTCGTACAGGCCATCGTTGACCTGGATCGCGCGCTGGCCGCCGGCCGCCGGGCCGGTGACAGGCGAGTCGAGGTGACGGCCCTTCAGGAACTCGGGCTGGTGCACCATAGCCTCGGCCAATCCGGCCGTGCCGCCGTCTTGCTGCGCCAGGCCCTGCACCTCTGCCGGGAGTATGACGACAAGCTCGGCGAAGGCTGGGTGCTCCAGGACCTGGGCGACATGCGGCTTCGGATGGGCTGCCATCAGGAAGCGGCGGCCGCGCTGGAGCAGGCGCTGGCCATATTCAGCCAGCGCGGCGTGCGGCGCAGTCAGGCGAGCGTGCTGCGTAGCCTCGGCGAACTGCACCACGCGCAGGGACGTCTGCGGGAAGCCCGGGCATGCCTAGATGAGGCAGCAGACATCCAGCGACGGCTCGGGCTGATACCCCGGCTGGCACAGACGCTGGCCGTACTGGCGCCGGTCCAGGCCGCCCTGGGGGATCAGGCAGCCGCACGTCTCAGCCACCGCGAGGCACACGAGTTGCTAGCAGCCGGCTGAACCAGGCCGGGTCCCGGTCAGCCTGCCTCGTCCGGGCCCTCGGCTCCCGCCGGGCCGGCCGCGGAACGCACCAGCGGGAGCACCCGGTAGGGCAGCGGCGTATCCAGCGCGATCACGGTGGCCGCGCGCACCACGCCCGGCACGTCCACGATCGCGTCGATCACCCGCTGCAGGTCGGCGTTCGTCCTGGCCACCACCCGGCACAGCATGTCGCCCGGGCCGGTGATCGTGTGCACCTCGAGCACCTCGGGGATGACGGCCAGGCCGTGTGCCACCGGGTCGTGCCCGCCGGCCTGCCGGATCTCCAGGGTGACGAACGCGGCCACGCCGAAGCCGAGCGCGGCCGGCTCGATGTCCGGCCCGAAGCCGGTGATCACCCCGCGGGCCTGCATCCGGTCCAGCCGGGCCTGCACGGTGCCGCGCGCCACGCCCAGCCGCCGGGATGCCTCCAGCACCCCGACCCTGGGCTCCTCGCGGAACAGCTCGACGATCCGCACGTCCAGCACGTCAGCCTCAGTCATCTCCGGCCCCTGTCCCACCTCGTCGTGGAGGGACTATACAAACACCAGCGGGCGCGATCTGGCAGGTCCGGCTATGACTGGCCGTCGTCCTCGATGGCCGGCCGCTCCTGGCCGTCCTCTCCGGTGGCCAGCTGGCCGTCCCGCCAGCGCAGCCGGTCCAGCGCCTGCGCGGCCAGGCCGCCTTCGGCCGGCCCGGGTTCCCCGTCGGCGACCAGGCGCAGCGTGCGGAAGAACTGCTCCAGTGCCTCCGGGCCGATCCCGGCCAGCAGCTTCGCCTCGATGACCCCGGCCGCCGACCGGATGGCCCGCAGGTACCGCACCGCCTGCGGGGTGAGCGTGAGGATCTTCTCCCGGCCGTCGGCCGCGGACGGGGTGACCTCCAGGTAGCCGCGCTCGCGGAGCCCGGCCACGATCTTGCTGGCGCCCTGCCGGGTGATGCCGAGCCCGCGGCCGATGTCGGAGATCGTCGTCTCGCCGGCGGCGCACATGACCAGGACCCGGCCGTCGGGGAAGCGCCGCTGGTCGAACCCGGCCGCCGCCAGTTCCTCGTTCACCTGGCGCCGGTAGCCAGCCTGGGCCCGGCGGAGCGCCATGCCGAGCGCGTCCTGGCCGGGCCCCAGGTCAAAGTTGGAAACCACGGTTGACATCTTAGCCAGCCACGGTACAGTGTCAATATTGTCAACCTAGATGACAGTCTAGTGAAGTTGACAATCTACGGAACAGCGGAGGAGAGAGCGGTGCGTGGGACGGGCAAGGCAATCCGCCGGGGGATATGCGTGACCGGAGGGCTGGTCCTTCTGCTGCTGACACTGGCGGCGTGCGGTTCATCGCGCCCGGCCAGGCCGGCCGCGGCGGGCAGCCCGCCGGCGAATTCGGCAGGCGGCTACCTGAACTGCCTGATGCGGCACAGCGGCGGCGTTCCGGGCAGCGCGCGGCAGGCCTGCACATCGCTGCGCCCGGCCAACCTGGCCGCTGAGCTGCTGACGTTCGGGAACTGCCTGAAGGCGCACGGCGTGCGGGTGCCGTCGCCGCCAGCCCAGGGCCGCCGGGCGGCGCTCCTGCGGTTCGTGGCCGGGCTGCGCACCGGCAGTACGGCCCAGCGCTCGGCGCTCAGCGCCTGCATCCCATCAGGAATCTCCGGCTGACGCCGGATCGTCGCGAGAAGGCAGCCCCATGTTCTTCACCTACCTACGGCGTGAACTGCGCAGGCGGATGCGCCAGGCGGTGTTCATCGCACTCGGCCTGGCCCTGGGAATCGGCCTGGTCATCACCGTGACCGCCGCCTCCGATGGCGTCAGGAACTCCCAGTCCACCGTGCTGCACTCGCTGTACGGGGTGGGCACCGACATCACCATCACCCAGCCGCCCGCGGCGGGCTCCAGCCCGGCGACGACGTTCGGCTTCCGGCAGGAGATCCGGGCGGTGCGGTCCGGCCAGATCGCGGCCGGCACCACGATCAGCCTCAACAACCTGGCCAGCAGCGCCTACGGCACGCTCGGCGCCGGCTCGGTGGCCACGGTGGCCGGGCAGCACGACGTGACCCACGCGACCGGCGGCCTCACCCTCACCGACGTCACGGTGCACGGGACGGTGCCGTCGCTGAACGCCGCCCAGGGCAGCATCAGTTCCAGCTTCAGCACGGACTCGTTCACCGTGGACGGGGTGGACCTGACCGACACCGCGGCCGGCCCGCTCAGCGCGGCCACGCTGGCCTCCGGCGCGAACCTCACCGCCGCCGACCAGCACGCCAGCGACGCGGTGGTCGACTCCGGCTACGCGGCGCAGCACAAGCTGAAGGCCGGCTCCACCGTCGACGTGGGCGGCACCCGGTTCAAGGTGGCCGGGATCGTCCGGGTGCCGCAGGGCGGCAACCCGCCCGACATCTACATCCCGCTGGCCAGGGCGCAGCGCATCGGCAGGGCCGGGACGGCCAGCCTGGCGGGCAAGGTGAACACGATCTACGTGTCGGCGGCCAGCGCCGCCGACATACCCGCCGTGCAGCGGCGGCTGTCCACGCTGCTGCCGCACGCGACGGTCACCGACCAGAGCGGCCTGGCCAGCCAGGTCACCGGTTCCCTGGCCAGCGCGTCCAGCCTGGCCGGCAACCTGGGCAGCTGGCTGTCGGCAGCCGTGCTGGCCGTCGCGTTCGGCCTGGCTGTGCTGCTCACGATGGCCGCGGTCACCCGGCGGGTGCGCGAGTTCGGCACGCTCAAGGCCCTCGGCTGGCGGAGCAGGCGGATCATCGCCCAGGTCATGGGCGAGTCGATGGTGACCGGGCTGGCCGGCGGCGCGGCCGGGGTCGGGCTCGGGTACGCCGGCGCGGCGCTGATCGACAAGCTGGCCCCGCCGCTCTCGGCCAGCATCGGCCCCGGAGCGTCCGGCGGAACCGGCAACCCACCAGGACCGGCGCCCGGCTCCGCGGCGAGCGGCGCGCTCAAGGCGCTGGCCGGCGGCCCGCACACGGTCTCGGTGAGCCTGAACGCGCCGGTCACGCTGGGCGTGATCGGCCTCGCGGTGCTGCTCGCCGTGGCCGGCGGGCTGCTGGCCGGCTCGTTCGGCGGCTGGCGGGCGGCCCGGCTGCGGCCCGCGGCCGCACTGGCCAGGGTCGAGTGACGGGGAAGGCACCCATGTACGAGCTGCACGAGGTCGTGAAGAACTACCCGAAGGGCCGCGGCACGGTCACCGCGCTGGCCGGGGTGGACCTGGCGGTCCGCGATGGCGAATGGCTCGCCATCCAGGGGCCGACCGGGCACGGGAAGTCCACCCTGCTGCACATCCTCGGCGGGCTGGACCGGCCGGACTCGGGCACGGTCAGCCTGGCCGGCCAGGACCTGGCCGGCCTGCCGGAGGCCAAGGTCACCGAGGTGCGGGCGCGGTCGATCGGGTTCGTCTTCCAGACGTTCAACCTGATCCCCACGCTGACCGCAGCGGAGAACGTGCAGACTGCGCTGGTTCCGCTCGGCGCCGGTGCGGCCGGGCGCCGCGCGCGGGCCGGGCGGGCGCTGGCCGCCGTCGGGCTCGCCGACCGGGTGAACCACCTGCCCGCGGAGCTGTCCGGCGGCCAGCAGCAGCGGGTCGCCATCGCCCGCGCCCTGGTCAAGGAGCCCACGGTGCTGCTGGCCGACGAGCCGACCGGCAACCTCGACGAGACCACCAGGGACGAGATCACCGGGCTGCTGGAGAAGCTGTGGCACGAGCACG
>DASYAV010000177.1:0-17860 GCA_036501145.1 Streptosporangiaceae bacterium | reverse complement strand
GGCAAGGTGCAGGGCCTGTCCAACCCGGTGTGGCTGCTCAGCTCCCCGCCACCGAACGGCATCCCCGGGCCGCGACAGGCGTAGGAACAGCCCGCCGCGGCCCGGTAAGGCCGTCACACGTCGAAGTACAGCTCGAACTCGTGCGGGTGCGGGCGCAGCCGGATCGGGTCCAGTTCGCTGGTGCGCTTGTAGTCCAGCCAGGTCTCGATCAGGTCGGGGGTGAACACCCCGCCGTCCAGCAGGTAGTCGTGGTCGGCCTCGAGGGTCTCCAGCACCCTCTCCAGCGACCCGGGGACCTGCGGGATCGACGTGGCCTCGTCCGGCGGGAGCTCGTACAGGTCCTTGTCCACCGGCTCCGGCGGCTCGATCTTGTTCTTCACCCCGTCGATGCCGGCCATCAGCATCGCGGCGAAGGCCAGGTACGGGTTGGCCGACGGGTCGGGCACCCGGAACTCGATCCGCTTGGCCTTCGGGTTGGCCCCGGTGATCGGGATGCGGACGCAGGCGGACCGGTTGCGCTGGGAGTAGACCAGGTTGACCGGCGCCTCGAAGCCGGGCACCAGCCGGTGGTAGGAGTTCACCGTCGGGTTGGTGAAGGCGAGCAGCGACGGCGCGTGCTTCAGCAGCCCGCCGATGTAGTAGCGGCCCATGTCGGACAGGCCGGCGTAGCCGACCTCGTCGTAGAACAGCGGCGCGCCGTCCTTCCATAGGCTCTGGTGGCAGTGCATGCCGCTGCCGTTGTCACCGAAGATCGGCTTGGGCATGAACGTCACCGTCCTGCGGTGCGCCCGGGCGACGTTCTTGATCAGGTACTTGTAGAGCATCATGTTGTCGGCCATCTGCAGCAGCGGGCCGAACCGCATGTTGATCTCCGCCTGGCCGCCGGTGCCCACCTCGTGGTGCTGCATCTCGACCCCGATGCCGGCGTCGATCAGCGCCCGGACCATCGCCGACCGCAGGTCCGCGTAGTGGTCCATCGGCGGCACAGGGAAGTAGCCGCCCTTGTACCGCGGCTTGTAGGCGAGGTTGCCGCCCTCCTCCTCACGGCCGGTGTTCCAGGCGCCCTCTTCGGAGTCGATGTAGTAGTAGCCGGCGTTCGGGCCGGTCTCGAAGCGGGCCGAGCCGAAGATGTAGAACTCCGCCTCCGGGCCGAAGTACACCGTGTCGGCGATGCCGGTGCCGCGCAGGTACTCCTGGGCCTTGCGGGCGATGTTGCGCGGGTCCCTGGTGTAGGGCTCGCCGGTCAGCGGGTCGTGCACGAAGAACGTCAGGTTGAGGGTCTTGTGCGTGCGGAACGGGTCGAGCACCGCGGTAGTCACGTCGGGCAGCAGCAGCATGTCCGACTCGTGGATCTCCTGGAAGCCGCGGATCGACGAGCCGTCGAACATCAGCCCTTCGGTAAAGACCTTCGCGTCGAACGACTCGGTGGGCACGGTGAAGTGCTGCATCGTCCCCGGCAGGTCGCAGAACCTGACGTCGATGAACTGGACGTCTTCCTCCGCGATGAACCTCAGAACCTCATCGTCACTGCCGAACATGAACCCTCCTGGACGCTGCTCGCCGCGTGGCCTGCCTGCTGCCGGATGTGCCTAGGACACTAGGCGGTGGCAGTTTCCGCGCCGTGTCCCTCGTGTTTCACCCGTGTTACGCCGCCGGCCGCAACTGCCTTGGCCTGGCGTAACCGCCGGCCGCGGCCGGTAGCCCAGCCCATGACCGCGAGATGACCAGTTCTTAACCATCGGGCTGGTAAACGTTCTGCTGATTCAGCCGTCTAACTATTGGCTGGCGCAACGTTCCCCGGAAGTCCCGCACTTCACAAGGTGAGGCTCCTCGTGTGCCAGGACCACTTTCCCCCTCTTGCCCGCAGAAGCTTCCTGCGCGGCGCTGGCGTGCTCGCTGGCGGCGCCCTGCTGTCCGGGCGTGCTCCAGCCGCGTCCGCCACTGTCCGCCCGCATCCGAAACGGCCCGGGCACCCTCTGGACCCGTGGGGCAACCGGGCGTGGTCGAACGCGATGCACATCCACTCGTCGTTCAGCGAGCAGACCGCCTCGATGCAGGCGCAGTTGTATCAGGCCACGCTGAACAGCGTGGACGTGCTGTGGTGGACGGAGCATGACTGGCGGCTGGACGGCAAGAATTTCTGGCTGGTGGATAGCTTCACATCCCTGAAAGGCCCGCCGAGCAAGTGGAGAAAGCCGGGAGGCTGGGTACCGCGGGAGACTGGACCCAATGGCCCCGGTTCGGGTGGCGGCATCGTCACCACGCCGTGCTCACCGAATGACCCAGTGCGCGGAGGTGCCCTGCGAGTCTCGGCCCAGTCCACGTCTTCGGAACTGGCCACCTACGGCTACGACGGCAACAGCCAGCAGTACCGGGACAACCTGAGCGGCCAGTCGTTGTCCATCGACGTGATGCTGGAGCCCAGTTGGACTCACGGGTATCTGGAGATCCGGGTGGGCAGCTCCTATCACTTGGCGTCTGGCGGCCGGCCGGCGGGCACGTACACCCTGCTGTACCGGCTGGTGCCGTCGGGAACGGCGCGGCGTGCCGCCGATGGCTGCACTGGGGTTGTGGTGATCCCGGTCGTTGCGGACGGGCAGACGTGGACCACGGTGAAGGTCACCCCGTCGCAAGACATAGCCGCGCTGTGGCCTGACCTGGACCGCCGGGATTTCAGCTGCTACAGCCTGGGGCTGTACGCGGCCTCATCCAGCAGGAAGACCGTGACTGGGTATTTCGACTATCTGCGGTTCAACAGGACGCTCGACGGCGGCGAGTTGTTCGCCCAGCAGGGTGACATGATGCAGGAATTCGCGCCGCAGTTCCCGGCGGTGACCCAGCAGCAAGGACTGGAGGTGTCGCTGGGCTGGCCGCATATCAACTGGTTCGGGCCCAACATCACCGTCCCCACGTATGACGGGCCCGGCTCCGGCAAGTACGCGGCGTGGGTGGAACAGCACGCTATCCCGATGATCCACCAGGCCGGCGGCCTGTGCGCCTGGAATCACCCGTTCGGCACGTCGTTCACGACGGCCGTGCTGCCCCAGTCACAGCAGCACACGCTGCTCCGGCGGGTAGCCTCACAGCTTCTCCCGGCCAGCCTGTACGGCGCGGACATCATAGAGGTGGGCTACCCAGAACGCGCTGGCGTGGACCTGGCCCACCACGTGGCCTTGTGGGACATCCTGTCCCGCAACGCGGTCTTCGTGACCGGCAACGGCACGTCAGACGACCACTGGGGGACCGACTGGGCCGGGCTCACCTGGAACTGGGTGACGAGCACATGGGCGGCGAGCACGGCCCAGAGCGACCTTCTCACAGCCTTGTCGGCGGGGAGGGCGTACTGCGGTTCCCTGCCAGCTCCTCCGGTCGCCCTGGACATGCTCGTGGACGGGCAGGTGCCGATGGGGGCGGTGTCGGTGTCATCGCTGGCCTCCCGTTCGCTCACGCTCACCGCGGCCGGGCTGCCTTCAGGCTGGACCGTGGCACTCGTGCAAGGAGCCGTGGACTACGCCGGGACCAGCGGGCTCGAGTCCAACGCCAAGCAGGTGGGCTCGTTCCGCCGCGGCGACCTGGATGGCCAAGGGAAAGCCAGGGTGAGCGTGGATACGTCAGCTTCGTCCTACCTGCGAACGGAAGTCCTGGATCCCAAGGGGAACACGCAGGCGCTCAGCAATCCGGTGTGGCTGCTGGATGCTACGCCACCCAAGGGGATACCGCCGCCCAGACAGGCTTGAGCGGACAGGGCACCCACGCCGCGGTGTTACGCCACCGGGCCGGCCGCAACCGACTGGCCTGGTGTGAACCGCCGGCGGGCACCGGATACCGTGGACGCGTGGCCGGACAGAAGCGCGCGGGTGACTGGCTGACCGGCGTGCTCACGCCCGGCCGGTCGTCGCAGTATCCAGGGCAGGATCTGGGGCTGCCCGAGGAAGGGCCCCGGTCGGTGGCCCGGATGGGCAGGCGGATCGCTGCGCTGTTCGTGGACTGGCTGCTGTGCCTGCTCATCACCACGTCCTTCTCCCGGCACGCGGAGTACCTGACGATCGCGGTGTTCGCCGCCGAGGTGTGGGTGCTCACCGCGCTGACCGGGTTCACCGTGGGCAAGCGGCTGCTGGGCATCCGGGTCGCCCGGCTGGACGGAAGGCCGGTCGGTTTCGGCTGGGCGTTCGTCCGCACGATCCTGCTGCTCACCGTGGTGCTTCCGCTGATCAGCGACGGCGACCTGCGCGGGCTGCACGACCGCGCCGCCAACACGGTCGTCATCAGAGTCTGAAGGCGCCGGCGCGGGTCAGCGCATCCTGGGCCGGGGCATCTTGGGCTGGCGGCCGGTTCTCGGCATCGGGCCCTTGGGTGCCTGCAGCGAGGCGGGCAGCGCCTTCAGCCGGAAGTTCAGGTCCGACACCGCGCTGGAGCGCAGGTTCCGCGGCATCTTCATGATGTGCCGCTGGAGCTTGCGCACCGGGATCTGGCCGTCGGCGTTGCCGACCTGGATGTCGTAGATCGGGATGTCGTAGGCCACCCTGGACACCCGCTTCTTCTCCGCCGCGAGCAGGCTGGGCAGCCGGTTGGGGGAGCCCTCGCCGACCAGGATGACGCCGGGACGCCCGACGGCGCGGTGCACGACGTCCATGTTCTTGTTGGCCGCGATGGCCGGGGTGACCGTCCAGTTGCCCCGCATCGTCTGCAGCACCGCGGCCGCCGCCCCCGGCTGGCCCTCGATCGCCGAGTACTGGGCGGCCTGGGCGAACCGGCCGAACAGGATCATGGCCACCACCAGGCCAAGCAGCACGCCCAGCGGTATCAGGAAGTACTGCCCGAGCACCACACCGAGCACGACCAGCACAACCAGCACGCCCAGACCGGCCGCGGCGACGATCGGCAACGCCTTCGGGTTGGCCTGGTGCACCATGCCGGCGGCCATCCGGAGCTGCTTGATCCGCCCCATCGATGCCGGGTCGGGGGCGCCGCCGCGGGCGGCGGCCCCGCTTCGGGCAGCCGGTGTTTCAGGGGACTTTTTGGCCATGGGTGAAGCTTACCGGTCCTGAACGTTTCCTCAGCGCCGGCGCTGCTGGCTGTCGCCGGCTCAGCCGTCCTGGCGGCTGGCGATGGCCTCGCGGTAGAGGCGGCCGGCCCGGTAGGACGAGCGGACCAGCGGCCCGGACATGACCCCGGCGAACCCCATCTCCAGCGCGGTGCCGCGCAGTTCGACGAACTCCTCAGGCCGCACCCACCGCTCCACCGGGTGGTGCCGCGGGGACGGCCGCAGGTACTGCGTGATGGTGAGCAGGTCACAGCCCACATCGCGAAGGTCGGCCATGGCCGCGACGACCTCGTCCGGTTCCTCGCCCAGCCCGAGGATCAGGTTGGACTTGGTGATCAGACCGGCCGAGCGGGCCTGCCGGAGGACGTCCAGCGACCGGTCGTAGCGGAATCCGGGCCGGATCCGGCGGAAGATCCTGGGCACGGTCTCTATGTTGTGCCCGAGCACCTCCGGCTTCGCCTCGAACACCGGCGCGAGCCGTTCCGGGATGGCGTTGAAGTCCGGGATCAGCAGCTCCACCCCGCAGCCGGGCACCGCCTGGTGGATCTCGCGGGCGGTCTGCGCGTACAGCCACGCCCCGCCGTCGGCCAGATCGTCCCTGGCCACCCCGGTCACGGTGGCGTAGGCCAGGCCCATCGCGGCCACCGACTCCGCCACCCGGCGCGGCTCACCGGTGTCGAGCGGGGCCGGCCTGCCCGTGTCGATCTGGCAGAAGTCACACCGCCGGGTGCACTGGTCGCCGCCGATCAGGAAGGTGGCCTCGCGGTCTTCCCAGCATTCGAAGATGTTGGGGCAGCCCGCCTCCTCGCAGACGGTGTGCAGGTTTTCCCTGCGGACCAGATCCTTCAGTTCGGTGTACTGCGGGCCGGTGCGCAGGCGGGTTTTGATCCAGCCGGGCTTGCGCTCGATCGGGGTCTGGCTGTTGCGGGCTTCCAGCCGCAGCATCCTGCGGCCTTCCGGTGCGAGTACCACGGATCCAGGGTACGGCGCTGGCCCGGGTGGCCCGCACCCGGCGTGCTCAGCCGCTGAACACATCGGTAATGGGCGCGGCGGACGCGGACTGGCCCGCATACGGCAGGCCGTAGGCCTGCTCGATGGTGCGCAGCACGTTGTAGTGGCTGATCGTCTCGCTGTACCGGCCCGGCACGATGTTCGCGCCCACGAACAGCGTCGGGATGTGGTTGCCCGACTTGTTGTTGTCGGTGTCCCAGGTGAGGATGAGCAGGCTGTTGTGTGCCTGCGCCCACTGCACGTAGCCTTTCATATTGGCCTGCAGCCAGCTGTCGCCCATGGCGATGCTCGCGCTGTGCATGTCGTGCAGCAGGTTCGGGGCGACGAACGCCACCTTCGGCAGCTTGCCGTAGTTCGCGGGGAACTGGGCGAACGTCTTGCTGACCTTGCCGGGCAGGTTGCTGAAGTCAGCCGTCGGGTTGTGCTTGCGCGCGTACTCGCCGCTCTTGCAGCCCTGGTAGCCCTGGCTCGGCATCGACTCGGAGTAGGCGCTGTAGGTGAGCCCGGCGGCGCGCAGCTCCGAACCCAGGTTGGCCGCGGAGAACGTCTGCGGGCAGTCGTCGGTGGTGACGCCGAACGTCGAGCCGGCGAACAGCGCCAGGTAGTTCGGCTGGCTCGGGTAGGTCACCCCGAATGACTGGGTGAAAACGGCGCCCTGGGCGGCCAGCGAGTTGATGTACGGGGCCTGCGAGGTGTTCCCGATGATCCGTGAGTAGGGCTTGTTCTCCTCGATCACCACGACGATGTGCGAGTAGTGCGGAATCTGCGCCAGCTGGACGGCCGCCTGCGTCTGTGCCCGTGCCTGCGCCCCGGCCGGGCTGCCGCCGGCCAGCGCCAGCGCGGCGGTGACGGCCGCACCGAGCACGGCGCCGGCCCGGCGGGTGGTGATGCTGGTCATGCGGGTACGGCCGTCGCGACCGGGATGCCGGGGCCGCGGCTGTCCTGCCGACAGCCCTCCAGCGCGGCGGCGAAGGCCCGCTCGGCCACCGGCAGCACGTCGGCCACGGTGATGCGGCGCCCGGCCTCGGCGGACAGCGAGGTCGTGCCGGCGTCGCTGATGCCGCACGGGATGATCCGGTCGTACCACGACAGGTCGCAGTCGCAGTTCAGCGCGACGCCGTGCATCGTGACGCCGCGGGAGACCCGGGCGCCGATGGCCGCGATCTTCCGGTCGGGTGCCGTGCCCCGGCTGCGGATCCAGGCCCCGCTGCGTCCGTCCACCCGCTCCGGGTACACGCCGAACGCCACGCAGATGTCGATCAGCGCCTGCTCCAGCGACCGCACGTAGGCGATCACGTCGATCGGCACGGCCAGCTTGATGATGGGGTAGCCGACAAGCTGGCCGGGCCCGTGCCAGGTGATCTTGCCGCCACGGTCCACGTCGATCACCGGGGCGCCCGGGTCGCCCACCGGGCGGTCCTGCGGCGCGGTCCGCTTGCCGGCCGTGTAGACGGGCTGGTGTTCCAGCAGCAGGCAGGTGTCGGGGATCTCACCGGCGGCGCGCTGCTCGTGCACGCGCCGCTGGAGTTCCCAGCCCTGCGGGTAGGGCACCGCCGCCGCACCGAAGCCGACCTGGCTGAAGACGAGTTCCCTGGACACGAGGCCAGCATATCCGCCCCGGCTGCGGCCGATATCCCGGCATCTGCCGGGCCACAGGTGGGAAGAACGGCTGTGCGGGCTTCTTCACGCCGTCTGTGGCCAGCCATCTGGCCGGGGCGTGAATAAGCCCGCTGATCGTGGCGTTCCACCGGATAACGGCGAGGGGCGGTTCGATGACCGAAGTGGTGGCGCGGGTACCGTCGGAGGACCGCGCGGGCCAGGAGGAGGCGGGCAGCATGCTCGACGAGTCTCAGCTGAGGCTCATGAGCCCAGAGCAGCGCGCCCGGCTGGCCCGGACGCTGGCGGCACTCGACCGGCCGCGTCCCGACCCCAGGGCCAGGCTGCGCCGGAAGCTGGCGCTGACCGTCGTGCTGGCCTGCTGCGTCTTCCTCGCCGCGTGGATCGGCGTGCTGGCCGTCACGCTGCCCAGCCACTACCGGGCCGGCGGCTGGCGCGGCGCCTGGGTCGGGTTCGACGTCGCGGAACTGTTCGGCTTCGCCGCTGTGGCCTGGGCCGCCTGGCGGGGCAAGCAGCTCCTGGTCGTCGCGCTGATCGTCACGTCCACGCTGCTGTGCTGCGACGCCTGGTTCGACCTGACGCTGGACTGGGGCACCCGCGGCTTCTCGTTCGCCGTGTTTGCCGCGCTCTGCGGCGAGTTGCCGCTGGCCCTGCTCATGATTCTCGGCGCGCGGCGGCTGCTCCGGCTGACCATCGCGACGGCCATGGCCGCCGAGGGCGTTCCCGGGCCGGTGCCACCGCTGTGGCGGGTGCCACTCATCAGCACCGTGCACCTGGACAACGCGCAGCGCAGTCACGCCAGGCTGACACACCTCGACAAGCTGCCACGGAATGCCGCCCGGGCCGGGAACGGGGCTGGGGCCGGGGGTCAGCCCCGGTCAGCCGAGGGCGTAGGCGAGCGCGGGGGCGATGAACGGGTGGACGAACCGGTAGCCGCCCCCGGTCAGCCGGTGCGGCAGCACCCGCGCGCTGGCCAGTAGCTCACCGGCCATCTCGCCGAGCGCCAGGCGCAGCGCCTGGGTCGGCACCCCGATGGCGACCGGCGGCAGCCGCAGCCCGGGCACCGGCAGCCGCAGCACCTTCGGCCGGCCGAGCGTGGCGTCCAGCGCGGCGGTGAATTCGGCGTTGGTCACCGGGTTGGGCGCGGTCAGGTTGACCGGGCCGTCGATGTCCGGCCGGTCGAGCAGGAACCGGATCGCCCCGATCTCGTCGGCCAGCGAGATCCAGCTCATGTACTGGGTGCCCGGCCCGAGCCGGGCGCCGAGGCCGAGCCGGAACACCGGCAGCATCCTGGCCAGCGTCCCGCCGCGCGGGGCGAGCACCAGGCCGGAGCGCATGTGCGCGGTGCGGATGCCGGCCGCCCGGGCCGGTTCCGCCGCCGCCTCCCAGTCCCTGACCAGGCCGGCCAGGAAGCCCGAGCCCGGCGGCGCGGACTCATCCACGTCCTGCCCGTGGGTGTCCCCGTACCAGCCGATGGCCGAGCCGCACAGCAGCGCGGCGGGCGGCTCGGGCAGCCGGGCCAGCCCGTCGGCGAGCGCCCGGGTGCCCTTCACCCGGCTGCCGGAGATCTCCGCCTTCCGGGCGTCGGTCCAGCGCCGGTCGCCGATCCCCGCACCGGCCAGGTGCACCACGGCGGTCACTCCGGTCATGGCGGCCGGGTCGAGCCCGCCGTCCGGCCTGCCGGGATCCCACACCGAAGCCCCGTCGCCCGCGCCGGCCGGCGGCGCCGACCCACGGCGCAGCAGCCGGATCACGTCGTAGCCGTCCGCCCGCAGGCTGGTCACCAGGGCACTGCCGATCAGCCCGGACGAGCCGGTGACCGCGACCCTGGTCCGGGTCACCTCGCGCCCGGCCTGCTCCGGCGGCCCTGGCATGCTGGCCGGCGCGCTAGAGGCCGAGTTCGGCCTCGAACGCGCCCTCCTCGAGCCGGTTCCGCACGGTGCTGAGGAACCGGGCCGCGTCGGCCCCGTCCACCAGCCGGTGGTCATAGGTCAGCGCCAGGTAGATGATCGACCGTACGGCGATCACCTCGCCCAGCGTCGCGTCCTCGACCACGACCGGCCGCTTGACCACCGTTCCGGTGCCCAGGATGGCCACCTGCGGCTGGTTGATGATCGGCGTGTCGAACAGCGCGCCGCGGCTGCCCGTGTTGGTCAGCGTGAACGTGCCGCCGGCCAGTTCGTCGGGGCTGACCTGCCCGGCCCGGGTGCGCTGCGCCAGGTCGGCGATCTTGCGGGCCAGGCCGCCGATGTTGAGGTCGCCCGCGTTGTGGATGACCGGCACCAGCAGCCCGCGCTCGGTGTCCACCGCGACCCCGAGGTGCTCGGCGTCGTGGTAGGTGATCTGGCCGGCCTGGGTGTCGATGACCGCGTTGAGCTTGGGGTGAACCTTCAGCGCCTCCAGCGCGGCCAGCGCGAAGAACGGCAGGAAC
The DNA here is from genome assembly GCA_036501145.1 of Streptosporangiaceae bacterium. Classification (GTDB taxonomy): domain Bacteria; phylum Actinomycetota; class Actinomycetes; order Streptosporangiales; family Streptosporangiaceae; genus PALSA-505. The sequence goes on along the minus strand of DASYAV010000177.1, from coordinate 7,757 downwards.
GACAGCTTGACGCCCTCGCGCGCCTCGAACTCGCCCTTGGCCCGCTCCCGCAGCCGGGCGATCGCCGTGACGTCCGCCTCGACCACGGTGGTGAGCTGGGCCGAGGTCTGCAGCGACTCGACCATCCGCTGCGCGATGACGCCGCGCAGCCGCGATATGCGCTCCGTGGTGCCGCGCAGGCTGGATGGCACCACGGCCGGCCGGGCGGCACCGGCCGGGCCGGCGGCCGCGGTGGGCTGCGCCGGGGCGCTGGCCGCGGCGTCGCGGCGGGTGCGGGCCGCCTCGACCACGTCCTGCTTGCGGATCCGGCCACCCACGCCGGTGCCGGACACCTCGGCCAGGTCCACGCCGTGCTCGGAGGCGAGCTTGCGCACCAGCGGCGTGACGTACGGGCCGTCCGGCCCCACCGCGGCCGCGCCATCGGCGGCCGGCTGCTGGCTGGCGGGGGCCGCGGGCGCGGCTGGGGCGGCCGGCGGCGGGGGCGGCGCGCTGGACTGGTAGGGCGCGGGCGGCGCCGACGGCTGGGCGGGCGCAGGCTGGGAGGTGGCCTGATACGGCGCCGGGGCGGCCCGCTGCGGCGGCGCGGGCGGGGCTGGGGGAGCCTGCGCCGGGGGCGCCTGGGCCGCCGGCGCCTGGGCTGGCGGACCCGCGGGCTGGGCCGGGACGGCGCCCGCCGGAGCCGCGGCATCCGCCGGCGCCGGAGCCTGCTGGGCCGGAGCCTGCTGGGCCGGAGCGGCCTGGGCCGGTGCGGGCTGGGCGGTGGCCTGCCCGGCGCCGTCACCCTCGTCGATGGTCGCCAGCTCGGCGCCGACCGCGACGGTCTCGTCTTCGGCGACGGCGATGCTGCGCAGGATGCCGGCGGCGGGGGAGGGAATCTCCGTGTCGACCTTGTCGGTGGAGATCTCGAGCAGCGGCTCGTCCCTCTCCACCCGCTCGCCCTCCTTCTTGAGCCAGCGTGTGACTGTGCCCTCGCTTACGCTCTCGCCGAGCTGGGGCATGGATACCGAGACCGCCATGGTTAGTTCCCGACTCCTTGCTGTGTGCTAGCCGCTTGCTTACGCGTGGAAATGCAGGGGTTTGCCCGCCAGCGCCAGGTGCGCTTCGCCGATCATCTCCGACTGGGTCGGGTGCGGGTGGATCAGCTGGGCCACGTCAGCCGGCACCGCCTCCCAGTTGTAGATCAGCTGGCCCTCGGCGATCAGCTCGCCGACCCGGTCACCCACCAGGTGGATGCCGAGCACCGGCCCGGGCTGGCCGCCTGGCTCGTCCGGCGCGGTGGCGATCACCTTCGCGCCGCCCTGCGTCTGCAGGATGACGCTCTTGCCGTTCCCGCCGATCGGGTAGTTCAGCTCGACGGTGGGGATGCCTCGTTCGGCCGCCACCGCCGACGTGATGCCCACCGAGGCCACCTCGGGATGGCTGTAGGTGATCCGCGGCACCCCGTCGTAGTCGATCGGCGTGACCGGCAGGCCGGCCAGCCGCTCGGCGACCAGTATTCCCTCGGCGAAGCCCACGTGCGCGAGCTGCAGGCCCGGGGTCAGGTCACCCACCGCGGAGATCGTCGGCACGTTCGTCTGGCAGTACTCGTCGGCCATGACGAAGCCGCGTTCGGTGTGCACCCCGGCCTCCTCGTAGCCGAGGCCCGCCGACACCGGCCCGCGGCCGACCGCGACCAGCAGCAGCTCGGCGTCGAGCGTCTTGCCGCCTTCCAGCGTGACGGTCACGCCGCCGTCGGTCTCCTTGACGCTCTCGAACCTGGCGCCGAGATCCATCCCGATGCCGCGCCGCCGGAACGCCCGCTCAAGGTGCTTCTGGCTGGCCTCGTCCTCCGGGGGCAGCAGGTGTGGCAGCATCTCCACGAGCGTCACGTCGGCACCGAAGGACCGCCAGATGCTGGCGAACTCCACGCCGATCACGCCGCCGCCCAGGATCACCGCCGAACGCGGCACCCGGTCCAGCCGCAGCGCGTGGTCGCTGGTGATCACCCGGTTGCCGTCGATCTCCAGGCCTGGCAGAGTGCGCGGCTGCGAGCCGGTGGCCAGCACCACGTGCGCGCCCTCGTAGGTGGTGTCGCCCACCCTGACCTGGGTGGGGGAGACCAGATGGCCGTCACCCAGGATCGTCTCGATCTTCCGGCTGGCGATGGTGCCCTGCAGGCCCTTCCACAGCCGGTCTACGACCTTGTCCTTGTACTGGTTCACCTTCGGCACGTCGATGCCGTCGAAGGTGGTCTTGACCCCGAACGACCCGCTCTCCCGCGACAGGTCCGCGACCTCCGCCGCGTGCAGCAGGGCCTTGGTCGGGATGCAGCCCCGGTGCAGGCAGGTGCCGCCCACCTTGTCGCTCTCGATGAGCGCTACCCGCTTACCGAGCTCGGCCGCGCGCAGCGCGCAGGCGTACCCGCCGCTGCCGCCGCCGAGTATCACGATGTCGTAGGGCCCGCTCGCTTCCGTCACAGAAACGCTCCTTGTGTATCTGGGAAAGTCCGATGCCGTCGGGTGTCTTTCCGGCCAGGCCAGTAGCCGCGGCGGGCTAGAGCCGGCCGTCCGCGACGTCGAAGGCGATCTGGGTCAGCGTCCGCATCGCGGCGCCCGTCCCGCCCTTCGGCGTGTACCCCCATGCCTCGGACTCGTTGAAGGCCGGCCCGGCCACGTCCAGGTGCGCCCAGCGCACGCCGTCCGGCACGAACTCGCGCAGGAACAGCCCGGCCACCAGCATCCCGCCCTGCCGGTCCCCGGACACGTTGGCCAGGTCGGCCACGTCGGAGTCCAGCCCGCGGCGCAGGTGCTCGGGCAGCGGCATCGGCCAGAAGTCCTCACCGGCCCGCTGGGCCGACTCGACTACCCCGTGCAGCACGGCGTCGTCGTTGGCCATCACCCCCGACACCCGCCGGCCCAGCGCGACCGTCTGCGCCCCGGTCAGCGTGGCGATGTCCACCAGCAGATGCGGTGAGTCGGCCGCCGACCGGGACAGCCCGTCGGCCATCACCAGCCGGCCCTCCGCGTCGGTGTTCAGCACCTCGACGGTCTTCCCGCCGAAGATCGTGATGATGTCGGCGGGCCGCTGCGCGGCGCCGCCGGGCATGTTCTCCGCGCTGGTCAGGTAGCCGACCACGTTGACCACGGGCTTGAGGTCGGCGATGGCCTGCAGCGCGCCGAGCACGGTGGCCGCGCCGGCCATGTCCGACTTCATGTGCTCCATCGACTTCGGCGGCTTCAGCGACAGCCCACCGGAGTCGAAGGTGATGCCCTTGCCCACGAACACCACGGTCTTGGTGGCTTCGGGGTGGCTGTAGGCCAGCCGGATCAGCCGCGGCGGGTGCACCGAGCCCTGCCCGACGGCCATGATGCCGCCGTAGCCGCCCTCGGCCAGCGCCTTCTCGTCCAGCACCTCGACGTCGAGGCCGTGCGCAGCGGCGACCCGTTCCGCCTCCCCGGCCAGGTCGGCCGGGACCATGTCCGACGGGCCGGTGTTGACCAGGTCGCGGACCAGCGACACCGCGTCGCTCAGCGTCTGGGCCCGCGGCGCGCCCGGCGTGCCGTCACCGGACAGGCTCAGCTCGACCGGCGGTGGCGGTGTCGCGGTCGTCCGGTACCGGTAGAACGAGTAACCGCCGAGCAGCCCGCCCAGCGCGGCCGCCTCCGTCTCCGCCCCGTCCCGGGACGGCAGCGCCAGGGCGATCCGGTTCGGGCCAGAACCATTCTCATTCTTCTTAACGGCTCGCGCCGGCCCTGCCGCGAGCGAGCGAACCGCCGCGCCCGCCGCCCGGGCCAGCGCTTCGGGGTCGAAGGCGGGGCCGTGACCGTTCGCGGCCTGACCAACGGAGGGCTCGCCGAGGCCGACCGCGACGACGACCGCGGGCACCGCGCCCTGGCCATCCGCCGCCCCTTCCCCCCTCGCTGCGAGCAGCGGCGCCGTGGCGACCTTGGTGATCTGTTCGGCCTTGCCGGTGGCGCCGAGCGCCTGGAGCGCGGCGAGCAGAGTGCCGCCGAGGGCCGTGTCGACCGCTTCGGCGCCGGGGGCGAGGGTTGGCCCGTCCGCGCCCGCGGCGACGCCGATGATGATCGCATCAGGCTGGGTGTTGCCGGAGGATGCTGTGCTGGTCACTAGTCTCGTGGTCACTCGTCAGATGCTAGTGCCTGCCAGCACCTGGTGTTCATCGTGCCGGCCGGTCAGGCCGGGGAGGCGGCTTCCATGACATCCCGCGGGGCGCCGCTGCCCGGGCAGGTCCACCGCGTGCCCGCAGCCGCGGCCGGACTCGGAAGCAACAGCAGTCACTATTGTCTCCTAACAGTAGTTAGACTGAGAGTGCACTGACCGATAGGTCCTGGTGCGCGCATAATCGGTACGGCCTGAGGGCAGGAGGAGAGCATGGGGGCTGGCGCCCTGTTCGTCGCGGTCTTCCTCGCGTGTGCGGTCGAAGCTGTGGAGGCGACCACCGTCGTGCTCGCCGCGGGCACGGCGCGGGACTGGCGGTCCGCCGTCACCGGGATGACCGCGGCGCTCGTCCTGCTGGTGATCCTGGTGGCCGCGCTCGGCCCGGCGGTCTCCGCGCTGCCGTTGCGGGAACTGCGGCTGGTCGTGGGTGCGCTGCTGCTGATCTTCGGCCTGCAATGGCTGCGCAAAGCGATCCTGCGGGCCAGCGGGCACAAGGCGCTGCACGACGAGGACGAGATCTACCGCACCCAGCTGGCCGCCGCGGGCGCGGCCCAGGGCCGCCGGTTCGGCTCGGTGCCGGACTGGTACGGCTTCACCCTGTCGTTCAAGGGCGTCCTGCTGGAAGGGCTCGAGGTGGTGTTCATCGCCCTCACCTTCGGCGGGAACGCGCACGATATCCCGCTAGCCGGCCTGGCCGCGGTCTGCGCGGTGGCGGTGGTGGCCGCCGCCGGGGCAGCGGTCCGGGCCCCGCTGGCCCGGGTCCCGGAGAACACGCTCAAGTTCATCGTCGGGATCATGCTGACCGCGTTCGGCACCTTCTGGGGGGCCGAGGGCGCCGGCGCCAGGTGGCCGGGCTCGGACGCGGCCCTGCTGGTACTGGTTCCGGTCATCGCGCTGTTCGCGCTCGGGCTGGTCGCACTGCTGCGGCGGGAGCGCGAGCCCCGGCCGGGCCCGGCCGGGCAGAAGACCGCGGCGGAGGCGGGCTGACATGGTGGCGGGCATGATGGCCAGCGTGGCCAGGCGGGTGAAGGCTTTCCTCGCCTTCCTCTACGACTTCGTGGTCGGCGACGACTGGCGCATCGCCGTCGGCGTGGTGATCGGCCTCGCGGTGACCTGGGGCGTGAGCCGGACCACGGTTCCGGCCTGGTGGCTGCTGCCGGTGCTGCTGGTCCTCCTGCTCCCGGCCAGCCTCTGGCTCGCCGTCCGGAAGAGATAGCCGCCGTCCCGGCAGGCGTCAGTCGTTCTGCACCTCTTCGGCGAACACCCGGGCGGCGTAGTCCTCCAGGGTCTTCTCACATGCCGCCAGCGCCTTCTCGGTCTGTGCCCGGCCTGCCGCGCCGAACACGTCGCGCTGGCTGACGCGGGCGAACCAGTTCCGCAGCTTGACCAGGTCGACCTCGTTCTCCTCGAGTTCGGCGTAGGTGAAGTGGCTGGCGGTGTACTCCTTCTGCACCTGGGCCTGGAAGTCGTCGCAGCGGTCGACGATCTCCTCGTACTCGTCGTCCCTGGCCGCCTGGAACGCGGTGCGCACGTCCTGCCCTCCGGCCAGCGCCCGGCAGGACATCAGCACGGCGGTGCCGGACATGTCGATGATCTCCCGGCGCAGCTTGCGCAGCGCCCGCTCCGCGCCCGGCCCGGCAGGCAGTGCCGCGGCCGAGTTCTGCAGGTAGATCGCGCCCAGGCTCTTGATCCGCCGCCACACCGTGGCGCGCAGCCGGGTCGGCTCCGGCGGCACCCGGTAGATCAGCAGCAGCCAGTCCTCGCCCGTGGCCTCGTCGCCGTCACTCACCCTGGCATTGTCTCAGGGGAACGTGGCACGCGGTCCGGTAACATGACCCGCTCATGACCGAACGTGCTGGGCCGCAAAGACGCCCGATGGCTGCCACCGCTGACTGCCGGTTCTGCGCCATCCTGGCGGGGGAGGCCGCCGCCCACTTCGTGCTCGACGAGCCCGATGTGGCCGCCTTCCTGGACATCAGGCCGCTGTTCAAGGGGCACGTGCTGGTCGTCCCGCGGGCGCACTACGTGACCCTCGGCGACCTGCCCGGCGAGCTCATCGTCCCGCTGTTCGGCCAGGTCAAGAGGATCAGCGCGGCGATGCCTGAGGCATACGGGGCGCAGGGCAGCTTCGTTGCGATGAACAATGTGGTCAGCCAGAGCGTGCCGCACCTGCACGTGCACGTGGTGCCGCGGACCAAGGGCGACGGGCTGCGCGGTTTCTTCTGGCCGCGCGGCCGTTACGCCGGCGACGAGGAGGCGGCCCGGTACGCCGGGCGGATGGCGGCGGTGCTGAGCGGTGCGGTCGGTCCGTTGCGGCCCAACGGGTCTTAACTGTCGCCGCACCGAACGTGTCTTGCTGGCGAACGTATATTCTAAATAGTATCCTCAATCGTGTGAATCTAACGGAGTGGGTGGATGCGCAGGGCAACGGCGTGGCACCCGTGTACCGGTGGTGGCGGGAGGGCAGGCTGCCTGGTCCGGTGTGGCAGCCCGCCCGGCTGACCTTGGCGTCTCCGGCCACCGTTGTCGGCCCGGTCGGCCAGGATGCGGCTGGCTGGTGCGCCCGCGTGTCGCCCCCTGGCCAGAGGGCGGGCCCCGGACCGGGCGAGGTTGTGGGGTGAGCGGGAGGCTGCGGCCAGTTGCGACGCCGTTCGTGGCGGCCACCCCGGTGGGCACGCGGATCCGGACCCGGCTGCGGGTCAGCGGGGAGGACGCGGCGGTGCTGTGGGCCGCCGGTCGGCACCTGGGGTCGCTGGCCGGGCGGGACCTGCGGGTCCGCAGCCAGCAGGGCCGTCTGGACGCCGAGGGCCGGGCCGGGTCGCGGCGGGAGCGCAAACAGCAGCTCACGGCCGGGTCGTCGTCGCGGTGGGCCGGGGCGATCACCCGCACCACCGGGGACCAGATACGTCTGGCAGAACGGAACCTGTTGGCTGAACGGCGAAGCCTCAAGGGCCGCGTTCGCCGGATTGAGGCCCAGCTCGCCGTCCCCACCGGAGGCCGGAAGGGACGCGTGCGCGGTTACGCGACCCAGGCCGAGCGGCATGGCAAGCAGCGCCTGCAGCAGTTGCGGTTCCGCCTCGTCCGGGTGGAGCAGCAGCTGGATGCCGGGCTGGTGAGCGTGACCCGTGGGGCTCGGCGGCTCGCGAGGACTCGACATAACCTGCGCGCTGCGGGCCTGACCCAGGAACGGTGGTGGCAGCGGTGGGACGCGGCACGGCTGTTCCTCACCGCCGATGGGGAGAAGGATGCGCCGCTGGGCAACTGGACCATACGGTGGCACCCGGGCGAGCAATGGCTGGAGATCAAACTGCCGGGCCCGCTGGCCCACTTGGCCAACCGGCCGCATGGCCGGTACCGGCTGGCCTGCCCGGTCGGGTTCTCCTACCGTGGCGAAGAGGCCGCGGCCCAGGCCATGTCCGGGGCGATCCGGTACGACATCAGCTACGACCCGGCCAAGGGCCGCTGGTACCTGGACGCCTCCTGGACCACATCACCGGCTCCTGCCCCGTCCCTGCAGGAGCTACGGCGGGCGCCGGTGCTGGCCGTGGATCTGAACGATGGTCACCTGGCCGGGTGGGTCATCACCCCGGACGGCAACA
>DASYAV010000176.1:0-90776 GCA_036501145.1 Streptosporangiaceae bacterium | reverse complement strand
CGTCGGCACACCTGTTCGTCAACCTGGGCGGACCGGTCCGGCTGTGGGATTCCGTCCCTTCGGGGCCGCCGGCTGTCTGCACCGATGGGTGGTTCATGGGTGTATGGACCAGGCGTTTCCTCTTCGAGTACCCCACACCGGTGCGGCTCGTCGGGGTGCACTTCAAGCCTTGGGGGATATCGCCGTTCGTCGATATGCCGGCGACCGAGCTGCAGGACCGATGGGTGCCGGTCGACGCCGTCTGGCAACGGTCTTTGGACCGGATTCGCAACCAGGTCGGCGACATCGCATCCGCCACCGAGACGCTGCGGGTATTGGAGGAGGAGCTGCGATCACGACTTGCCGAGGCACCGCTGCGCGGTCTCGACTTGGTCCAGCTCACAGGCGGGCGTTTGGAGGCGTCCGCCGGCGCGGTCCCGGTCCTTGCCCTGGCCGATGCCGCCGGGGTGAGTGGCAATCACCTGGCCGCGCAGTTCAAGTCTCATGTCGGGGTCACCCCCAAGCGGGTGGCGCGGATCTACCGCTTCGCGCGGCTGATCTGGTCCGTGGACGCGCCGCGTGCCGTCGACTGGCCGGAGCTCGCCCAGACGGCGGGCTACTTCGACCAGGCCCACTTCGGCAAGGAGTTCAAGGACTTCACCGGCCACACCCCGACGCAATACCTGGCCCTGCGGCGCCGGTTCCCCGCCGAGCAGGGCTTCCCGCCGGACCGCGGTCCGATGCCCGCCGTTTGATTTTTTACAAGCCCAGCCGCCCCTCGCGGCGACAAGATCGGGGACGAGCACGCGAGCAGACTCGAGGGGAACCTGTGGGCACAGTAATCATGCACAACGTGGTGTCGGTGGACGGCTTCATCGCCGACCAGAACGACGACGTCGGGCCGCTCCACGATTGGTACTTCAGCGGGGACACCCCGCTCACCCAGCCCCCAGACGACGGTGCAGGCGGTGAGCGGTTCGACCACTCCGGAACGGGCAGCGGTTTCATGGTCTCACGTGCCTCGGCGCAGTACGTGCGGCCGATGTGGCGGGGGATAGGCACGATCGTGATGGGCCGCAATCTGTTCGACCTGGTGAACGGCTGGGAGGGGCAGCCGCCCACGGGCGACCACGTGGTCGTGGTGTCCCACCGGCCCAAGCCGGTGGGCTGGCACCCCGAGGCGTCGTACCACTTCGCCGAGGACGTGACGACCGCGATCGCTAAGGCCCAGGAGCTCGCCGGGGAGCGAACCGTCGCGGTGAACGCCGGCGACGTGGGCGGCCAGATCTTCGCGGCCGGCCTCGTGGACGAGGTGGCGATGGACGTGGTGCCGGTGGTGTTCGGATCGGGCAAACGCTACTTCGGCCGCATCGACGGGCAGCATCTGCTGGAGGATCCCCACGTGGTCATCCAGGGCGAGCGGGTGCTGCATCTGAGGTTCAAGGTACGCCGCTAGACCCTGCCGGGCGCGAAGCCGCGCTCCCCGGCTGATCAGGTGGGCAGGGTGGCGCGGGAGCACCGGGCCAGGTACGGCAGCGGGAACTCGGCGGCGCCGCCGATGTCCGGATGGGTGGCCACGAGTTCGCGCACCCGGCGCAGCCGCTCGTCCCGCCCGGCCGGGTCCAGCGTGATGATGTAGCTGCGCGAGGCGACCAGCTCGACGAGCCGGTCCGCGGTGACCGGCATGCTCCACTCGACGTCGAAGCGTTCGACCGGGCCGAACGGCGGCCCCACCACCGGGGCTTCGCTGCCGTTGTCGGTGTAGCTGTCGGTGTGGATGATCCGGGTGAGCTCGGCCACCCAGTCCACCCGCTCGTCCCGGATATTCCAGGCCAGGCCGAGCCGGCCACCGGGCGCCAGCACCCTGGCCACCTCGGGGACCGCCCGGGCCGGCTCTACCCAGTGCCAGGCCTGGGCCAGCAGCACGGCGTCGGCGGCGCCGGAACCGACCGGGATCTCCTCGGCCGACCCGGCCAGCACGGTGACCCCGGGGAGCACCCTGGCCAGCTCGGCGCGCATGCCATCGGACGGCTCGACCGCGGTGACGGCCAGGCCGCGGGCGGCCAGCGAGCGGCTGAGCTTGCCGGTCCCGGCCCCCACGTCGAGCACGTGCCGTGCCCCGGGCGGCAGCAGCCAGTCCACGGCCTCGTCCGGGTAGGCGGGCCTGGACCGCTCGTAGAGACCCGCCGCTACTCCGAAGGAGCCGGCCTGGTCTGTTTTCCCCTCGTCATCGACCACCCGTCCATTATGCCGGGCACGCCGGTTAGGCTCGGGCCATGCACATTCCCAGCCCATCGGTCAGCGGGTTCCACATCGGGCCGGTGGAAATCCACGTCTACGCGCTGATGTACCTGATCGGCATCGCGCTGGCGATCTGGATCACCCGGCGCCGCTGGCAGGCCAGGGGCGGGAACCCGGACCTGGTCGCCGACGTGGCGATCTGGGCGGTGCCGGCCGGCATCATCGGCGGCCGGATCTACTTCGACATCACCACCCCGATGGACATCCCGCACGTGTGGTACGGCGTGTTCGCGGTGTGGGACGGCGGGCTGGGCATCTGGGGCGGCATCGCGCTGGCCGCGGTGGTGGGGGCCTGGCGGGTGCGCCGGGCCGGCGGCAGCGTGGCCGTGTTCATGGACGCGGTGGCGCCCGCCCTGCTGGTCGCGCAGGCCGTCGGCCGGATCGGCAACTACTTCAACAAGGAGCTGTTCGGCAAGCCGACCGGCCTGCCGTGGGGTCTGGAGATCCCGCTGGCCTACCGGCCGCCCGGATACACGCAGTACGCCACGTTCCAGCCGTCGTTCCTGTATGAGCTGATCGCCGACCTGCTGGTCGCCGCGCTGCTGGTCTGGCTCGGGCACCACCGCAAGATCAAGCCGCCGGGGCTGTTCGCGCTGTACGTGGCGGGCTACTCCGGCTACCGCATCTTCGAGGAGACGATCCGGATCGACTCCTCCGAGCACATCCTGGGCATGCGGCTGAACTTCTGGATCGCACTCCTGCTGATGCTGGCCGGGCTGGCCTGGTTCGCCAGGAGCCAGGTCAGTACGCGGCACTCCTGGGACGAGCCGGCCTATCCCGGCATGCCGGAAGGCGATACGGACGGGGCGGCGGCCATCGATGGGGCTGAGCCTTCCGGGGCACTGCCGGACGGGGCGGAGCTTTCCGGAGAGGAGCCGGACGGCCAGGACGAGCCGGCCGGCGCGGAAGCCGCGTTGCGGGAAGGGGCTACCCCGCGTGGGCCCGAGTGACTACAGCCGCTCCACCCGGAGGTCGAGGGTGGCCCGGTCGACGGTGAGCACGGAGCCGTTCGGCAGCACACCCCAGCCGTCCTGCGGCCAGCCGGTGGAGGCGACGACCACCGCGTCGTCGGTCTGCCGGTAGCCGAGGTTGAAGTAGCAGGTGGGGTCCTCCGGCGAGTTGCGCGCCCGGATGGACTCATACGGGATCCGCTCCGGGTCGTGCCAGGAGATGGCGAAAAGCGCGTCGGGCGCCAGCAGGATCGCGTTCAGGCTGTTCGGCACGTAGTCGGCGCGGATCCGCCGGACCGTGTCGGCCACCGCCGCGAGCACATCGCCGCCGTTGGCCTCGAGACCGGCCATGATGTGCAGGAAGTAGCGCTCGCTGTCGGTGGTCCCGGTGACCCGCCGCTCCCACTCCGGGGGCAGCAGCTCGGGCAGCCTGTCCTGCGGGCGGATCGCCCCGTTGTGGCACATGGCGAAGTCGCCCCAGGTGAACGGGTGGGAGTTGCGGTCCTCCACGGCCAGGCCCGGGGTGGCCCAGCGCAGGTGCACCAGCCCGGTGTCGCCGAGTGGCTCCCCGGCCAGCCGGAGGTAGTCCGGATCCTCACCGGCCCGCCGCCGCGACTTGTCGACGTGCAGCCCGTCGCCGTCCAGGGCGGCCATGCCCCAGCCGTCGGCGTGCCACTGCGACAGCGCGGTGAACGCGGCGAGCTCCGGACCCCCGACGAGCTCGGCCACCGGGACCTGCTTTTGCGCGCAATAACCCAGCACCCTGCACATGAGGTGATACTCCCTGTCCCCCGCTGCCGTTGCCAACCGAATAATTGTTCAGTCAACCACCTGAGCTTGCGCTACAGGTACTTGCCCATGCCGCCGGCCACGTCGATGGACGCGCCGGTGATGTAGCTGGCCCGGTCACTGGCCAGGAAGGCGACGATCCCGGCGACCTCGTCGGCCCGGCCGAACCGGCCGAGCGGCACCTCGGCCGCCGCGAGCTGGCCGAAGAATTCATCGGCCGGCACGTCCGGCGCGCGGCGGGCTCGGATGTTCTCCCACTGCGGGGTGACGACGAAGCCGATGTTGACGCTGTTGACCAGGATGCCCTCGTGCCCCAGCTCCATCGACAGCGCCTTGGCCAGTCCCAGGCAGGACGCCCGGTTGGCCGACGTGGCCATGAACACCGGGTCCGGGTACCGCCCGTACACCGCGTTGATGTTGATCACGCGGGGCGCCTCGCTGCGGCGCAGCCGGGGCAGCGCGGCGCGGGTGCAGCGGATCTGGGAGAACAGCTTGGTCTCGATGTCGGCCTGCCAGTCCGCGTCGGTCAGCTCCTCGAACCGCCCGGGCCGCGCCGCGCCCGCGTTGTTGACCAGGATGTCGATCCCGCCAAGCGCCGACGCCGCGTCCCCGATGAACGACCCGACCTGGCCGGGGTCGGTGACGTCGCAGGCCAGCGCGGTGATGGCGCCCCCGCCCTCGGCCAGTTCGGCGGCGGTCTTGTCCAGCTCGGCCTGGCTGCGCGAGCAGATGACGACCGCGGCGCCCTCGGCTAGCAGTTCGGCCGCGATCGCCCGGCCCAGCCCCTTAGAGCCGCCGGTGACGACCGCCCGGCGGCCGGTCAGCCCCAGGTCCACGCGCCGCTCACCGGTCCGCCGGGCTGGCGTCCGCCGCGCCGTCCGCGCCGTCCTGCTGCTCACCGGCCAGCGCGAGCAGGCTCTTGCGCGGCGGGCAGAACACATCGACCTCCAGGCACTTGCTGTCGGTGGTCCACGCCCCATGCGGCACCCAGGCCGGGATCACCGCGACGTCGCCGGGCTTCATCACCCGCACGTCGCCGTCCAGGTCGAAGGTGAACTCACCGTCCAGCACGATGACGATCTGCTCCTCCTCGTGCACGTGCCGCGGCGCCTCGGTGCCCGGCTCGAAGCTCACGAAGTTCGCCATGGCCCGCTGCCCGAGCACCGGCCGGAAGCCGAGGCCGGGCACGAACTCGGCCGGGCTGATGTCCTCGACGTGCACGTACCGGCCGGCCCCGGCCGGCTCGCCCTGCGCCTCGGTGCTGAAGTGACTGGCGGCGTCGCTCACTGTTCGCTTCTCCCTGTCTGCTTGCTGACTTCGGACGTGATCAGGCCGGCCAGCCTGCGGATGCCCTCGGCGATGTTCTCCTCGCTGACCCGGCTGTAGGCCAGCCGCATCTGGCGTTCGCCGGGCTCCACCGTGCAGAACGGGCGGCCGGGCACGTAGGCCACCTTGGCGGCCCGCGCCGCCGCGGACAGCGCGACCGTGTCCACTCCCTCCGGGGCGGTCAGCCAGGTGAAGAAGCCGCCGCCCGGGGTGGTCCAGGTCGTGCCGGCCGGCATGTGCTCGGCCAGCGCCGCCGTGGTGGCCGCGGCCCGCCTGGTGTACAGCTCACGGGACGCGACGAGCTGCCTGTCCAGGTGCCCGCCGCGCCCGTACTCCTCCAGCATCCGCTGGCCGAGCGCGCCCGAGCACTGGTCGGAGTTCTGCTTGGCGATGGCCAGCTGGGCGATGACCTCGGCCGGGCCGGCCGCCCAGCCCAGCCGGACCCCCGGGAAGAAGATCTTGGAGAACGTGCCGGCCTGCACCACCACGTCCGGGGCGAGCGACCACAGGCTGGGCGGGCGCTCGGCGGCCGGGCCGAAGCCGAGCTCGCGGTAGGCCACGTCCTCCAGGATGAGGAAGCCGTACCGCCGGGCCAGCTCGACCAGCGCCGGGCGGCGGTCGGCGGCCAGCGACAGGCCGGTGGGGTTCTGGAAGTCGGGGATCGTGTAGAGCAGCTTGGGCCGCCGGCCCTGGCTGAGCAGGTCGGCCAGCGCGTCCACCCGCAGCCCGCCGTCGTCCATCGGCACGCCGAGCAGGCTGGCCTCGTAGCCGCGGAACGCCATGATCGCGCCGAGGTATGTGGGCTCCTCCACGGCCACCAGGTCGCCGGTGTCCACGAAGCTCTTGGCGATCAGCTCCATGCAGTCGATCCCGCCGCTGGTCACCATTAGCTCGCCCGCGCCCGGCGTCACGCCCTCCACCGCGGCCAGCCGGCCGGACAGGTAGTCGCGCAGCCCGGGCAGCCCTTCGGTCGGCGAGTACTGCAGCGCGACCGCGGCGTCCTGCGCCACCAGCCGGCCCGCGATCTGGGTCAGCACGTCCACCGGGAATGTCTCCGGAGCGGGGAACCCGCCAGAGAAAGTGATCACGTCCGTGGCCCCGGCGAGCGCCAGGATGGCGGTGATCTCGCCGCCGCCGAGCGCGCGGGTGCGGCGGGCGAAGCTCGCCGTCCAGTCACGCTGCTGCGGCACCGGCGTCACGGCTGGTAGCGAGGCGGTCATCGGGAGGCCTCCAGTCTGCGCGTTCCGTCTTCCGGTTCTTGACAGGTGATCTTTCAAACGTAAGAATTACTACCCAAGGTGGCGTACGTTTGATTTCCCCACAGCGTAATCGTACGCGACCTTATTAAGCCCAGTGACGGGAACTCCTGGCAAGTGACAACCATCCCAGCCCCGTTGGCCAGGCTGGCCGAGGTCGCCACCCCGGCCAAGCCGCGGATCGAGGTGGACGACCTCGACCTCGCGCTGCTGCGGGCCCTGTCGGTGGACGCGCGGCAGTCCCAGCGGGCGCTGGCCCGCGCGGTGGGCATGTCCCCGCCGGCCGTGGCCGACCGCATCGCCCGGCTCGAGCGGTCCGGGGCGATCCGCGGCTACCGGGCCGACGTCGACTGGGCCGCGCTCGGCTACCCGGTCGTGGTCTATCTCTCGGTCACCGCCGGGCCGGGGATGGAGCTGAGAGGGATCATCCAGGCCATCCTCGAGATGCCGGAGGCCGAGGACATGAGCGTGGTCACCGGCGGCATGGATCTGCTCGTCCGGCTCCGCGTGCGCGACCACACGCACCTGCGTGAGCTGCTGCTGAACAACATCTTCCAGATCCCCGGCGTGCAGCGGACGGAGACCTTCCTGTCGCTCGCCGACGCCGAGCCGGAGAACTTCGCCGTAGCGCTGCTGGACCAGATGGCCAGCCCGGATCCCGGCGGCGCAGCCAACCGAACGAGAGGATGACAGGTGAGCACCTCAGCCCCGGGGCCCGGTGCGGGCACCGCCGGAGTCGGCCAGCCAGGGTTTGTCGCCCGTCACGGGCTGCACACCGAGGAGCAGCAGGCGGCGGCGCAGGAGGTGATCCGCCGGATCGGTGAGCTGGACCTGCGCACCGTGCGGTTCGTGGTGGCCGACCAGCACGGCGCGCCGCGCAGCCGCTCACTGTCCGCGCAGGCGGCGATCGACGTGTTCGCCAACGGGCTCGACTTCTCCGGCGCGATCTACAGCCTGGACACCGGCAACAACGTGTTCGTGCCGCCGTTCGCCCCGGGCGGCGGGTTTGGCATCGACGAGTTCACCGGCTTCCCCGATGTGGTGCTGGTGCCGGACCCGGCGACGTTCCGGGTGCTGCCGTGGGCCGACCGCACCGGCTGGATCCTGTGCGACGTGTACTTCGGCAACGGCCGGCCGGTGCCGCTGGACGGCCGCGGCCTGATGCGCCGGATGCTCGGCGAACTGGACGCGGCCGGCTACGGCTACCTGGCGGGCCTCGAGGTCGAGTACTACATCGTGAAGGTGGACGACCGGCCGCTGGCGCCGGAGAACGCCGGCTTCACCCCGGCCCCGCCCGCGGTCAGCGTGTTCGAGCGCGGCTACCAGTTCCTGTCGGAGGTGCGGCTGGACAGCGTGGCCGGCACGCTGGAGGTGCTGCGCGACGGCCTGACGGCGGTCGGGCTGCCGCCGCGCTCGATGGAGGACGAGTGGGGCCCGGGGCAGATGGAGTTCACCTTCGCGCCGATGGCCGGGCTGGCCGCGGCCGACGCGGCGGTGCTGTTCCGGTCCGCGGTCAAGCAGATGTGCCAGCGCCGCGGCCTGCTGGCCACGTTCATGTGCACACCGGGGCTGCCGAACTTCTTCTCCTCCGGGTGGCACCTGCACCAGTCGCTCACCCGGGACGGGAGCAACGCCTTCGCCAGCGCGGACGCGGCGCTGTCGGCCACCGGGCGGCAGTTCGTGGCCGGGCTGCTCGACCACGCGCTGCCCATGATGCTGTTCGGCGTGCCGACGGTCAACGGCTACCGGCGGTTCCGGCCGTACTCGTTCGCTCCCGACCGGGTGTGCTGGGCGGTGGAGAACCGCGGCGCCCTGGTCCGGGTGCAGGGCTCGCCGGGCGACACCAGCAGCCACGTGGAGATGCGGATCGGCGAGCCCGCGGCCAACCCCTACCTGTACATGGCGGCCAACATCGCGGCCGGCCTGGACGGCATCCGCCGTGGCCTGGACGTGGCCGCGGTCGAGGAGGACCCGTACCAGGCGCAGGCACCGATGCTGCCCACGTCCATGGCCGAGGCCGCGGACGCGCTGGAAAAGGACGAGTTCTACCCCGGCACATTCGGCCAGGGCATGGTCGACTACCTGCTGATGATGAAGCGGGCCGAGCTCGACCGCTACAACGCCGCGACCGCGGAAAACCCGCCGGCCGGGGACCAGCCGGTCAGCGACTGGGAGATGCGCGAATACTTCGAGTTCTTCTGACCGGGAAGACCTCCCGTCAGCCGAGGAGAGCCTCATGACGCTGCAGCACATCGTCTTGTTCAGCTTCCCGCGGCCGCTCACTGACCCGGAAGCGGAGCAGATGCGCGCGATGGTCGCGTCCTGGCCGGAAGACATCGGGCTGATGACCAGGTGCCGGTTCGGCACCGACATCACCGGCGCGCGGACCCGCGGCTACGGCTACCTGCTGTACACCGAGTTCCCCGACGTGGAAACGATGAAGCGGTACCGCGAGCATCCGGTCCACCTGCGGTTCCTGGAATGGCTCACCGAGCGCGACTGCACCCCGCTCGCCTTCGACTACTACCTCGACGAGAGGACCATCCTCGCCCCCGAATGACTTCCGTTTGTAACGGAACAGGGTTGAAAGGAGCCGGCATGGCAGAAACCGAGAGGGCGCCGGTCGTCGCCCCGATGGGACCAGATCAACTCGCGCACGGCTCGCTCCGGCTGTGGGACGCCATCGCCATTTCCATCTCGGTGCTCGCACCGGGAATGGCGATGCTGCTGAACACCTCGGGCGTGGCCATCGAAGCCGGCGGCTCGACGCCGCTGGCCTTCCTGCTCGGCGGCATCGCCTGCCTCGCGCTGGCGTTCGTGGTCATCGGGTTCACCCGGCGGATGGCCTCGGCCGGCTACGCCTACACCTACGCGAGCCGGAGCCTGGGCAAGTCCACCGGCTTCATCACCGGATGGCTCTACTTCTTCGGCATGATCTGCTTCGTCCCGATGACGATGTCCGGGGCCGCCTACCTGGCCACCGACCTCCTCGGCATCAGCGTGAACTGGTGGATCGCGTTCTTCTTCATCGGCATGGTGCTGTTCGTGGTGCTGTCGGTCATCCGGATCAAGGTGACCACCCGCACCCAGCTGGTGATCGGCATCCTCACCGTGGCCATCATCGTGCTGGTCGACCTGATCACCACGGCCAAGGGCGGCAGCCACGGCCAGGCGCCGGGCGCGTTCACCTTCAACCACACCGTGGCGGGCGGCTTCAACGGTGTGTTCTACGGCATCATCTTCGGCGTCACCTCCTACATCGGCTTCGAGACCTCGGCCGACTTCGGCGAGGAGACCGCGAACCCGCGCCGGTACATCCCGATCGCGGTCATCGTGGCCACGCTGTTCGCGGTGGTCTTCTACCTGTGGACCACGTACTCGATCGCCATCGGCTTCGGGGTGAAGAACGGCGCCGCGTGGGCCGCCGACC
This sequence comes from Streptosporangiaceae bacterium, assembly GCA_036501145.1. Taxonomy (GTDB): domain Bacteria; phylum Actinomycetota; class Actinomycetes; order Streptosporangiales; family Streptosporangiaceae; genus PALSA-505. The sequence goes on along the minus strand of DASYAV010000176.1, from coordinate 80,745 downwards.
CGACCGCGCTGCAGACGACCGCGAACACGTTCGTCGGCCACTGGCTCGGCACGCTGGTCGCGATCGGCGGCATGTGCGCGGCGTTCATCGTGTCGGTGGCGTGTGCCACGGCCGGCACCAGGACGCTGTTCGCCATGGGCCGGGAGGGCGTGCTGCCGAAGCTGCTCGGCCGCACCCACCCGCGGTTCAAGACCCCGGTCAACGCGACGATCGCGGTGACCGTGGTGGCGATCGTGATGGCCCTGATCGTGGGCTACCCGGTCGCGGACAAGCTCTTCGGGCCGACCTACCGCCCGTTCAGCAACTACTACTTCTGGGCCACCACCGGCACGCTGGTCATCATCGTCGTCTACATCCTGCTGTGCCTGGGCGGCATCGTGTTCTTCGCCAGGACCAGGGACAGCCGGCGGTGGAACCCGCTGGTGCACGTGCTGATCCCGGTGATCGGCGCGGTGGTGTTCGGCGCGGCGCTGTACGGCTCGGTGCACCCGACGCCGGCCGGCATCCTGCGCTGGACGCCGTATGTCGGCCTGGTCTGGCTGGCCCTGGGCCTGATCACGGTGTTCTGGCTGCGCGCCCGGCGGCCCGAAGCGGTGGAGCGGATCGGCTCCATCCTCGGCGAGGAAGGCGGGACCGAAGCCGGCGCGCTTGACACATAAACCCGGGCATTCCGCCGTCGCCACACGGCGGCGCGCGCCGGGATAGCCTGTGCTCCGTGGGGGTCATGTGACGGGCAGGCATTCGGCGCCCGGGCGGGCGGGGCGGGTCAGGACGCGGCTGGCCATCGGTGGCGCCGGCGTGGCTGTCGCGGCCGTCTTCGTGGTGGTCTTCGCCCTGCCGGGCCTGGGCACCAGCCAGGCCGCGCCGTGGGCGGCCGCTGCCGGGCGGACGCCGCCGGCCAGCCCGGCGGTGCCGTGGGCTGGCGGCGCCGGCCAGACTGCGCCGGCCGGCTCGCCGGCCCGGTCCTCGCCAGTGACGTCGCCGCCGGCGGTGCCGTCATCTCCGGCGGCAACGCCGCCGCCCGCGGCCGGGGCGCGCCAGCGCGCGGATCCGCTGGGCGGCGCGGCGGCCTCCTACCTCGCGGGCAGGTCCGGCTCCGTGCTGGCCGCGGTCTACGACATCAGCAGCGGGCAGACCTGGATTCTCGGGCACGGGCGGCCACAGGCCGAGGCGAGCGTGGTCAAGCTCGACATCCTGGAAACCTTATTAGCGCAGCACGGCGACGGGCTGCCGGCCGGTGACCAGGCGCTGGCCCGGCAGATGATCGAGGACAGCGACAACGACGCCGCCACCAGCCTGTGGGATCAGGTGGGCGGCGCCAGCGCCATCCACTCCTACAACGCCGCAGCCGGGCTCACCCACACGACATTGTCGCCGTGCGTGCGGTGCGCCGGGTTCCCGTGGCCTGGCTGGGGGCTGTCCAGCACGCTCCCCGCCGACCAGATCGCGCTGCTGCGCAGGCTGACCGAACCTGGTTCCGTGCTGCCGGCCAGCGCGCGGCGGTATGCGCTGTCCCTGATGGAGAACGTGACCCCGGCGCAGCGGTGGGGTGTCAGCGGCGGCGGCCCGGCCCAGGCCACGGTGGCGCTGAAGAACGGCTGGCTGCCGCTGAACCCGTTCGGCACCGACTGGCAGATCAACAGCGTGGGCTGGATCTCAGGCCTCGGGCGTGACTACCTGATGGCCGTGCTCAGCACCGGTAACCCGGACGAGCAGTACGGCATCGACACGATCAGCCGGCTGGGCGCCATCGTCTGGGCGGGCCTGGGCTGAGCCCGCACGGTCAGGCGGAGCCCGGCCCAGCCCCGAGCCAGGCCCAGCCCCGAGCCAGGCTCAGAGCTGGGCCTGATGGTAGGCGATCAGCCCGTACTGGTTCGCGATCGGGTCCCATGCGCTGGCGAATGCCTTCTTGTCCGTGGTGGCCTGCGCGTTGGGGCCGCTCGCGGACTGGTACCCGGGATCGGCGTGATCGCTGGGGGTGCACCCATTCGTCATCTCGTCCTGGGCCCAGGTGGCGAAGTCCTGATCCGCCTGCTGCGACGCCTGCCACGCCCCGGTCAGCGACTGCAGCAGGCCGGCCGGCAGCTTCGACGCGCCGGACAGCATGGCCAGCTTGGCGACCAGCCGCTGCCGCGAACTGGCCGCGTTCTGAAAGGTCTGCACGTCCTGGCTCAGGTTCGGCCCGCAGCTGCCGACGTCGCTGTACGCCTGCTCGACCGCGCTGCGGTCCGAGACGCTCTGGGCGAGCAGCCGGGCCAGGTTCTGCGCCGCCTGCTGTTCGGTCAACGGCGAGGACCCGGCAGGCGGGGTCGAGGCGGCCGGCGACGAGGCAGCTGGTGACGAGGCGGCCGGCGACGACGGGACGGCGGTGGACGATACGGACAGCGGGCGGCTCGTGCTGTGCCGGGTTCCGCCGTTCGCGGCCGGCCGGGGGTGCTTGGCGCCGAAGGGGTGCAGCAGCAGGACCGCCGCGGCGGCACCGCCCGCGACCAGCACCACGGCGGTGAGCACGAACGGCCATACCGCCCGGCGGCGGCGCCGGGGCTCGCGCCGGAGCGGGCGCTCCGGCTCCGGCTGCGGCCGCGGAGTGGGCCGGGGCGGGAACGCCTGCGCGCCGCCGCCGGCGGCCGGATGCTGCTGGCCGGGCCATCCGGACGGCGTTACGGAGCCGGCCGGGAACGCCTGTGCGGCCGACGGTGGCTGCGCGGCCAGTGGGGTGTCCGCGGGGACACGCTGGCCGCACGTCGTGCAGAACTGCGCGCCCGGCCGGACGTCGTGGCCACATGGCGCCCGGACCGGGCCCAAGCTTCCGCCGGCCCCCGGATCCCGGCCGCTTTCATTCGGCATCTGAATTCCCCCCATTATCGGATGTCACATGCGCACCGGTTAAAGCCGGCACACGGTAAACAATGCCGCCGGCTTTCACCTGTTCCAGCTAAGACGCACGGCCGGGCCAGCTCGTGTACCGGCTGGACCGGTGTGTTTGGCGCGGCACCGGTGACCGTGGCATGGCGTTCCGGCCCGGCTCGCTGATTTCACCCGGGATTCGCTAGTACGGTGGGCGGGACGCGGAACACCTATGTGATCACTGAGACGGGGTAATTTCGTTGAGCCAGGCTGGACCGGCACCACACGTGCGGCATGCCTCCGCCCGGCCGGGACGGTCCCGCCAGCGTTCGCAACGCCTGCCGCTGGCGGTGGCCAGCGTCATCGCGCTGGCCCTGACCGCCGGAGTGATCGTCTTCGCCATCCACTGGACCGGCTCATCCCTTCCGGCCCCGGCCGGGCCGGGCCAGGCACACCAGGCCCAGGCAGGCCCGGCCGCGTCCCACGCGGCCACGCCTGCGCCCAGCCCGAACCCCCCGGCCCCGGCACAACCCAGGCTCTCGGCGGAGCAACTGGCCGGCCAGCGGGTCATCTACAGCTACCCCGGCCTCACGCCGCCGGCCAGCCTGCTGCGCTGGATCCGGCACGGTGAGGTCGGCGGAGTGATCTTCTTCAGCGGCAACGTCGCCAGCAGCACCCAGCTCGCCAGGGTCGTCGCCGAGCTCGACCGGGCGAACGCCAGCCGGCAGAACCCGATGCGGTCCTACCCGCTGCTGCTGATGTCCGACCAGGAGGGCGGCGAGGTACGGCGGCTGCCGGGGGCCCCGGATCTGTCCGAGGCGCAGATCGGCCAGTCCACCGATCCGGCAGCCGAGGCCACGGCGGCCGGCACCGGCGCCGGCCGGAATCTGCGCGGCGTGGGCCTGAACGTAAACCTCGCCCCGGTGCTGGACGTGTACCGTACGGCGGGCGACTTCGACGACCAGGCCGGGCGCTCCTACAGCACCGACTCCCGCCAGGTGTCCCGGCTCGGTGCCGACTTCATCCGCGCTCAGCAGGCGCAGCACGTCGCGGCGACCGCGAAGCACTTCCCCGGCCTCGGCGCGGCCAGCAGCGCGCAGGACACCGACCTGCGGCCGGTGACGCTGCCCCTAACCACGGGGGAACTGCGTGGCACCGACGAATACCCCTACCACGCGGCGATCGCGGCCGGGGTCAAGCTGGTCATGGTGTCCTGGGCGGTATATCCCGCGCTGGACCCGAGGCGGCCGGCCGGGCTGTCGCCGGCCATCGTCGGCGGCGACCTGCGCAAGCGCCTGGGCTTCACCGGCGTGACCATCACCGACGCGCTGGAGGCGGGGGCGCTGCAGCCGTTCGGCACGATCGGGACGCGGGCCACGCTGGCCGCCCGTGCCGGGATGGACCTGATCCTCTGCTCGGCCCAGCAGGACACCGAGGGAGCCCAGGCCAGGGCGGCCCTGGCGGCCGGATATCGCAGCGGCAAGGTGTCCCACGGCGACTTCCAGTCCGCGGTCAACCGAATCCTGGCGCTGCGGGCCAGCCTGCGCCGGTAACTGGAGAACGGCCCCGGCCCGCGATAATGGCGGTGAGCGGCGGGAGGAGGCCGGCTTGCGGATCTGCATACTCGGCCCGCTGGAGGCGTGGGACGCCGACGGGCGGGCCGTGCCCGTGCGCGGCACCCGGCTGCGCCAGCTGCTCGCCCGGCTGGCCATCGACCCGGGCCGGATGGTCGCGGTGGACCGGCTGGCGGAGGACCTGTGGCCGGACGGCCAGCCCGCCGACGCCGGGAACGCGCTGCAGGCGCTGGTCTCCCGGCTGCGGAACGCCGCGGGCCGGGCCACCATCGAGCACGGGCCGGGCGGCTACCGGCTCGCGGTAGAGCCCGGCGCGGTGGACGCGATCGAGTTCGAACGGCTGGCCGCCGCGGCCCGGGCCGCGCTGGCCGGCGGCGACCTGGCGGGCGGGGCGGAGCAGCTGCGCCGCGCCCTGGAGCTGTGGCGCGGGCCGGCTCTCGCGGACGTGCGCGACGTGCCGTTCGCCGCGGCGGCCGTCACCCGGCTGGAAGAGCTGCGGCTGGCCGCGGCCGAGGACCGGATCGACGCCGACCTCGCGCTCGGCCGCGGCGCGGGGCTGGTGCCGGAGACCGAGCAGCTCGCCGCGGCGCACCCGCTGCGGGAACGGCTGCGCGGGCAGCACATGCGCGCGCTGCAGGTGGCCGGGCGGCAGGCCGACGCGCTGGCCGCCTACCACGACGTGCGGCGGCTGCTGGCCGATCAGCTCGGCGTGGACCCCTCCCCCGCGCTGGCCGCGATCTATCAGGACATCCTGCACGGCGCAGCCGGCACGGCCGGGCCGGCGAACGGCCGCCGGACCAACCTGCCGGCCCAGCTGACCAGCTTCGTCGGCCGGGACGGCGAGCTGGCGCAGGTCGCCGGGCTGCTGGGCGGATCCCGGCTGGTCACGCTGACCGGCCCGGGCGGCGCGGGCAAGACCCGGCTGTCGGTCGAGGCCGCGGCCGACCAGCTGGAGCACGCGCCGGACGGGGTGTGGTTCGTCCCGCTCGCGCCGGTGCGCGACCCGCAGGACGTCCCGCAGGCCGTGCTGGCGGCCATGGGCGTGCCCGAGCCGGGCCACCTGCGGGACTCCGCCGAGGCCGGGCGGGTCATCCTGGTGCCGCCGCTGGACCGGCTGGCCGACGTGGTCACCGCCCAGCGGCTGCTGCTCGTGCTGGACAACTGCGAGCACGTGGTGGGCGCGGTGGCCGAACTGGCCTACCGGGTACTGTCCGGCGCGCCCGGTGTGCGCATCCTGGCCACCAGCCGGGAGCCGCTCGGCATCACCGGCGAGACGCTGTGCCCGGTCCCGCCGCTGCCGCTGCCGCCCGCGGACGCGACCGCGGGCGAGGCGATGACCTACCCGGCGGTGCGGCTGTTCGCCGACCGCGCCGCCGCCGTCCGGCCCGGCTTCGCGATCGGCGACAGCACGGGGGACGGCGGCACGGGGGACGGCGGCACGGTCGAGCCAGTCGTCCGGATCTGCCGGGCCCTGGACGGCATCCCGCTGGCCATCGAGCTGGCCGCGGCCCGGCTGCGCGCGCTCACCCCCGGGCAGGTCGCGGACCGGCTCGGCGACCGGTTCCTGCTGCTGTCGGTGGGCAGCAGGACCGCGCTGCCCAGGCACCAGACGCTGCGCGCCATCGTGGACTGGAGCTGGGACCTGCTGGACGAGGACGAACGCGTGGTGCTGCGCCGCCTGTCGGTGTTCCGCGGCGGCGCGGCCCCGGACAGCGCCGAGGCGGTGTGCGCGCTGGACGGTGCCGCCGGCGGCCGGGACGCGGTCATCGACGTGATCGCCTCGCTCGCGGACAAGTCGCTGGTCGTGGTGACCGGCCAGCAGCAGGTGCGCTACCAGCTGCTGGAGACGGTGCGCGCCTACGCCGCGGAACGGCTGGCCGAGGCCGGCGAGCAGGACCGGGCCCGGGCCGCGCACGCCGGGTACTTCGTGACGCTGGCCGAGCGGGCCGAACCCAGGCTGCGCGGCCCGGACCAGATGCACTGGCTGACCCGGCTGACCGCCGAGCACGACAACGTCGCGGCCGCGCTGCGGCACGCCGTCGCCACCGGGGATGCCGGCCTGGGCGTGCGCCTGGTGGCCGCGCTGGCCTGGTTCTGGATGCTGCGCGACTACGAGGTCGAGGCGGTGCAGTGGGCCACCGAGGTGCACGGGATGACCGGTGGCACGCCGCCGCCCGGTCTGGCTGACCTGCACGCGATCTGCGCGTTCATGGCGGTGATGGGCAACAAGGACGAAGCGGGGGTGCGCAGCCCGGCGCAAATCCGGGAGGCGCTGCTGCAGCTCGTCCCGGCCACCAAGGGCAGCAATCACCCGCTGGTGGCGCTGGCCCCGGCGGTACTGGCCGCGATGGCCGGCGATCACCAGGGCACGCAGAGCCGCCTGGCCGAGCTGGCCGGGCACCCCGATCCGTGGACCCGGGCCGCGCAGCAGATGTTCGCCGGCCACATGGCCGTCAACTCCGGGCGGATCGACGAGGCCGCGGCGGAGCTGGCGGCCGCCCTGGCCGGGTTCGAGGCGGCCGGGGACCGGTGGGGCATGATCGTCAGCCTGGCCGGGCTGGCCGAGACGGCGCTGGCGCACGGCCAGCCGGACGACGCGGTCAAGGCGCTGGAACGGGCGCGGGGCTACGCGTCCGACGACTTCGCGGGCCCGTGGGGTGAGGCGATGCGCGTCCAGCTGGGCCGGGCCAGGGCCCGGCTCGGCGACGTCTCCGGCGCCCGGGCGGATCTGGAACGCGGCCTGCAGGTGGCCAGCCGGACCGGCAACCGCGACGACGAGGCCAACGGGTACGTCGAGCTGAGCGAGCTGGCCCGCCGCGACGGTGACCTGGACGGCGCGCGGAAGCTGCTCGAGCGGGCGGTCGAGGTGGCCGGGCCGATCGCGGAGCGGCCTGACATGACCGCCCCGGCCGCGACCGCGTACAGCAAGCTCGGCTGCGTGTGCGAGCAGCAGGGCGAGCTGCCGGCGGCGGCCGCCTGGCACGGGAAGGCGCTGAGCCTGCTGGCCACCGCCGAGGTCGTGATCGCCCCCAGCAATCCGGCGCTGGCCACCGTGGCCCAGGGGATCGCCGCGCTGTCCGCGGCGCGGGGCGATCTCACCAGGGCCGCGGAGCTGCTCGGCCTGGCACACACCCTGCAGGGCTTCGCCGACCCCGGGAACCTGGAGGTGGCCAGGGTCACCGCCGCGGCCCGCGGGGCGGGCGGCCTCAGCGACCCGGCCTTCGACGCCGCCTACGCCCGGGGCCGCGCCCAGACCAGGGACGACGCGCTGGCGCTGACCCCGTAGCCGCGCCGCTCAGCTCACACCCGGCGCCGGTACAGCCGCATGGCCAGCGGGAACGCGACCAGCACGATCCCGGCCGACCAGGCCAGCGTGTAGAGCACGTGGTCGCCGACCGGCCCGCCCAGGGTCAGCGCCCGGACCGAGTCGGCCAGGTGCGTCACCGGGTTGACCTTCACCCAGGCCTGCAGCCAGCCCGGCATGGTGTGCGTGTTGGCCAGCAGCACGCTGCTACCGAACACCAGCGGCATGTTCCAGATGAACGAGATGCCCTGCACGGTCTCCGGCGACGGGGCGATCAGCCCGACCACCGCGGAGATCCAGCACACCGCCAGGTAGAACACGTAGGCCAGGCCGTAGGCGGCCAGGATCGACAGCACCCCGGTGTGGAACCGGAAGCCGAGGGCCGAGCCGAACCCGGTGAGCACCGCCATGACCACGCCGAACCGCACCGTGTCGCCGAGCACCGCGCCGGTCAGCGGCGCGGACCGGGCGATCGGCAGGCTGCGGAACCGGTCGAACACCCCCTTGTTGATGTCCTCGCACAGCGCCGTGCCCAGCCCCATCGAGGCGAACATGGCCATCTGCCCGACCAGGCCGGGCAGCAGGATCTCCAGGTAGGCGTGCGTGCTGCCGGCCACCACGCCGCCGAACACGTACAGGAACAGCACCAGGAACACGATGGGCATCAGCGTGACGTCCATCAGCTTCTCCGGCGAGTGCTTGAGCTGAATGATGTTGCGCCAGGCCAGGGTCAGCCCGTTGGCCAGCGCCTGGCGGACGCCGATCCGCTTGCGCAGCGGCCGCCCGGGACGCTGCCCGGCGCCGGCCGGCCGGCTCGCAGTGACGGTTTCACTGATCGTGGTCATGCCGCCCTCCCCGCTTCGTCGTTGCCGTCCCGCTCTTCAGCCAGGTGCCCGGTCAGGGTCAGGAACACCTCGTCCAGGCTGGGCAGCCGCAGCGCCAGCTCGGCCGGGACGATGCCCTCGTCGTCGAGCCGCCGGACAACCGCGGGCACCATCGCCGGGTCGCTCACCGCGGCGGTGACCAGGCCGGTCTCCTGCCGCACGTCGGGCCGGACACCGGCGATCTCGGTCACCGCGGCGGCCACCCGGTGGGTGTGCGTCAGGTCGGTGGCCCGCACCACCAGCGTCTGGCTGCCGGTCCTGGACTTGAGCTCGGACGGCGTGCCGTGCGCGACCACCAGGCCGTGGTCGATCACCGCGATCTGGTCGGCGAGCTCGTCGGCTTCCTCCAGGTACTGGGTGGTGAGCAGGACGGTCGCCCCGCCCGCCACGACCCCGCGCACCGTGTCCCACATCTGGCTGCGCGCCCGCGGATCCAGCCCGGTGGTCGGCTCGTCAAGGAACACCACGTCGGGGTCGCCGAGCAGGCTCGCGCCCAGGTCGAGCCGCCGCCGCATGCCGCCGGAGTAGGTCTTCACCGCCCGGCCGCCCGCCTCGGTGAGGTCGAACCTGTCCAGCACCTCGCGGGCCTTGGCCCGGGATACCGGCCGGCTGAAGCCGAGCAGCCGGCAGATCATGATCAGGTTCTCGGTGCCGGTCAGCTCCTCGTCCACCGACGCGTACTGCCCGGTCAGCGCCAGCAGCTGGCGCACCTGCACGGCGTCGTCCACGACGTCGTACCCGCAGACCCGGGCCCGCCCGGCGTCCGGCCGCAGCAGCGTGGACAGGATGCGGACGATGGTGGTCTTGCCCGCGCCGTTCGGCCCGAGCAGGGCGAGCACGCCCCCGCTGGCGGCGGTGATGTCCACGCCGGCCAGCGCCTGGGTGGCGCCGAAGCTCTTCGTCAGGCCTTCGGCCTCGATCACATTCGTCATGGCCCCAGCCTGCCCGGCGCCGCTGACAGCGCACGGCCACGCCGCTGACAGCACCGGCCAGCCCGCTGACACGGGGGCCACTGGCACGGGGCCACTGGCACGGGAACGGCCCGGCGGGTGGCATACCCGCCGGGCCGCGACCTTCTCGCGCGGCTATCCGGCGGCCGGCGCCCGGGCCGCTTACCCGGCGGCTGTCACCTGGGCGGCAGCCGTCTCGGCCAAATCAATTCCGGAGACGGGCGCTTCGGCGGGCTGGGCGGCCCGGCGGGCGCGGCGCCGCGGGATGAGCACGGCGGCGGCCGCGGCGGCCGCCACGATCGCGGCCCCCACCCACACCGCGGCATCCAGGCCGTGCGCGAACGAGACGCCCGATGCGTAGCCGCCCCGGGCGGAGAACACCGAGGCCAGTACGGCGATCCCGAAGACCCCGCCGAGTTCCCTGATCGCGTTGTTCGCACCCGATGCGATGCCCTCCTGGTCCGGCCGCACCGAGCTCAGCACGGTGTTGGCCACCGGCACGAAGAACAGCGCCATGCCCACGCCGGAGATCACGAACGGCGCGATGAGGCTGGTGTAGGCCACCCCGGGCGTGGTGATGAGGGCCAGCCAGGCTAGCCCGGCCGCCTGCAGCACCAGCCCGGTGATGATCAGCGGACGGCCGCCCCAGCGGTCCGACAGCGGCCCGGCCAGCGGCGCCACCACCATCGGCATGCCGGTCCACGGCAGCGTGCGCAGCCCGGCGCTCAGCGGCGAGTAGTGGCCGGCGACCTGGAGGAACTGGGCCAGCAGGAAGATCGACCCGAACATCCCCGCGGAGAACAGGAACGACGCGGCGTTGGTGGCGGTGAACCCCCGGCTGCGCAGCAGCCGCAGCGGCAGCATCGGCGCGGGCGCCCGCAGCTCCCACACGGTGAACGCGGCCAGGCCGGCCGCGACGGCCAGCCCGCTCATCGCGCCCCAGAAGCCGAGCGCGGCGCCGCGCCGGGCGGCGGGCACGGCCGAGCTCAGGATGGTCAGGCTGAGCGGCAGCACCAGCGCCCCGCCGGCCCCCTGGATGGCCCGCGCCGCGACCAGCACGGCCGTATCCGGGGCCAGCGCGGCGCCCGCCGAGGCCAGCGTGAAGATGGCCAGCCCCAGGGTGAAGATCCGCCGCCTGCCGAACCGCTCGCCGAGGGTGGCCCCGGTGAGCAGCAGCACGGCGAAGGTGAGCGTGTAGGCGTTGACCGTCCATTCCAGGCTGGCCAGCGAGGCGTGCAGGTGCTCCTTGATCGACGGCAGCGCCATCGTGACGACGAGGTTGTCGAGGCCGGCCATAAAGACTGCGACCGAGGTGATGATGACCGTCCAGATCATCGTCCGCCTGGTGGCGGGGGGTGATGTCTGCACCGGTGGCTCCGTGGTGACGCCGAGACTTCAGTAGTGAGTAGTCACTTACTTTCGTAGTGAAAAAAAATTCCCGGTCAGTCCTGCCCGTCGCGGTGATCGCCGGCCAGGCTCTCGCCGGTCCGCATAGAGTCACCATCGCCCATGATGGCCTTGGCCCACGGCTCGCCGAACTCGGGCAGGTCGAGCGCCACCGCGACGTTCCACAGCATGCCCATGGCGAAGAAGATCCGCATGGTCTCCGGGTCCGCCCCGCTGGCCGCCTCGGCCGTGTGCCACAGGTGGCCGTAACAGTCGCGCGTGGCGGCCTGGATCTCCGGATCGCTGGAGGCCGCGTACCCGTGCAGCTGGGCCAGCAGCAGGTCGCGGTCGCCGAGCATGTCGTGATAGGCCCGGGCCATCGCGTCCAGCGCGGCGTCCCCGGCCAGCCCGTCGGCCGCGGCGCGGAACCTGGCCTCGATCCGCTCGAAGCACAGCCGGGTGGCCGCGATGAACAGCTCCTTCTTCGTGCCGAACAGCCGGAACAGGTAGGGCTGGGAGATGCCGGCGCGGGCCGCGATCGCCTCGGTCGAGGTGCCGGCCAGGCCACCGCGGGCGAACTCCGTCACCGCGGCGGCGAGCACAGATTCCCTGCGCTCGTCCGCACTCATCCGGGTGGCCATGGCCGCTAGATTAGTGAGCACTCACTATTAAGTCAAATCTGCTGATGAACGGCTGCGCCCTGGCCTACTCCGGCGGCGGCTGGTGGGTGCTCAGGTACCCGGCGGCCAGCCGCTTCGGCGCCCGGGCCAGCCAGGCTTCAGTGATCAGCTCGGTGAGTTCGCCCTCGGCGATGTGGCCGAGGCGGACCAGGATGGCCGGGTAGCCGTCGAAGTGCGGGGTGGTGAAGTAGACGGCCGGGTCGTCGGCCAGCAGCGCTTCCTTGACGCCCGCGTCGGCGACCCTGGCGCCGAGGACCGGCCCGTCCGGCGCGTCCGGGCCGAGCGCCTCGACGTCGCTCTTGCGCAGCGGGCGTTCCCACAGGAACAGCTTGTCCGCCACCCGCCAGGCCGGCTGGCCGTGGCTGCTCCGCTCGGTCACCTCCGGCAGCGCCGTCGCGAGCCTCCGCACGTCGTCCCAGGTAGCCACGCTTACCAGGGTAGGCGCCCGCCGGGCGCCTGGCACAGTGGCCCGGCGGTGCGGCCCCCGGGGCGGGCCATGGCGGTCCCAGCGCCGTCCGCCGGGTTAGGAACCCGGCCGGCTGGGCAGGTGATGGCCATGCTTGTGCTGAGAGCAATCGCCCGGCCGATGCTGGCGTCGGTCTTCATCGTGCAGGGCTGGGATGCCGTGCGTAATCCGGAGAAACAGGCGCCGCGGGCCGAGCCGGTGGTGCGGGCCATCGCCGGCCGGGTGCCCGCCGTGCCGGACGACGCCGAGCAGGCGGTGCGGCTGAATGGTGCGATCCAGGTCGCCGCGGGCACGCTGCTGGTGCTCGCCCGGTTCCCCCGGCTGTCCGCGCTCGCCCTCGCCGCCACCCTGGTGCCCGCCACCGCGGCCGGGCACCGGTTCTGGGAGACCGACGACAAGCAGGAGCGCGCCCAGCAGCGGATCCACTTCCTGAAGAACCTCTCCATGCTCGGCGGCCTGCTGATCGCCGCGGCCGACACCGCGGGCCGCCCGTCGCTGGCCTGGCGCACCCGCGACGCCGCCCGCTCGGCGCGGCACGATGTGGCCGTGGCCAGCCGGTCGGCCAAGGTGTCGGGCAAGGCCGGCGCCAAGGCGGCCCGCGCCCGGGAGCGGCTGCCTGTCGGCTGAGCCCAGACCGCCGGTTTCCTGGGCGGCCGGCGTGCCACCGTTGTTGCCTGACGTGGCCGATGTGACATCGCTGTTCTTGTGAGGCGGTGCGGCCTGTCCAGTGGCGGCGGGCACCGGCGCGGCGATGCCGCGATGCGGAGCTGCGCCCGGCCGGGATTCGCTACGCTGCCCACCAGGCTGGACTGGGGAGGTGGGGTGGCGGGCGGCTCGACACGCGGCCGCGGCGGGCGCGCCGCGCAGCTGCGGGCAGACGGCGCCGCGAGGGCCCTCCCGCCACTGCCGGAGACTCCAGGCGGCTGGGCCACGGTGCTGGCCGACCCGCCTTGGCGGTTCACCAACCGGACCGGCAAGGTCGCTCCCGAGCACCGCAGGCTGGACCGCTACGACACGATGACGCAGGCCGGGATCTGCGCGCTGCCGGTGGCGGAGGTGGCCGCGCCGAACTCCCACCTGTATCTGTGGGTGCCGAACGCCCTGCTGCCCGACGGGCTCGAGGTCATGCGGGCCTGGGGATACCGCTACGTGTCCAACCTGGTGTGGGCCAAACGGCGGATCGACGGCGGCCCGGACGGGCGCGGCGTGGGCTTCTACTTCCGCAACGTCACCGAGCTCATCCTGTTCGGTGTGCGGGGATCGATGCGCACGTTGCCGCCAGGCAGGCGGCAGGTGAATATTATCGAGACGCGCAAACGTGAGCATTCCCGCAAACCGGACGAAACATATGAGATCATCGAGGCTTGCAGCCCCGCTCCGTACCTTGAACTGTTCGCCCGCTACCCACGTACCGGCTGGTCAGCGTGGGGTGACGAGGCCGCGGCTGCGGTCGTACCGCGTGGCAGGCAGTTCCCGGCCTACGGCCGGCCGGATGGGGCACTGACCCCGACTGATGCTCGAGAGGCGAGAATCGAAGATGACAAAAGTTCCGCGTCTCCCCCGGGGCAAGCGCCTACGGGACAAGGAGCGCTCTGATGTCGCGGCGGAGCTGCTCAGGCGCTACAACAGCGGCAAGAGCATCCGGGAGATCTGCGGAGAGACCGGTTACAGCATCGGGCGGGTGCGGCGGCTGCTGGAGGAGGCGGGCGTCACCTTCCGCCGCCGGGGAGGCGCACCCAGGACCCGGCAGGTCCGGTCGTAACTTTCCGCCGCCGCCGGCCCGAACGGGCCAGCCGCCGCGACGTGGCCAAACCTGCTGGCCCGGCCTGATCAGTTAGGATGTTAGCGGTAACAATTGCACTACCCGGCAACCGTGTGCCTGGGTGCGGGCACCGGCGGCGCTTGGAGAAGGGTGAGGCGAGTTGGGATCCGCGGCCAGCGACCCAGCGGTGGGCCCAGCCAAGCTAGGTAACCCGGGGACGCGCCCCCCGGTCATGGCGGACGTCGCCAAGCGGGCTGGCGTGTCGCACCAGACGGTCTCCCGGGTACTCAACGACCACCCGAACGTCCGCCCGCAGACCAGAGCGAAGGTGCTCGCCGTAATCCAGGAGCTGGCGTACCGGCCGAACGCGGCGGCCCGCACGCTCGTCACCCGGCGCACCCGCACGCTCGGCGTCATCTGCATCGACACCACGCTGTACGGCCCGGCGTCGATGCTCTACGGGATCGAGCAGGCGGCCAGTCACTCGTATTTCGTCGCGATCGCCAGCCTGCCCGCGCTCACCCGCCGCTCGGTGCTCGACGCGGTGGACCGGTTCCTCGGGCAGGCGGTGGAGGGCATCATCGTCATCGCCCCGCAGACCACGGCGGTGTCCGCGCTCAGCTACGTGCCCGCCGGGGTCCCGCTCGTCGCGGTCGGCTGCGGCACCAGTTCGTCGCTGGCCTCGGTGGCGATCGACAACGCGGCCGGTGCCGCGCTCGCCACCCGGTACCTGCTGGGGCTGGGCCACCAGACCGTGCATCAGCTGGCCGGGCCGCGGTCCTGGCTCGACGCCAGGGAGCGGATCGCGGGCTGGCGGCAGGCGCTGCGCACGGCCGGTGCGGCTGAGCCGGCGCTGCTGGTCGGGGACTGGTCGGCCGCCTCCGGCTACCGGGCCGGCCGGGAGCTGGCCGCGGCGGACGGGGTCACGGCGGTACTCTGCGCCAACGACCAGATGGCCATCGGGCTGCTGCGGGCCGTCGCCGAGCATGGCAAACGGGTGCCGGAGGACATCAGCGTGATCGGTTTCGACGACATACCCGAATCGGCGTACTTCCGGCCGCCGCTGACCACGGTCCGGCAGGACTTCGGTGAGCTGGGCCGCCGGGCGCTGGACCGGCTGCTGTGCCGGATCGCCAGCGCGCGGAGCGGTGCGCCCACCGACAAGCCCGGTTCCTGGGTGCCGGTCGCACCCGAGCTCGTGATCAGGGCCAGCACCGCCAGCCCGGGCGGCTGACCGGCCGGCCATGGACCGCGCGGGCCACCACGTTCCCCACAGGAAGGAAGCAGGGCGTGCAGATGACGGATGTTAGCGCTCACAACCTGGGCCTGCCGGACAGCTACCGGGACGGCTACGTGGTGGGCGTGGACTTCGGCACGCTGTCGGCCCGTGCCCTGGTGGTGCGGGTGGCCGACGGCAGCCCGGCCGGCACCGCCATCTACGAGTACCCGCACCAGGTCATGGACGCCGAGCTGGCCGCCACCGGCGAGCCGCTGCCGCCGGACTGGGCGCTGCAGGATCCCGGCGACTATGTGGAGGCGCTGCGGCACACGGTGCCCGCGGCCGTCCGGGACGCCGGCATCGACCCCGGCCAGGTCATCGGCATCGCCACCGACTTCACCGCGAGCACGGTGCTGCCGGTGCGCGGCGACGGCACCCCGCTGTGCCAGCTCGACGGCTTCCGCGAGGACAAGCACGCCTACGTGAAGCTCTGGAAGCACCACGCGGCACAAGCGCACGCCGACCGGATCAACGAACTGGCCCGCGAGCGCGGCGAGCCGTGGCTGCGCCGGTACGGCGGCAAGATCTCCTCGGAGTGGCAGTTCGCCAAGGGCCTGCAGCTGCTGGACGAGGCGCCGGGCGTGTACCGGGGCACCGAGCGCTGGATCGAAGCCGCGGACTGGATCGTCTGGCAGCTCACCGGCCGGGAGACCCGCAACGCGTGCACCGCCGGGTACAAGGGCATCCGGCAGGACGGGACGTACCCGTCGCGGGACTTCCTGGCCGCGCTCGACCCGGGCTTCGCCGGATTCGCCGCGGGCAAGCTGGACCACCCGGTGGCGGCGCTGGGCAGCAAGGCGGGCACGCTCACCGGCCGCGCGGCCGGCTGGACCGGCCTGCCGGAAGGCATCGCGGTCGCGGCCGGAAACGTGGACGCGCACGTCACCGCGCCGGCCGCCGGCGGCATCGCGCCCGGCCAGATGGTCGCGATCACCGGCACCTCGACCTGCCACGTGATGAACAGCGGCACGCTGGCCGAGGTGCCGGGCATGTGCGGCGTGGTGGACGGCGGCATCATCGCCGGGCTGTGGGGTTACGAGGCCGGGCAGAGCGGGGTGGGCGACATCTTCGCCGCGTTCACCGCCCACCAGGTGCCCGGCAGCTACGCCGAGGAGGCGGCGCGGCGCGGCGTGTCCGTGCACGACGTGCTGTCCGAGCAGGCCGCGCGGCAGCCCGCGGGGGCGCACGGGCTGATTGCGCTGGACTGGGCCAACGGCAACCGGTCGGTGCTGGTGGACCACCACCTGTCCGGCGCCCTGGTCGGCCAGACGCTGAGCACCAGGGCGCCGGACATCTACCGGGCGCTGGTCGAGGCGACCGCCTTCGGCACCCGGGTGATCATCGACGCATTCGGCGGGGCGGGCGTGGCCGTGGAAGAGCTGATCATGGCGGGCGGGCTGCTCAAGAACGAGCTGTTCATGCAGGTCTACGCGGACGTGATGCGCCGCCCGCTGTGTGTGATCGGCACCGACCAGGGGCCGGCGCTCGGCTCGGCCATCCACGCCGCGGTGGCGGCCGGCGCCTACCCGGACGTGCCCGCCGCATCCCGCGCGATGGGCACCAAACTCCGCGACGTCTACCGGCCCGATCCGGCCAGCGCCGACGTCTACGACGAGATGTATGCCGAGTACCTCCGGCTGCACGACTACTTCGGCCGCGGCGGGAACGAGGTCATGCACCGGCTGCGCGCGCTGCGCGACCGCGTCCGCGCCACCGAGAAAGGGCGAACCCCTTGACCCCCCACCACGGCGTCGTCTGGACCCGCCACCCCACCCCGTCCCCGCGCTCCACCCCGGGCGCGCACCCCACCCCAGCCCGCCACTTGACACTCGGACTGGTGGGACAAATCGGGCAGAACGGGCGGGATTCCCGCCACTTTGCGTGCCAAGTGGAAACGATCATGGATGTGCCGGCGAGCCGGCCCCACTCTTCATGCAGTACGTGCGGACGAAACGGGGCAAAACGGGGCAGGTTCTGGTCGTACTGCATGAAGAGTCGAAATGATCATGAGGTGTGGCGGGTGGGTGAGCGCGTGGCTCCGGAGGGGGCGAGGTGAGCGGCCAGGTGACCGGAGAGCCGGGGCCCGGGAACGCCGCTCGGGGCGGGGCTGCTGCTCGGGGCGGGGACGCTGCCCGCGGCGGGAGTGCTGCTCCGGGCGGGGACGGGGGGCGGGTTTCGGACGGGGTGATCGACGGGGTGCGGAGGGAGGTTTGCGCGCTGCATGCGGAGCTGCCACGGTACGGGCTGGTCGCGTGGACCTCAGGCAACGTGTCGGCGCGGGTTCCCGGCGCGGACCTGATGGTGATCAAGCCGTCCGGGGTCGGCTACGACGATCTGACGCCGGACTCGATGGTGGTCTGCGACCTGGACGGCAACCGTGTGGCGGGCAAGCTCAGCCCGTCCAGCGACACTGGGGCGCACGCCTACATCTACCGGCACATGCCCGAGGTCGGCGGGGTGGTGCACACCCATTCGGCGTACGCCACCGCGTGGGCGGCACGCGGGGAGCCGATCCCGTGTGTGCTGACCGCGATCGCGGACGAGTTCGGCGGCGAGATACCGGTCGGGCCGTTCGCGCTGATCGGCGGGGACGAGATCGGCCGGGGCGTGGTGGCCACGCTGACCGGGCACCGCTCCCCCGCCGTGCTGATGCGCAGCCACGGTGTGTTCACCATCGGGCCGACCGCGCGGGACGCCGTGCAGGCCGCGGTCATGTGCGAGGACGCCGCCCGTACCGTGCACCTGGCGCGCGCGTTCGGCGACCCGCCGCCGCTGGCCCAGGAGCACATCGACGCGCTGCACGAGAGGTACACCAAGCACTATGGCCAGCGTTAGAGTCAGGTCCCGCTGCCTCCCAGGCTCCCGCTGCGCCGCCGACGATCTGACAGAGATGACCCAGGGAGAATGATGAACTCACACAAGCCCCGGATCGGGATTCTGGGCATCATGCAGGACCTGTACGACGACATGATCCCCGGCATCGCGGAGCGGCAGGCCGGGTACGCGGCGGAGATCGCCGCGCAACTGTCCGACGTGGCCGAGTTCATCCCTGGCGACCCGGTGAATTACCGGGAAGACGCCCAGCGGGTGATGGGTGAGTTCGAGGCGGCCCGGCTGGACGGGGTCATGGTCGTGATGCTCACCTACGGGCCGGCGATGCGGGTGGCGCGGCTGCTCAGCCAGACGCCGCTGCCGGTCTGCCTGGCCAACATCCAGCCGGAACCCGCGGTGACGCCGGCCTGGGACATGGCCGACATGACCTACAACCAGGGCGTGCACGGGGCACAGGACACGGCGAACGCGATGGTGCGGGCCGGGCGGGCGTTCCACGTGCTGACCGACGACTGGCGGTCCGCGTCGTTCCACGACGACGTGGCCCGCTGGGCGCGGGCCGCGGCGGCGGTGACCCGGTGGAAGTCGCTCAAGACAGCGATCTTCGGCTACGCGATGAACGACATGGGCGACATCCGGGTGGACGAGAGCGCGCTGGTGCGCAGCCTCGGACCGGAGATCCTGGCGGTCGCGCCCGGCGACCTGTACCGCGCGATGGGTGAGGTCACCGAGGGCGAGGCCGAGGACGTCATCGCGTTCGAGGACGAGCAGTTCGAGGTGGACACCCAGCTGTCGCTGGAGGAACGGGCCGACCACGCCCGGATGCAGGTGGCGATCCAGCGGATCCTGGACGAGCGGGGGTTCGGCGCGTACACCGCGCACTTCGACGCGATCGGCGAGGACGGGCGGTTCTCCCGGCTGCCGCTGGCCGCGGCGTCCACGCTGATGGCCCGCGGGTACGGGTACGCGGCCGAGGGTGACGTGCTGACCGCGTGCCTGGTGTCGGCGGGGCACAACCTGATCGGCGACGCACACTTCACCGAGATGTACGCGATGGACTTCCCGTCCGATTCGGTGCTGATGAGCCACATGGGCGAGGGCAACTGGAAGATCGCCCGGCGGGACCGGCCGGTGCGGCTGATCAAGCGGCCGCTCGGCATCGGGCGGCTGGACGACCCGCCGACGTTCCTGTTCCAGTACCAGCCGGGGCCGGCCACGCTGGCCACCCTGGTGTCGCTGGAAGGCACCCGGTTCCGGCTGGTGGTGGCCGAGGGCGAGAACCTGGATTCGCAGGAGCTTCCCGCACTGGAGATGCCCTACGGCCAGTTCCGGCCCGCCTCCGGCCTGCGGGCCTGCATGAACGGCTGGCTGCGGGCCGGCGGGCCGCACCACGAGGTGATGAACCTCGGCCACCACGCCGCGGACTGGAAGGTGTTCTGCGAGCTGGCCGGGATCGAGTTCGTCCCGGTCTAGCCCGGGCGCAGGGCCGGCGGCGGGCGCCGGACGGCGGTGATCCGGTCGCGGGCAGGCGGCCAGGTCTAGCCTGTCGCGGGTGAGAGTGCTGCACGGTGTGGTTCATGCGCTGGCCGTGGCCGGCTCGATGGCCTGGCAGATCGCCTGGTCGCTGATCCTCGGCTTCGCGCTGGCCGCGGTGGTGCAGGCGGTGGTCCGGCGGGAGACGGTGGGCAGGCTGCTCGGCGGCTCGGGCGCGCGGGCGATCGCGCTGGCCACCGGGTTCGGCGCCGCCTCTTCGTCGTGCTCGTACGCGGCGGTTGCGCTGGCCCGTGCGCTGCTGCGCCGGGGAGCCAGCTTCATCGCCGCGATGGCGTTCCAGATCGCCAGCACCAACCTGGTGATCGAACTGGGCATCATCCTGGCCCTGCTGATCTCCTGGCAGTTCACGCTGGCCGAGTTCGCCGGCGGGCTGATCATGATCGTGGCCGTGGCCGTGGCGTTCAGCCTGTTCGTCCGGGAACCGCTGCTGCGGGCGGCCCGCGACCAGGCGGACCGGGGACTGGCCGGGTCCATGGAGGGGCACGCGGCGATGGACATGAGCATCGCGGCCGGCGGCTCGTTCTGGCGGCGGCTGCTCAGCCGGGAGGGCTACACCTCGGTCAGCCAGATCTTCGTGATGGAGTGGGCGGCCGTGCTGCGGGACGTGGCCGGCGGGCTGCTGATCGCCGGGGCGATCGGGGCCTGGGTGCCGGACGCGTTCTGGCAGCACCTGTTCCTGACCGGCGACCCGCTGGCCGCCCGGCTGTGGGGGCCGGTGGTGGGCCCGGTCATCTCGATGCTCAGCTTCGTCTGCTCGATCGGCAACGTGCCGCTGGCCGGGGTGCTGTGGAACGGCGGGATCAGCTTCGGCGGCGTGGTGTCGTTCCTGTTCGCCGACCTGATCATCATCCCGATCCTGCTCATCTACCGGAAGTACTACGGGCTGCGGATGACGCTGGCGGTGACCGGCATCTTCTACGCCGCGATGGTGCTGGCCGGGTACGTGACCGAGTTCGTGTTCGGCGGGCTGGGGCTGATCCCGGCGACCCGGGCGGCCCGGGTCGCGCCCCAGGGCGTCAGCTGGAACTACACGACCGTGCTGAACATCGTGTTCCTGCTGGTGGCGGGGCTGCTAGTGGCGCGGTTCTTCCGGTCCGGCAGCGGGCCCATGCTGCGCATGATGGGCGGCAGCCCGGGCTGACCGGACCGGTCAGCCGACGGCAAGCGCCCTGGCCACCGCGGCGAGCGCGGGTGCGCGGAAGTGCGCGCTGGTGATCGACTGAGCCAGCCGCTCGGCGTGCTCGGGGTCGGCGGCGGCCAGCCCTTCGGTCACCGCGGCCAGCGCGGCGGCACGGCCGGCCGGGTCGGGGATGGACTGGGCCAGCCGCTCCGCGTCGGCGATCAGCCGGGCGGCCCGGCCAGGGTCGGTGGCGGCCAGGAATCCGGCCACGGCGGCCAGGGCCGGCGCGCGGAAGGTGGCACCGCTGATCGACTGGGCGAGCCGTTCGGCCTCGGCGATCAGGCGGCCCGCCCGGTCCGGGTCGGCGGGCGCCACCGCCCTGGCCAGCGCCACCAGCACGCCCGCGGTCAGGGTGGGCTCGGTGACGGCGCGGGCCGCGTGCTCGGCCCGGTCGGCGTCGATCACGGTCAGTGCCTCGGCCACCGCGGCCAGCGCGGGCGCCTGCTGGCCGCGCTCGGGTACTTCCCCGGCGAGATACTCGGCCTCGGCGGCCAGCGCGGCCGCCCGGTCCCGGTCGGTGAGCGCCAGTGCGCCGGCCACCGCAGCCAGCGCCCGGGCCTGCGCGGCGTCGTCGCCGACGGCCCGGGCGGCCTGCTCGGCCCGGTCCGGGTCGGCCGTGGCGAGCGGGCCGGCGACGGCGACGACGGCCAGCCCCCTGGCCCGTTCGGCGGTTACCGACCCGGCGACCCGGCCGGCGTCGATGACCAGCCGGGCGGCCCGGTCCGGGTCGGTGAGCGCGAGCGCCCCGCCCACCGCGGCCAGCGCCCTGGCCTGCGCGGCGTCGTCGCCGATCGCGTGGGCCGCGCGCAGGGCGTCGGCGATCAGGCTGGTGTACCGGGACCAGTCCGGCCCGGGGCGGGACTCGCCAGGGTCGCCCATGGCGGCAGGATCGCCCGCGGCGGCGGGGTCGGCGGCGCCGGTGGGGCCGGCAGTCGCCGTATGCCCCATGGGGCTGGTGGGGCTGGTGACGCTGGCAGGGCCAGTGAGCGGCGTGGTCCCTGTGGGGCTGGTGGGACCGATGAGGTCAGTGGGGCCGGTGTGACATGTGGGACCGGTGCTGCTGGTGTGGTCGGTGCTGCTGGTACTGCCGGTGCTGCTGCTGCTGGTGGTGGTGGTGCTGGTGGGCGCGGGCTGCGGGCCGGTGCCGGGCTGCTGCTGGTGCTGGTGCTGGTGGCCGGGGGTGGCGGCGTTGGCGGTGAAGGGGAACTCGTGGGCCGCGCCGGCGTCCCGCTGGGCCGGGCCTGGCAGCCCTTTACTGTGCAGCCGCTGCCGCAGCACCGGGTAGATGTCGCCGAAGGTGAGCCGGTCCGGCTTGCCCGGGAGGCCGGCCCTGACCAGGTCGCGCAGCTCCGCGGTGAACGAGGTGCAGGCGATCTCCTGCTGGCCCGGCGGCGGCACGTGGGCGGTGCGGTTGCGGGTGGTGGCGGTCAGCGTGTACACGCCTTCGACGTGCGCGATGTCGGCCAGGCCTGGCTCGCCGCCGCCGGTCAGTGACTCGATCGCCTGGCCCGCGAAACAGCAGTCCAGGATGGCCAGCCGGGTCTGCGCCGGGCAGCCGCGCAGCACGTCCGCGACCGTGTCCCAGGGCAGACCGCTGATCTTCGGCCGGTCCGGGCGGGTGGATGTCACGGTCAGGCACAGTTCGCCGCGTGCGGACAGCACGCCGTGGCCCACGTAGTACAGCAGCAGCACGCCGGTGGTGGCCTCGGCCAGGTCGGCGAGCGTGCTGGCCAGCGCGGCGGCGGAGACCGGGTTGGTGATCGTGGTGATCCGCCCGTCCGGCCAGCCGCACAGCGCCGGGTCCGACAGCAGGGACCGCATCGCGTGCACGCTGTTGCGGGCCGCACGGACCGGCGGGAAGTCCGCGTACTCGTACGCCGACACCCCGATCAGCACGGCATGCGACCCGGCCGGCATGCCGCCCGGTCCGGGCGGCGGGCCGGCTGGCCCGGACGGCACGGCGACCTCAGCCGTCCCCCGCGAGGCGATCACCCGCTCGCCTCCTGTCTGGCGTGGCAAGACACTGACCCCGGACATCAGGCTATGCCGGCGTGCTGCTCGCGGCCACGAGCCTCGCCGGGGGCTGGCGGGCGGGCCGCCCCCGCGCCGGGGCCAGCGGGACCGGTTGGGTCGAAGAGGTCAAAGTGGCCACTGATGCTGACAGTATCAGCGGGACAACGGGCGGCGACGGGGCGCCGGGGATCAGGACGGCGGGCGGGAGGTGCCGCGGCCGGTACGGGGCGGGCCGTCGCCGCCGCCCCGGCTGACGGCGGCCATGCCGAGCAGCGCGGTCATCGGGACCACCAGGGCGATGAAGTCCGACGAGCTCAGGCTGCCCAGCGCGTCAAGGGCGCCGGCGAACCCGACGACCAGGACGGCGGCGGCCAGCAGCCCCCAGGAGTGCAGGAACAGCCGCAACGTCACCGGCGGGGCGGGCTGGGCCGCCTCGGGCACGGCGGTGACGGCCTTGGTGGCGCGGCGTTCCACCATGCCCTCCCTGGCGCGGGCGATGACGGTGAAGTCCCCCGGCCGGTCCGCGATCATCAGCAGCTCATCCGGGTGGCCGGGGTCGGGAGCCTGGGACACCGAGCCGCCGCCGACCGCCCAGGACACCACGGTGCCGATGCCGGCCGGCCGCAGCCGGTAGCGGGCCTGCTCGCCGGCGGTCACGGTCTCCGGCCCGTCGATGATCACCGTCGGCGCGGCCTTGCCTGCCTGCCCGGAAGGATGCCCCACGGCGCCGTTGCCGGCCCTGGCCGTCCCGTTGGCAGCGCGGACCGGCTCCGCCTGGCGGGCGGTCGGCTCCGCCGCTTCGTCCGCTTCGGCCGCGTCCGCCGCCGGGTCGCCGGCCACCGTGAACTGGCGCCTGGCCAGCTGCTCGGCCAGCCGGAACTGACGCACGTGCACGCTCCAGGCCATGGCCACCACCAGAGCGGCCAGGGCGACCGCCCCCAGCCCGAGCAGGGTGGCGACCACGGGGTGCCCGGCACCGGCGGCTACGGTGGTATCCATATCTCGTCTCTCCCTGGCGGGACCGCATACATCGAGGCAATGTTCGCTAGGCAGGCGTCAGCCGTTCAATATTCAAACACAAAAACGAACGCACCGGAAGCCGTCTGGCAAACTGGCCGGGGGTGCCACGTGTGGCCGGAGGAGAACCGGGCAGGCCCCTGAAGACAAGGGAGGACACCGTGGCGATCGCGACCATCAACCCGGCCACCGGGGAGACCGAGAAGACGTTCGACGAGATGAGCGAGGCGGACGTCGAGCGATGCCTGGCCGCGGCCGCGGCGGCGCACGACAGCTACCGGCACACCAGCTTCGCCGAGCGGGCCGGCTGGATGCGCCAGGCGGCCGCCATACTCGACGCCGAGCAGGACCAGATAGCGGCCATGATGACCACCGAGATGGGCAAGACGCTGGCCGCGGCCAAGCAGGAGGTGGCCAAGTGCGCCAACGCCTGCCGCTTCTACGCCGAGCACACCCCCCGGTTCCTGGCCGACGAGCCTGCCGACGCCGCCGCGGTCGGCGCCGCGCGGGCCTACGTCCGCTACCAGCCGCTCGGCACGGTGCTGGCCATCATGCCGTGGAACTTCCCGCTGTGGCAGGCCATGCGGTTCGCCGCGCCCGGGCTGATGGCCGGCAACACGGGGCTGCTCAAGCACGCCTCGAACGTGCCGCAGACCGCGCTGTTCATGCAGGACCTGTTCAGCCGGGCCGGTTTCCCGGCCGGGGTGTTCCAGACGCTGCTCGTCGGCTCGGCCCGGGTCGAGGCCATCCTGCGGGACAGCCGGGTGGTGGCGGCCACGCTCACCGGCTCCACCCCGGCCGGGGCGTCGGTGGCGGGCATCGCCGGCAGCGAGATCAAGAAGGTCGTGCTCGAACTGGGCGGCAGCGACCCGTTCGTGGTCATGCCCTCGGCCGACCTGCCCGCCGCGGCCAGGGTGGCCGCGTTCGCCCGCTGCCTGAACAACGGCCAGTCCTGCATCGCGGCCAAGCGGTTCATCGTGCACGAGGCGGTCTACGCCGAGTTCGAGCGGCTGTTTACCGAGCAGATGGCGGCCAAGAAGGTCGGCGACCCGATGGACGCGGCCACCGACATCGGCCCGCTGGCCTCCGAACAGCAGCGCGACGACATCGAGAAGCTGGTCGCCGACGCGGTGGCCAGCGGCGCGCGGGTGCTGTGCGGCGGCGCGGCGCCGGACCGTCCCGGCTTCTACTACCCGCCGACCGTGCTGGCCGGCATCACCCCGGCCATGCGGGTGTTCCGCGAAGAGGTGTTCGGGCCGGTGGCCACGCTGTTCCGGGTACCCGGCATCGAGGCCGCGATCGAGCTGGCCAACGGGACCGAGTTCGGGCTCGGCGCGAACGCGTGGACCGCCGACGAGGCCGAGCAGGAGCGGTTCGTCAGCGAGCTCGCGGCCGGCATGGTGTTCATCAACGGCAACGTGACCTCCTACCCGGAACTGCCGTTCGGCGGCATCAAGACCTCCGGGTTCGGCCGGGAGCTGTACACGCAGGGCATCCGCGAGTTCTGCAACATCAAGACCGTGTGGGCCGGCCGGCCAGCTCAGGGCTGAGCCGCCCGGGCACACGGGCGCGCCGCGGTCCCGCCAGGTAGCGGCGGGACCGCGGCGCGCCGGTTAAGCGGTTTACCCGGTCAGGACGGCGCCTGGCCGTCGGTGGTGAAGGCGTACAGGTCGCCGTCGTGCCCACCGGCGTACACGGTCCCGTCCACGATCACCGGCGAGGTGAACGCGCCCGCCGTTGTCGTGCGCTCCCAGAGGCGTTCGCCGCTGGTGATGCGCCCGCCAGCGAGCAGGCCGGTGGACGTGTCGACGATGTACGTCGCGTAGGACGAGGCCACGCCGGTGATCGGCTTGCCGAGGCTGGCCGTCTTCCACAGCATCTGGCCGTTCGCGGCCTTGACGCCGTAAACGATGCCGTTGGCGGAACCAACGGTGACCAGCTTCCCCTGGGTTGAGGTGCTGGTCACGGTCAGCGTGGCGGAGACCGCCCCGGGGGTCGCGTACGACCACTGGATGGCCCCGCTGGCCTCGCTCACCGCGTGCACCGAGTCACCGGCACCGAAGTAGACCGAGCCACCCGAGATCGCCGGTGGTGTGGCGACCGCGCTGGTGACCGAGTGCGTCCACTTCTTCGCGCCAGCGGTGGTCAGGGCGGTCAGGCCCCCCTTCGACCCGCCCACGATGACCAGCTTCGCCGTTGTGTCCAGCGCGGGCGAGGTGGTCACCGGGTTCGCCAGCTTGGTGGACCAGACCTTCTTGCCGGTGGTCTCGTTCACCGCCTCGACGATCCCGGTGCTGCTGCCCACGTAGAGGCGGCCACCGCCGAACACCGGCGCGGTGGGGTGACCGCCCACGGTGTCCGACCAGACCTTCTTGCCGGTGTAGCTGGAGATCGCGGTCAGCGAGCCGTCGCTCCCACCGACGAACACCAGGCCGCTCGCGGGATCTACGGCCGGCGCACCGAGCGCGGCCTTGGACGCGAGCTGCCAGGTCCACAGCGGGGCGCCGCTGTGCACGTCGACCGCCGTCAGCTTGCCGGTGCTGCCCGGCACGTAGGCGACGGTGTCCGCCACCGCGGGCGATGCGCTGACCGCGGAGGAGGCGCCGATCGCGTAGGCCCACGACAGGTTCATGTACGTGCCCCCACCCGCCGCGATGCTGTGGAAGATGTCCTCGTCGTACGGCTCGTAACCGTTGTGGCTGGCGTCGTACCCGGCCGCGGCCCACTTGTTGGCGACCGAGACGCCGACGGTGGCGGTGTCAGCCGTGCCCTGGCCGCTGGCCGTGAGCGAGGTGAGCCCGAAGGCGGCGCCGGTCGGCACGGTCACCTTGGTGGACGGCAGGGCGCCGGACGAACTCGTCGTCGCCGTCCCGATCTTGGTGCTGCCCAGGGTGATCGCGACGGTCTCGGAGTCGCCGAAACCGCTGCCGGACACGGTGGTGTTCCCGCCCGGCGGCACGAACCGGCTGCCCACCTTGACCTGCGGGCTGCTGGTCGAGGGCAGGACGGTGAACTGGGACTCCGCCGGTGTGCTGGACTCGCCCTTGGCCGACACGGTGTAGGCGGTCGCGGTGTAGGTGCCGCCCGAGGTCGGCACCGGGTAGGAGAACGTCCAGTTGCTCGACGTACCGCCCGGGCTGGCCACGGTGGCCGGGTTGCTCATCGGCCCGGACACCCACGTGCCGGTCGCGGCGTCCCACCACTGACCGTTCGGGCTGGTTTCCTGCACCGCCACCACCACGTGGGCGACGCCGGCCGTGTCGGCCGCCGTCCCGGTCACGGTCATGTTGCCGTTGGGGTTGGCGACCTGGGAGGAGTCCTTGGGCGAGGTGACCGCGGCGGTCGGCGAGGTGGCCTCGTTGCCGCCGCCCGCCGCGAAGTCGTACAGGAACCCGCCCGATGACGCGATCACGATGTTGCCGCCGGAGACCGCGGGCGAAGCGGTGACGTAGCCCGCGGTCTGGTAGTGGTACAGCATGGCCCCGGTGGCCAGCGAGTCGACCTCGAAACCACCGCCGAGATCGCCGAACGCCAGCGCCTGCGACCCCGACGGGCCCACGATCGCCGGGGAGGAGTCCACCCCGGTCTTGCTGGGGTCGTCGGTGTGCCAGATCACGTCGCCGTTGGTGGCGTTCAGATCCACCATCCCGTAGTTGTCGCCCAGCACCAGGTTCTGGCCAGACTGCGCGGCGGTGGAGATGTACCGGCCCTTGGCACCGATCTCGTCGGCGTAGGGAACGTTCCACACCATGGCCCCGGTGGTGAGGTCGAGGCCGTACATGACGCCGTACTTGGACTCGACATAGGCCATGCCGTCGGCGAACCCGTTCACGCCGGGCGCGGTGGTCACCACGCCCGCGCCGATGTCGTAGCTGTGCGGCGGGGGGTTCTCGGCGGCGTAGTCCCAAACCCGCTTGCCGGTCACCGCGTCGATCGCGTATATCGTCGAGTCCGTGTCGGCGGTGCCGGCCAGGATCAGCGGCTCACCCGTCGCGTCCACCGAGTAGTCGAGCGGGGTCCACACCCCAGACAGCGTCCGGTAGTCGGTGAACTGCCATTCCACGGAGCAGTTGTTCTGCTGGATCGCGGTGATCGGGCCGGGTGCTGTTTCGGTGTCGCCGGCCGGGAAGTACACGCTCGGCACGCCGCCGGGCGGGGTCGCCGCCACCGGCGTGCCCTGGATCTGGCGGGCCGAGGCGACCGTGCAGGAGATCGCGCCGGTCGCCGCGTTCACCTTGAATATCTTGGGGCTATCGAACGTGGCCACCCACACGTAACCGTTGACCACGAGGGGGCTGCCCCTGAGCTCCGAGCCCAGGTCCACCCCCCAGACAATCTGGCCGTTAGCCATGTTCACCGCGACCAGGTCGCCGGTCACCGTGCCAACGTAGGCGACCCGCTCTTTCAGCGTGGCGTTGTAGGCCACCATCGGTGAGTCCACCACGCCGCCGTACACGTCGGCCGCCCACTTCACACCGAGGTTGGCGGCGGTCGACGTGGTGATCGAACTGTTGGCCGCCACGCCTTCCAGGTTGGCCGTGTGATGGAACGACGCCCAGTCATCGGCGGACTTGCCGGCGTTCGGTGCGGCCGGTGAGCCGCTTGCCACCGCCGCGGAGGCGCTGCCCGCTGCCACCGCGGAAATGGCGCAGAACGCCACCGTGGACAAGACGACAGGAATGCGGGCCACCCTTCGCCAGGCGCGGCCCCGGATTCTTATCAAATGCATTAGCTTTCTCCTGTTCAGCCTGGGGTGGCCAGCCCTTGCGGCCGGGCTACTCGCAGGCAGATCGTGCTGCTATTCCGGGAGAACTGCTGGTCATGCCGGCCTGTCCGGCCGGGTTGGGGATTTTCAAAACGAGAAATCGTCAGTTCCGTGGACCCTGACTAGAGACGCGTAAACGTGTATGCCGGTTTACCCCGTTCTGGGCAGTGCCGTGGTCCCGCCCGCCAGGTAGCGGCGGGACCACGGCGCGCTTGCTACCCGGTCAGGACGGCGCCTGGCCGTCGGTGGTGAAGGCGTACAGGTCGCCGTCGTGCCCACCGGCGTACACGGTCCCGTCCACGATCACCGGCGAGGCCATCGCGCCCGCCGTTGTCGTGCGCTCCCAGAGGCGTTCACCGCTGGTGATGCGCCCGCCGGCGATGCGGCCCGTGGACGTGGTGACGATGTACGTCGCATAGGACGACGCGACCCCGGTGATCGGCTTGCCGATGTTGTTCTTCCACAGCAGCTTGCCGTTCGCCGCCTTGATGGAATACACGCGGCCGTCCCCGGAGCCCGTGGTGACCAGCTTCCCCTGAGTTGAGGTGCTGGTCACGGTCAGCGTGGAGGCGATCGCCCCGGTGGTCGCGTACGACCACTGGGCAGCCCCGCTGGCCTCGCTCACCGCGTAGACCGAGTCACCGGCCCCGAAGTAGACCGAGCCACCCGAGATCGCCGGAGGCGTGGCGACCGCGCTACCGACCGAGTGGGTCCACTTCTTCGCGCCGGCGGTGGACAGGGCCGTGAGGCCGCCCTTCGACCCGCCGACGATGACCAGCTTCGCCGTGGTGTCCAGCGCGGGCGAGGTGGACACCGGGTTCGCCAGCTTGGTGGACCAGACCTTCTTTCCGCTGGTCTCGTTCACCGCCTCGACGGTCCCGGTGCTGCTGCCCACGTAGACGCGGCCCCCGCCGAACACCGGCGCGGTTGGGTGACCGCCCACCTGGTCCGACCACATCTGCTTCCCGGAGTACATGGAGAGCGCGGTCAGCGTGCCGCCGTTCCCGCCGACGAACACCAGGCCGTTCACGGGGTCCACGGCCGGCGCGCCGAGCGCGGCCTTCGACGCGAGCTGCCAGGTCCACAGCGGGGCGCCGCTGTGCGCGTCGACCGCCGTCAGCTTGCCCTTGCTGTCCGGGACAAAGGCGACGGTGTCCGCCACCGCAGGCGGCGCGCTGACCGAAGCAGCCGAGCCGGTCATGTAGGCCCACGACAGGTTCATGTACGTGCCCGCGCCCGCCGCGATGCTGTGGAAGATGTCCTCGTCGAACGGCTCGTAACCGCCGTGGCTGGCGTCATACCCGATCGAGGTCCACTTGTTGGCGACCGAGACGCCGACGGTGGCCGTGTCACCCGAGCCCTGGCCGGTGGCCGTGAGCGAGGTGAGCCCGAACGCGGCGCCCGTCGGCACCGCCACCTTGGTGGACGGCAGGGCCCCGGACGAACTCGTCATCGCCGACGCGATCTTGGCGCTGCCCAGGGTGATCGTGACGGACTCCGAACCGCCGAAGCCACTGCCAGACACGGTGGTGTTCCCGCCCGGCGGCACGAACCGGCTTCCCGTCTTGATCTGCGGGCTGCTGGTCGAGGGCTTGATGGTGAATTCCGACTCCGAAGGTGCGCTGGACTGGCCCTTGGCCGACACTGTGTAGGCGGTCGCCGTGTAGGTGCCGCCCGATGCCGGGACCGGGTAGGAGAACTTCCACGTGCTCGACGTGCCACCCGGGCTGGCCACGGTGGCCAGGTTGGCTCTCGGGCCGGACACCCACGTGCCGGTCGCGCCGTCCCACCACTGGCCGTTCGGGCTGCCTTCCTGCACCGCTACCACCACGTGGGCGACGCCGGCCTGGTCGGTCGCCTTCCCGGTCACGGTCAGCTTGCCGTTGGGGTTGCCCTGCTGGGAGTTGTCCGTGGGGAAGGTGACCTTGTCGGTGGGCGTGGTGGATTCGTTCCCGCCGCCGGGTGCGAAGTCGTACAGGAATCCGCCCGAGGACCCGATCAGAATGTTGCCGCCGGAGACCGCCGGTGAGGAGGCGATGTACCCCGAGGCCTGGTAGTGGTACAGCAATTTCCCAGTGGCCAGCGAGTCGACCTCGAAGCCACCGGCGAGGTCACCGACCGCCACGACCTGCTCCCCCGACTTGCCCGCGATCGCCGGCGAGGAGTCCACCCCGATGTCGGCGGGGTTGCTGTTGTGCCATTTCACCGCGCCGTTGAGGGGGTTCAGATCCACCAGCCCTACCGAGTCGCCGAGCACCAGGTTCTTGCCGGACAGCGCCGGGGTGGAGATGTTCCGGCCAATGGCGTTGATCTCGTGACTGTAGTCAGCGGTCCACACCACGGCCCCGGTGGTGAGGTTGAGGGCGTACATGATGCCCAGCTTGGACTCGATGTAGGCCATGCCGCCGGCGAAGCCGTTCACCCCGGGCGCGGTGGTCACCACGCCCGCGCCGATGTCGTAGGTGTTCGGCGGGGGGTTGTGGACGGCGTAATCCCAGACCCGCTTGCCGGTCACGGCATTGACCGCGTACACCGTCGAGTCCGAGTCGGCGGTGCCGAACAGGATCAGCGGCACGCCCTTCGCGTCCACCGAGTAGTCGAGCGGGTCCCACTCCCCAGAGCGCGTCCGGTAGTTGGTGAACCGCCACTCCACGGCACAGTTCTTCTGCTTGATCGCGGTGAGCGGACCCCTCGCTGTCTCGGTGTCCCCGGCCGGGAAGTACACACTCGGCACGCCGCCGGGCGGTGTCGCCGCCACCGGCGTTCCCTGGATCTGCCGTGCCGAGGCGACCGTACATGCGATGTTGCCGGTCGCCGCGTTCACCTTGAATATCTTCGGGCTGTCGAACGTGGACACCCAGACGGCCCCGCTGACCACGAGGGGGCTGGTCCGCAGCTCCGAACCGAGGTTCACCGACCACACAATCTGGCCGTTGGCCATGTTGACGGCGACCAGGTTGCCGGTGACCGTGCCGATATAGGCGACCCGCTCCTTCAGCGTCGAGTTGTACGCCACCGCCGGCGAGTCCACCACGCCGCCGTACACGTCGGCTGCCCACTTGACACCGAGCTTGGCGGCGGTTGCCGTGGTCACCGAGCTGTTGGACGCCCAGCCGTCCAGGTTGGCCGTGCGGTGGAACGACGCCCAGTCGTCGGCCGACTTGCCCGCGTTCACGGCACTCGCGGAGCCGCCGAGCGTGGCCGCGGAGGCGCTGCCCGCTGCCACCGCGGAGATGGCGCAAAGCACCGTTACGGTCAAGACGATGGGAACGCGGGCCGCTCTCCGCCAGGCGCGACCACCGATTCGTTTCATTAACTGCATTTCGCCGTCTCCTGTTCAGCCAGCAGATCGTCAGCCGTAGCGGCAGAACCAATCCTCGGGCGGATTCCGTTGGGTGTTGCGGGAGAGCTGGCGGTCGAGCCGGTTTATCCGGCCAAGCCGGGGGGAAATACAGAGAACGGGAACCGCCAGCTCTCGCGCGTGCGGCGGCACAGCCTGTTCCCGGACACACGAAATGGCACCCATGCGGTCAGAGTCATGTGCCATTGAGGACAGGCTGATAGGCACGACTAAATACGCACGTTTGTGCCGCAGGCCAATCGCGGGCCATAATGGCAACGCGCCCCAAAGTCCACATCTACCTGGCTGATGCCATAGATCACCCCCCTGGCCCGTGGACTCACTGAGGAGGAGACGCGCTGACGGGCTCGCAGGTTTACTTAAATCCCGAGCGAAGGATCTTGGCCGTAAGTTTTACACGCCCGTAGGCGCGACCGCGGGCGACGCGGCATCCACCGGCCACCGGCGGGTGATCTGCCCGACAGCGGAGGAATTGTCAGCACCCCGCGATAGTTTGGAAGGCGTGCTCGATACCTTCCATCCAGCGGTGCGCACCTGGTTCGAACGCAGGTTCCCCGCCGGGCCGACCGCACCCCAGGAGGCCGGCTGGCGGGAGATCGCGGCCGGCCACCACACGCTCATCGCGGCGCCGACCGGCTCGGGCAAGACGCTGGCCGCGTTCGCCGTCTGCATCGACCGGATGTGCCACGCCGCCAGCGCGATGCCGGTCTTCGGCGACCCCGACCCCGGGCCCTCGGCTCTCGCCGGGCCGGCCGCCGGGCCGCAGGTCGTCTACGTCTCCCCGCTCAAGGCGCTGGCCGTGGACATCCAGCAGAACCTGGACGCCCCGCTGCGGGAGATCGCCGAGACCGGCACCGAGCTCGGCTGCCCGGTGCCGGACATCAAGGTGGCGGTGCGGACCGGCGACACCGGCGCGGCCGCCCGCGCCGCGATGCTGCGCAAACCGCCGGACTTCCTGGTCACCACGCCGGAGTCGCTGTACCTGCTGGTGACCTCCGAGCGCAGCCGGGCGATGCTGCGCAGCGTGCGGACCGTCATCGTGGACGAGATCCACGCGGTGGCGGGCAACAAGCGCGGCTCGCACCTGGCCATCACGCTGGAGCGGCTCAGTCACGTCGCCGACGGACCGGTGCAGCGGATCGGCCTGTCCGCCACCCAGCGGCCGATCGAGACCGTGGCCCGGCTGCTGGTCGGCGCGGGCCCGGAGCGGTCCGGCCCCGGCGGCGAGCCGCTGTGCAAGATCGTGGACTCCGGGCACCGGCGCGAGCTGGATCTGGCCCTGCAACTGCCCGACGACGAGCTCGAGGCGGTCGCGTCCACCGACCAGATGGCCCAGATCCTGGACATGATCGCCGCCCAGGTGGAGCAGCGGAAGACCACGCTGGTGTTCGTGAACACCCGCCGGATGTCCGAGCGGGTGGCCCACCAGCTCGGCGAGCGGCTCGGCGAGGACCAGGTGGCGGCGCACCACGGCAGCCTGTCCGCGGGCCGGCGGCAGCGGGTCGAGGCGCGGCTGCGGGCCGGCGACCTGCGGGCCCTGGTGGCCACGGCGTCGCTGGAGCTGGGCATCGACGTGGGCCCGGTGGAGCTGGTCTGCCAGATCGGCTCGCCGCGCAGCTTCGCCACGTTCCTGCAGCGGGTGGGCCGGTCCAACCACACGCTGAGCGGCGTGCCGACCGGGCGGCTGTACCCGACCACGCGGGACGAGCTGGTCGAATGCGCGGCGCTGCTGCGCGGGGTGAAGGCGGGCCGGCTTGACGCGATCATCGTGCCGCAGCACCCGCTGGACATCGTGGCCCAGCAGGCGGTCGCGGAGTGCGCGGCGGAGGACTGGTCCGAGGACGGGCTGTTCGAGCTGATCACCAGGGCCGCGCCGTTCGCCGGGCTGCCCAGGGAGGACTTCGACGAGGTCGTCGGGATGGTGTCGGAGGGCATCCACACCGGCCGCGGCCGCCGCGCCGCCTACCTGCACCGCGACCAGGTGAACGGGCAGCTGCGGGCCAGGCGGGGCGCCCGGATGGCCGCGCTCACCTCCGGCGGCGCCATCCCCGAGCTGGGCGACTACCGGGTCATCGCCGAGCCGGACGAGACCCCGGTCGGCACGGTCAACGAGGACTGGGCCGTGGAGAGCATGGCCGGCGACGTGTTCCTGCTCGGCACCACGTCCTGGCGGATCCGCAAGGTCGAGCCGGGCACGGTCCGCGTGGTGGACGCGCACGGGGCACCGCCGTCGGCTCCGTTCTGGCTGGGCGAGGCCCCCGGCCGCACCGTGGAACTGTCCGACGAGGTATCCAACCTAAGAAGTGATATTGCCGAACGGCTGCGCCCAGGCCAGGGCGGCAGCCAGGACGACGCGGCGCGCTGGCTCCAGGAGGAGAGCGGGATGGCCCCGCTGGCGGCCGAGCAGATCGCCCGCTACCTGGCCACCGGGCTGGCCGAGCTGGGCACCCTGCCCACGCTGGACAGCATCGTGCTGGAGCGGTTCTTCGACCCCAGCGGCGGCATGCAGCTGGTCGGGCACGTGCCCTACGGCGCCCGGCTGAACCGGGCGCTGTGCCTGGCGCTGCGCAAGCGGTTCTGTGTCACGTTCGACTTCGAGCTGCAGGCGGCGGCCAGCGACGACGCGATCCTGCTCTCGCTCGGCCCGCAGCACAGCTTCCCGCTGGAGCGGGTGCCGAAGTTCCTCGCCTCCAAGACGGTGGAGACCGTGGTCCGGCAGGCGGTGCTGAACGCGCCGCTGTTCCCGGCCCGCTGGCGGTGGAACCTGAACACCTCGCTGACCGTGCTGCGGATGCGCGGCGGCAAGAAGAACCCGCCGGCCATCCAGCGGATGGAGGCCGACGACATGATGGCCGCGGTGTTCCCCACCCTGGCCGCCTGCCAGGAGAACGTCCCGGCCGGCCCGGTCGAGATCCCCGACCACCCGCTGGTGCGGCAGACGCTGGAGGACTGCCTGCACGACGCGATGGACATCGACGGCCTGCGCGAACTGGTGGGCAAGATCGAAGCCGGAACCGTCAACGTCGTGGTGCGGGACACGACCGAGCCGTCGGTGCTGGCCCACGAGATCCTGAACGGCCGGCCGTTCACCTACCTGGACGACGCGCCGCTGGAGGAGCGGCGCAGCAGGCAGGTCACGCTGCGCCGCGGCCTGCCGGTCGAGGCCAAGGACCTGACCAGCCTCGACCCGGACGCGATAGGGCGGGTGCGCGACCAGGTCCGGCCCGAGGTGCGCGACGCCGACGAGCTGCACGACCTGCTGATGACCGTGCTTGGGCTCCGGCCCGCCGCCGAATGGGAGACGCTGTTCGGCACGCTGGTAGCAGCCGGGCGGGCGGTGGTGCTGCACGCGCCGGGCGGTGACCTGTGGTGCGCGGTGGAGCGCAGGCTGCGGCTGGAGGCGCTGTTCCCCGACTCCCCGGTCACCCCGGACCACCGCTCCCCCGTCGCGCCGGACGGGGCGGACCCCGACGAGATCGCGGCCGACATGCTCCGCGGCCACCTGGAGTACCAGGGCCCGGTCACGGTGGCCGACCTGGCCGCGCTGACCGGCCTCGGCGGGTCCGACGTGCTGCGCGCGCTGGTGCGGCTGGAGACCGAGGGGTTCGCGTTGCAGGGGCACTTCACCAGCCCGGACGCCTCCGTCGAGTACTGCGCCCGGCGGGTGCTGTCCCGGATCCACGCCTACACCAGGGAGCGGCTGCGCCGCGAGATCGAGCCGGTGAACGCGCGGGACTTCATGCGCTTCCTGCTCCGCTGGCAGCACGTCGCCCCCGGCTCGAAGTTCGAGGGCCGGTTCGGCGTACTCCCCGCGGTGGAGCAGCTGCAGGGGTTCGAGCTGGCCGCGGGTGCGTGGGAGTCGATCCTGGCCGCCCGGGTGGACGGCTACCGGACCGAATGGCTGGACGAGACGTGCCTGTCCGGGCAGGTCGCCTGGGGACGGCTGTCGGTGCGCAGCACCGAGCCGGACGCCGTGCCGAAGCGCGGCGGGCTGACCCCGTCCCGGGCCACCCCGATCACTCTGGTTGTCCGGGACGACCTGCCCTGGCTGCTCACCGCGGCACGGGGTGACCGGCAGCCCGCGCAGCCGGGGCCGGGCCGCACCGCCGACGTGCTCGACGCGCTGGGCGAGCACGGGGCGCTGTTCCAGCCGGACATCGTGACGCGCACCGGGCGGCTGCCCACCGAGGTGGAGGAGGCGCTGTGGGACGGGGTGGCCCGTGGCCTGGTCACCGCGGACGGCTTCCGGGCCATCCGGTCGCTGCTCGGCCGCCGCGCCGCCGCCGCGGCCCGCGGCGGGCGCAGGCTGCGCCGGGCCGGCCGGGGGCTGGCCACCGGGTCGGCCGGGCGGTGGTCGCTGCTGCCCGGCGCGCTGGCCGCCGAGGATCCGGACGAGCTGGCCGAGGCCGTCGCCGAGCAGCTGCTGGCCCGCTGGGGGGTGGTCTTCCGGGATCTGATGACCCGGGAGAACATCGCGGTCAGCTGGCGGGATCTGCTGTGGGCCATGCGCCGGATGGAGGCCAGGGGCACGATCAGGGGCGGCCGGTTCGTCAGCGGGTTCAGCGGGGAGCAGTTCGCGCTGCCCGGGGCGGTGGACGCGCTGCGCTCGGTGCGCAAGGTCAAGCTCACCGGCGAAGTGGTCCGGGTGTCGGCCGCCGATCCGCTGAACCTGGCCGGGATCGTGCTGCCCGGGCCCCGGGTGCCGGCGCTGCCGACGAACTCGGTCACCTACACCGACGGCACCGTGGCGCCCGCGGGTGACGTCACACCGCCGGGCCTGAGCGCCTGACCGGCCGGCGCGTGCGATCTTAACCGGTACGTGGTTCCGGCCCCGTTAAGCCGGATGTCCTGCCGTTGCACCTGCACGGCCACGGGTGAATTTGCTGCCTTCGCTCATCATGTTGGACCGGTACTCGGTGAACCACATCGTGGTGGACCCGCTTTCGGCGACGCCCATCGGCCGGGCGACGCCTTTCCCGCCGCTGATGGTGACGGTGCCACTGGTGGTGATCTCCCCGATCGAGTGGGTTGTATTGGTGAACCACAGGGCACCTTTGAGGCCCGGCGTGATCGCGCCCGGGTGGCTGATCCCGGTGCCGGTGAAATTGGTCACCGCGCCCGCCGTGCTGATCCGGCCGATCGAATCGTTACCCGCGTTGGTGAACCACAACGCCCCATCCGGCCCGGCGGTGATCCCCCCGGGTGACTGATCCCGGTGCCGCGGAAGTCGGTCACCGCCCAGAAACTGGCGACTGACCCGCTGAGGGCGCCGTTGGTCATCCTCCCGATAGTGTTGTTCCCCAGGTTGGCGAACCACAGATTGCCATCCGGCCCCACGGTCAGCGCGCCCGGATGGTCCATCCCGGTGAAGATGGAGATCTTCCCGCAGTTGTGATGCGGCCGACCGAACTGCCGAACGAGCGAACCGCCTCGCCGCCGTTGAGGAACCACAGAGGTCCGTGCGGCAGGCTGATGATACGCAACGGCCTGATGACCTGAGGGCTGGTGTAGGTGGTCACCGCACCGGCGGTGGTGATCCGCCCGATCCGGTAGACGCCGGCTGTATAACTATTGTCGGTGAACCACAGTGCGCCGCCCGGGCCGGTGGTGATCGATTCCGGGGCGACGATCCCGGTGCCCGTGTAGGTATTGGTGACCTTGCCGGTGACGGTGATCCGGCCGATCGAATTGTCCGTGGAGTCGGTGAACCACAGCGCGCCGTCCGGGCCTGCGGTGATGTCGGACGGAATGCCGATTCCCTTGGTGTAGTCGGTCACCGTGCCGGCCGTGCTGATCCGCCCGATCCCGGGGGTCTTGCCGGCGCCGTTGACGAACCACAGCGCCCCATCCGGGCCAGCCGTGATCGCCGTCGGCGCGACGATCCCAGTGCCGGTGTAGACGTTCGTGACCTTGCCGGCGGTGGTCATCCGGACGATCTCACTGGGCGCTCCGTTCGTGAGCCACAGCGCCCCGTCCGGGCCAGCTGTGA
Organism: Streptosporangiaceae bacterium; assembly: GCA_036501145.1. Taxonomy (GTDB): domain Bacteria; phylum Actinomycetota; class Actinomycetes; order Streptosporangiales; family Streptosporangiaceae; genus PALSA-505. The sequence continues at coordinate 42,902 of DASYAV010000176.1, read as the reverse complement.
TCGCCGTCAGATCGTCGAACGCCCGGTTGGCGTAGTCGGTCACCTTGCCGTTGGTGGTAATCCGCCCCACCGAGCCGGGGGCGCAGCCGTTGGCGAACCACAACGCCTTGTCCGGGCCTTCAGTGATGGCCGTCGGATCGCAGATCCCCTTGCTGGTGAAGGCCTTCATCAGCCCGTTCGCGCCGACCCGCACAATCGACTGGCTGGACTCGGAGACGAACCAGACCGTCCCGCCCGGCCCGACGGTCATGCCTGTCGGATCCACCGCGCCGGTGACGCTGTCCACGAACAGGTGCGGCTCGCCGGGTGCCGCGACGGCCGCGGTGGCCGGGGCGACCGCCGGGCCAAGCAGTAACGCCGCCGCTGCCACCATCGAGCCGGCCCGCGCGGGCACTCTCAGCCTTGACGCCAGGGTCTTTCCGGACATCAGATTCTCCCTCGGTTGCCGCCAGGCACACGGGCCGATGCGACAGCACGGCCGGCATGCCCGCACGGGGCAGTCCCATAGACAGGACGCCGGTACCGGCGGGCCGGTTTACCGCAGGGCCGTGCCCGCAGCGGGCTCTCCCCTGGGCCGCGGGACGCCGCCGCTTTTCCATCAGAGTCACAAAACAGCGCCGGCCAGGAAACTGGAAACTCACCGTCTTCCCAGCCAACCTGGGGGCCGCCACCAAGGTTCTGCGCCTATCATGCGACGATGCCAGACTTTGTGGAGCTGCCGCGGCCCTGGCGGCTGGTTCGCAGCATCGTCTGGAGCCTGGCCGAGGCGGCCGGGCTGCCGCTGGCCGCTTACCTGGCCGGGGATGCCGTCGCGGGGTCGTCGGCGGGCCTGCTCGCCGGGCTGGCCACCGCCTGGCTGGTGGTCGCGGCCCGCAAGCTGATCACCGGCAAGGTGCCCGGCCTGCTGCTGATCTCGGCGATCGCGCTGTGCCTGCAGACCGCCCTGGTCTTCGCGACCGGGCAGGAGTGGATCTACCTGCTGCAGTTCCCGCTGGCCAAGCTGGTGCTGTCGCTGCTGTTCGCCCGGTCCGCGCCGACCGAGCAGCCGCTGATCGGGCGGATGGCCACGGAGATGACGTGCCTGCGGCACAACTGCGCGAGGAACACCGGGCTGCACCGCTACTTCAAGGGGGCCACCTGGCTGTGGGCGGGCATCTTCGCCCTGCTCGCGGTGGTCTTCGCGCCGCTGGTGGCGACGGAGCCGATCCCGGTGTTCCTGCTGGCTTCGACCGGCATCTACCTGGTGGTGATCGGGACCGGCGCGGCGGTGTCCGCGTGGTGGTTCTTCGCCGTGCTCCGGCGGCAGGGCATGCGGCTCAGCTTCACCGCCGCCTGACCCGCGCTGGCCTGGGCCGGCCATGGTCCCGCCCGGGGCGCGCCGGTAGAATTGATGCTGGCCGCCCGGAGGGCTATCCGGCCAGAAAGCGGAGCGCCGGCGCATGGGGAAGGCGATTCTTCTAGCAATCGCCGCGAGCTTCTGCACCGCTACCTCCTCGGTCTGCCAGCGCCTCGGCGCGCGGGATGCCGCCACGACCGCCGGCTTCGACATCGGGCTCATCTTCCGGCTGGCCCGGCGGCCGGTCTGGCTGCTCGGCGTGGGCAGCATGATCCTCGGGTTCGTGTTCCAGGTGACGGCGCTGCGCTACGGCCCACTGGCCCTGGTCCAGCCCATCCTCGCCCTGGAGCTGATCTTCGTCTTCGGCTACATGGCGGTGATCGGGGCGCGCCGGGTGCAGCGGCGCGACTGGATGGCCGCGGTGGCCATGTCCGCCGGGCTCGGCCTGTTCCTGCTGCTGGCCGACCCGTCGGGCGGGCAGCCGCACGCCCCGGCCCGGCTGTGGTGGGTGGCCGGGCTGGCTACGCTGGCCGCGGTGGCCGCCGCGGTGGCCGTGGCGTCCGGGCTGGGCCGGGCGGCGCCCCCGGCGGCGGCCCGCCGGGCCGCCATACTCGGCGCCGCGACCGGGGCCGCCTGGGGCTTCGTGGCCGCGGTGATCAAGGAGTTCAGCTCACACCTCGGCGATGGCATCGGCCCGCTCGCGACCAACTGGTCGCCGTACGTGCTCATCGCCGTGGGCGCGGCCACGCTGCTGCTGGCCGCGCAGGCCCTGGCCGCGGGCCCGCTCGCCGCCTCGCAGCCGGGGTTCACGATCCTCGACCCGCTGGTGGCCACGCTGCTGGGCATCTTCCTGTTCAGCGAGAACATCCAGGCCAGCGTCCCGCGGCTGGCCGGTGAGGTGGTGGCACTGGCCATCTTGGCGGCCGGCGTGTCGGTGCTCAGCCACAGCCACCTGATCGTCGGCGAGCACCCACCGCCGGAGCCGCCCCCGGTGCCTCCGTCAATCGAGAGGCCCCAAGGCCATGCGGACGGCGAACGCTGCCGGCGGTGACCACAGGCCGGCCATCCGGCCCGGCCTGAAACCGTGGAGGTGAACCCGTGCAGAAGCGGCCCCACGAACGGCCACACGGTGTCCCGTCCGGCCTGGCCGGCCCGGCCAGCGCGGGCCAGCGCAGCGCCAGTCCGGCCAGCGCCAGCCCGGCCAGCGCCAGCCCGCGTCGTCATAAACCGGCCAGACATGACCTGAAGCCGCGCGCCCTGGCCAACCGCTGCGTGCTGATCACCGGCGGGTCGAGCGGCATCGGCGCGGCCACGGCGCGCGCGTTCGCCGCGCACGGCGCCCGGCTGGCGCTGGCCGGGCGGGACGTGGCCGCGCTGCAGCGGGTGGCGGGCGACACCGGCGGCGTGTGCATCCCCGGCGACCTGCGCGACCCGGGCTGCCCCCGGCGGACCGTCGAGACCGCGGCCCGCGCGCTAGGCGCGCTGGACGTGCTGGTGTCCAACGCCGGGGCCGGCTGGTACGGGCCGTTCGGGTCGATGACCGAAGCGGAGATCGACTCCCTGCTCGACGTCAACCTGCGGGCCGCGGCGCACCTGGTGCACGCGGCGCTGGCCTACCTGCGGCCGGGAACCGGCCACCTGGTGTTCGTCGGGTCGATCGCCGGTGAGGTGGGGGTGCCCGAGGAGGCGTGGTACTCGGCCACCAAGGCCGGCCTGGGGCGGCTGGCCGACGCGCTGCGCGGCGAGCTCCGGCCGGCCGGCATCGGCGTCACCCTGGTCGTCCCTGGGGTGGTCAGCACCCCGTACTTCGAGCGGCGCAACAGCCCCTACGGGCGGCAGCACCCGCGGCCGATCAGCGCCCAGACGGTGGCCGAGGCCATCGCCGCGGCCGTGGAGAGCCGCCGCGAGGAGGTCGTGCTACCCGGCTGGCTGTCCCTGCCGGCCCGGCTGCGGGTGAGCTTTCCCGGTCTGTACCGGCTGCTGGAGAGCCGCTTCGCCTGACGGGCACCGGGGCCCGGCGGACCGGCGAGGCTCCGGCTCACCGGCCGGGCTCGGGCTGGCGCGCACCTTCCTGCGTCGGCTGCCCGGCGTTCTACCGGCGGCGCGGCGGTGCGTGGATGTAGAGCTGCTTGCGGTCCGGCGGGGCGGCCGGCGCGGCCGGCCGCGGAGCGGGCGGGGGCAGCAGGTACCTGGGCTCGCGCTGGTGCTCGGCGTACTGCCGGTCGGCGTTGTAGACCTGGCTGAACTTCCAGATCATCCTGATGAAGTTGGTCTGGCCGTGGGCCAGCTGCCGGGCGACGATGCCGGTGGTCTTGGCCAGTGCGGCCACCCCCAGGTGCTTGCGGGCGAGCACGGCCTGGGTGCGCACGAGTTCGGTGTAGAACCGGTGCAGCGGCAGCCGGGTCGGCAGCACCGCATGCTGCACGTCGAACAGCCGGTAGTCCAGCGTGGTGAGGCGGCGGGCCTCGGTGAGCCAGGTCTCGGTGCCCGGGTAGGGCGTCTGCACGGTGATGTTGACGATCTCCGGCACGCTCATCGCCCAGTCCCGCACGGAGGCGAACCTGGACTCGTCCCAGTCCGGGTCGGCGATGATGTTGATGGCCACGCTGATCCCCATGGACCGGGCTATCTCCAGGGCCTTGCTGTTCACCTTGGGCGTGGAGCGTTTGCGGAAGGCTCGCAGTCCCTCCTCGTCGAGGGCTTCCAGGCCGAGGAACATGTAGTTCAGTCCGAGCCGCTGCCAGTGCCGGAACACCTCCTCGTTGCGGATCAGCACGTCGGAGCGGGTTTCCAGGTAGTACTGCTTGCGGATGCGGCGGCGTTCGAGGCCGCGGGCGATCTCCTCGCCCTCGGTGGCCTTGATGAAGGCCACGTCGTCCACGATGAACACGCCCGGCTCGGCGATCCGGGCCATGTCCTCCACCGCGGCCTCCGGGGACAGGCGGCGGTAGCTGCGGCCGTAGAAGGTCCAGGCGCTGCAGAACGAGCAGTCCCACGGGCAGCCGCGGGTGAACTCGACCGAGGCGGCCGGGTCCATCACCCCGATGAAGTACCTGCGCCGCCGCCCGCCCAGCTGCCGGGCGGGCAGGTGGTCATCCAGGCTGCGGGCCATCAGCGGGGGACGGCCCGGGCCGTCGGTGGTGACCGCGCCGGGCACCTCGCCCAGGGCCCGGTCGGGCCAGGCGGCGAGCAGCGCGGGCGCCCCGGTCTCCCCCTCGCCCTTGAGGATCACGTCGATCGCACCCTCGCCGTGCGCCAGCACCTGATCGGCCACGAACGACACGCTGTGCCCGCCGGCGAACACCAGGCAGCCCGGCAGCACGGTCTTGACCCACTTGGCCAGGTCCACTACCTCGGGCACGTTGGCCAGGTAGTTGAGGCCGAACCCGATCGCGTCCGGCCGGAACCCGGCCACCTCCCGCTCCAGTTCCCGGCGCTGGTAGACCTGCAGATCGATCAGCCGGACGTCATGGCCGTCATCCAGCAGCGCCGACGCCACCCGTTCCAGCCCCAGCGGCTCAAGCCGCAGGAAGATCTCCGAGTACATCAGCGCGCTGGGGTGAACCAGAAGAACCCGCACCAGGCCAGCCTCCTCGGACCGCAACCAGCTTTTCCTACCCAGGCGCGGGGACGGGTAAGCGCCAGCCGCCCCAGCGGATGGGCGTAGCCTGAAATTGCGGCAATGCCCGCAGCAAGGGCCGGACATGGAGCCGGACAGGGAGGCCGGAACGCCGAACGCAGTGCTGCTGACCGGGTCGGTTGGGCTCGGCCACGAGATGATGGCGCACAGCTGCGCCGGCCTGCTGCATGAGGCCGGGTGGCAGACGCGGCAGCTGGACAGCATGACCCTGCTGGGCGGCCGGAGCGCCCGGGTGGCCGACCGGGTTTTCGGGGGTCTGGTCACGAAGCCGGGGATCTACGACGGGCTGCACTTCGCCCACCTGCGCACCGGAAGCAGGCTGGCCGGGCTGATGGACCGCGCCGCGCGGTCCCGGCTGGTGCCGGCGCTTCGTGCCGACCTGGCCCGGGAGCCAGCCGACCTGGTGCTCAGCGTGTTCGCCACCGGGGCGTCGGCGGCGGCCGCGCTCAAGGCCGAGGCGCCGGCCCGCGCGACCGTGGTGCTGTGCACCGACGTGGCCGTGCACCGGCTGTGGGTGTCCGAGGGTACAGACCTGTTCCTGGTCACCTCCCCGGCCGCCGCCGCGTCCGTCCGCCGCTACCTGCCCAGGGCGGAGATCCGCGTGGTCCCGCCACCGGTGCGGCCCGCCTTCTACGCCGCCCCCGTGCAGAAGGCGGCGCGGCTGGATCTGGGTGTCCCGGACGGCGAGCCGTGCGTGCTGCTGATCGACAGCGGCTGGGGTTTCGGCCCGCTGGCCGGCAGCGTGTCCGCGCTGGCCCGCGCCGGAGTGCACGTGCTGGCGGTGGCCGGGCGGCACCGGGCGATGGAACGCCGACTGCGCGAACTGGCCAGGACGTCGCCGCGGATCCGGCCGTTCGGCTTCACCGGGCAGGTTCCCGCGCTGATGGCGGCGGCCGACCTGGTCATCGCGCTGCCAGGGGCGACGACCTGCGCCGAGGCCCGCGTGGTGGGGCGGCCGTTGCTGCTGCTCGACATGATGCCCGGCCACGGCCGGGACAACCTGCAGCACGAACTGGGCCTCGGCGGGGCCGACGTGTGCGGGCCGGGCGCGGCCGGGATCACGGCCAGCGCGCTGGCCGTGCTGGACAACGTCACCCGCCCCCCGCCGACCTCACCATCCCGCTTCACCGCCGCGCCGCGCTGGGAACCGGCCTACCTGGCCGCGCTGCGCCAGGTCGTCCCGGAGGAATCGAGGAGTTAGGAGCGACCGCTGATGATGCGCACGCTGTTTCTCAATCCGCCGTCATATGCCGGGTTTGACGGCGGGGCGGGGGCCCGCTACCAGGCCCGGCGGGAGATCCGCTCGTACTGGTATCCCACCTGGCTGGCCCAGCCCGCGGCGCTCGTGCCCGGCAGCAGGCTCGTCGACGCCCCGCCGGCCGGGCTGGGCCTGGCTGACGTGGTGCCGCTGGCCCGCCAGCATGACCTGGCGGTGCTGTATACGAGCTCGCCGACGTTCACCGGCGACGTGCAGGTGGCCGCGGCGCTGAAGGCGGAGAACCCGTCGCTGCTGGTGGGCCTGGCCGGGCCGAAGGTGGCCGTGCAGCCCGGGCCGTCGCTGCAGGCGGCCGGGACGGCGGTGGACTTCGTGGCCCGGGAGGAGTTCGACTTCACCCTGGCTGAGGTGGCCGGGGGCCGCCCGCTGGCGGAGATCGACGGGCTGTCCTACCGGGACGCCGGCGGGCGGCCGGTGCACAACCCCGACCGGGCGATCCTCGAGGACATGGACGCACTGCCGTTCGTCACCCCGGTGTACAAACGGGATCTGCGGATCGAGGACTACTCCATCGGCTACCTGCGCCACCCCTACGTCTCGCTGTACACCGGCCGGGGCTGCCGGTCCCGGTGCACGTTCTGCCTGTGGCCGCAGACCGTCGGCGGGCACCGCTACCGCACCCGCTCGGTGGAAAGCGTGCTGGCCGAGGCGGCGCTGGCGAAGGAGCTTTTCCCGCAGATGAAGGAGCTCTTCTTCGACGACGACACGCTCACCGACGACCGGGCCCGCACCGCGCAGATCGCCCGCGGGCTGGGCCGCCTGGGGCTGACCTGGTCATGCAACGCCAAGGCGAACGTGCCCCGGGATCTGCTGGCGGAGATGGCCGACAACGGGCTGCGGCTGCTGCTGGTCGGCTACGAGTCCGGCAACCAGCAGATCCTGATCAACATCAAGAAGGGGCTGCGGGTGGAACGGGCCAAGCGGTTCGCCGCCGACTGCCGGGAGCTGGGCATCACCGTGCACGGCACGTTCATCCTCGGCCTGCCCGGGGAAACCAGGCAGACCATCGAGGAGACGATCAGGTTCGCCCGCGAGGTCAACCCGCACAGCCTGCAGGTGTCGGTGGCCGCACCCTACCCCGGCACCGAGCTGTACCGGCAGGCGGTGGAAAACGGCTGGCTGCCCGCGGGTGACGAGGCAGGCGGCGTGCCGCTGGTCGGCGAGGACGGCACCCAGCTGGCCGCGCTGTCCTACCCGCACCTGGGGCACACCGAGATCCTCGAGTCGGTGGATGCCTTCTACAAGCGGTTCTACTTCCGCGCCGGGAAGATCGCCGAGATGTCGGCCGAGATGCTCCGCCAGCCCGGCATGGCTGGCCGGCGGCTGCGGGAGGGCGCGGAGTTCGTCCGCTTCCTGGGCCGCCGGTCGCGCACCCAGGCCGCGGGCTGACCCCGGCTGCGGGCTGGCCACCGTGGTCAGCCGTGCGCCTGCTGCCCGGACGCGAGCAGCCGCAGGCCGGTCTCCACCAGAGTGAAACCGACCCGGCTGCGCAGCCCGGAACCGTGTCGCTGGCCGCGCAGGGCAGCCTCGGGCGGCCGGGTCATGGCCAGCGAATGCGCATGCGAAGAGTCCGCGGCCCGGGCCGGCCGGGCGGGCTGGGGCACCCGGCCCGAGGCGGCCTGCCGCCGCACCTCGCGGGTCTGCTGCCGGACCTCGGTGTCGATCATTCCGAAACTCATGATGTGTACCTCACTGTGCCGATGGCCGGGGTCGTGCCCGGGCCGGGGTTGTCAGTTGCCGAGTCGCCAGTGGCCGGATCGCCAGTGGCCGGATCGGTCAGGCCCGCTTCGCTGGCGACCGGTGTCACGACACCGAAGTCCCGCCAGCTCCGCTGGGTCAGCCCGCCCAGGATGGCCACCGCCAGCGCGGCGGCGGCGAGCGGGAAGAACACGGCCGGGCCCCACGTGTGCACCACGGCCCCGCCGAGCAGCACCGATATCGGGTACACGCCCACGCTGGCCACCATCAGCACGGCGCTGAGCCGGCCCAGCATGTCCGCGGGCGCCCACCGCTGGAAGGCGGTGATCGTGGTCACGTTGCCGAAACCGTTCATCGCGCCGAAGCCGACCAGCATGGCGGCGGCCCCGATCGGGCCGCCGAGGTAGGGCACCAGGGTCATGAAGACCGCCTCGGCGAGGAAGGCCACCGAGCCGGCGATCGCGGGACGCCGGGCCCGGCGGACGTGCGCGGCGACGAGCGTGCCGAGCAGCGCCCCGGCGCCGAAGGCGGCGACCAGCGCGCCGAAGCCACCCGCGCCGGTGTGCAGCGGGCCGTGCGCTAGCGAAGGGAGCGCGACCCCGTCCATGCCGCCCGAGCCCAGGTTGGCCACGATGGTGATGACGAGCGCGACCTGCAGCGCCCGCTCCGAGCGCAGCACGGCGCGCACGGTCGCCGGGGTCCCTGGTTCCGGCCCGGCGGGGTGGGCACCGGGCGCGCCGGCAGGAGTGGGGGCCGGCGCGCCCGGAGCAGTGCCGTCCGCCGGGCCGGTGGCATCGGCGGTGGCCGGGCTGAGCGGGGTGGTGGCCGCGGTGTTCGTGTGCGCCGCAGGGCGCTGGGCGGCCCGGATGCCGGCCAGGGTCAGTGCCGAGACGGCGAACGAGGCGGCGTCCAGGCCGAAGGCGGGCGCCGGGCCGAGCAGCGCCACCATGGCGCCGCCGAGGGCCGGCCCGGCCAGCGTGGCGAGCTGGGTCCCGGCCGAGGACAGCGCGTTGCCCGCCTGCAGGTCGGCGTCAGGCAGCAGCGCCGGGATGATGGCGAACGAGCCCGGCAGGAACATGCCCTCACCGGCGCCCAGGACGATCGCGATCGGCACCAGGATGACCGCCCGGGCGGGCCCGGCCGCCGCGGCCACGGCAAGCCCGCCGGTGGCGAGCACCCGGACCAGGTCGCTGCCCATCATCACCGTCCACGGCCGCCACCGGTCGCTGGCCTGGCCGCCGGCCAGCAGCGTCACGGTGCGCGGGACGCCGTAGGCGGCGAGCACCGTGCCGAGCAGCAGCGCGCCGCCGTGCGTGGCGAGCACGTACCAGGGCAGCGCGACCGCGTAGGCGGCGTCACCGACGTTCGAGGCGAGCTGGCCGCCGGCCAGCAGCCGGAAGCCGCGGTGCCGCAGCGGCGCGAGCCCACGGGTGAAGCGGCTCATTCCGGCTCACCGGGCTGGGTACTGTGCCCTCCGCGCCGCTCGTCGCCGGGCGTGTCGCTGCCCGGCGGAAGCTCCAGCGGGTAGGCGACGGCCAGCAGTTCGACCTGCGCCGACCCGGGCGGGCGCTGCGCCGGGTCGGTGACCCGCTCCTCGCTGAACCACTTCCGCAGCAGGCTGTTCAGCTCCTTGCCGAACCGGTCAAGCTCCTCGACGGTCATGTAGTAGCCGAACTGGCTGTCGGTCGAGGCTTCCCGCCACTCGCGCGGCGCGGTGGACCGGCTCTGCACCCAGTTCCGGTACCTGTCGATCTGGCGCTCACGGAACATGCTGACCAGGGCGGTGTTGGCCACGGCGGCCGCGGTGTCCTCGTAGGTGCTCGGGGTCTCGAAGCCAACCGAGGTCATCCGCCACGGCCGGGCCCGGCCCTTGCCGCCGCCGGCCTCCTCGACCCAGCCGTACTTGGCCAGCTGGCGGAGGTGGAACGAGCAGGTGGTCGAGGTCTCGCCGATGCGCTCGCCGAGTTCGGTGGCGGTCATCGCGCCGCCCCGCCACAGCTCTTCGACCAGGGCGACCCGCACCGGGTGGGACAGGGCCCGCATGGTCGCGGTGTCGGAGACCCTCCGGGAACCCGGGGTGGGGCCGGGCTCCGGTGTGCTCTGGTCGCGATCAGCATCTTCGAGAGGCATGTCTCGAGAATGCACTCTCGAGAGTCAGGCTGTCAAGAGAAAATTCTCGAGAGTGGCATGGCGACACGTATGCCGCTTGGGTGAGGGCGGCTGCCGGCCGCTTCAGCCTGGTCCTGGGTGATCTTCCCGGGCGGGGGTTATGGCTGGCCGCAGAACGCTATTTGAATGGCTTTCCTGACGTCGCGCTGGAAGGCGGGGGTGCCGGTCCCGGCGGGCGGCGGGATGCTCATCCTGAAATCGTTGTAGACCATGACGGCCTGGCGGGAACCGTCCGGGCTGGTAAGGGCGAAGGTCTTGAAGCCGCCGGGGTATCCGCCGTCGTGCCCCCATGCGGTGCCGCAGGATAGCTGGACGCGGTAGATGCCCAGCCCGTAGTGCTCGGCGAATAGCTCGCCCGGGTCGTGGACGGGAATGGTGGCCAGCAGTTCGCGCTGCTGCGCCGGGGGCAGCAGCCGCCCGGTGAGCAGCGCGCGGTAGAACCGGGCGACGTCATCGACGGTGGAGATCATCGCCCCGGCGGTCCAGGCGACTGACGGGTTGACCAGGTGGGTGACGTCGATGGGGCCGTAGTACCCGTGTGCGTACGGCGCGGGGATCTGCTTGCTGGCCAGCGGGAATGAGGTGCCGTGCAGGCCCAGCGGCACCAGGATCCGGCGGCGGACCTCGGTGATCGGGCTGTGCCCGGTCACCTTCTGGATGATCATGCCGAGCAGGATGTAGTTGGTGTCGGAGTACAGCCAGTGGTGCACCGGAGGCCCGAGCCGCAGAGCGATGTCAACGAGCTGCCGCGGCCGCCACGTCTTCTCCAGAGGCTGCGGGTGCCGCGGGTTATGGAACCGCGGATCGGATGTATAGTCACGCACCCCGCTGGTGTGCTGCAGCAACTGGCGGATGGTGATCTGGCCCGGGTGGTGGTAGCCGTGGCCGGCGATGACCCCGGGCAGCCATTTCTGCACGCTGTCGTTCAGCGACAGCCGTCCTTCGGCGGCCAGCTGCAGCACGACGGTGGCGACGAAGGTCTTGGTGATGCTGCCGATGTGCACCCGGTCCCCGGGCCGCATGGGCTGGCCGGTCGCCTTGTCAGCCAGGCCGGCCACCACGTCCGAGACCTGCTGCCCGCGCCGGGTATCGAAGATAACGCCGGGCACGCCGTCAGCGACCAGCTGGCCGGCGGCCCGTTGCAGCCCGGCCGGCGGCCGGGCGGAACCCACCAGCCCAGCCGCGGGCCGGGTTGCAGCGGACGCATACGCCGCCGGCCCGGCGGCCGCCAGGAGCACCGCCGTAAGCACCCCGGTAGTGCACAGGACGCGCCGGCGGGCCGGGCTCCTCCAGAAGCTCATGTCTGCCATCTCCTTGTTGCTGTGGCTTCACCTGCCTGCTGGGCGTGCCCTCTTGGCGGCCCTGGTCAACGACGCTATGCCGCCCCCTGCCGGTGGCACATACGGCTAGGAGGCGTCTTCGGCTGCACCTAGACGCACCCCGTTGCGGGGGCAGGCGTCACCTCGCTCGCACCAGCAGGCCCCGGCCTGCAATGAAGGCCGGGGCCTGCGGCTCGGTGCTGCGGGCTGGGTCAGGCGGCGCGGCGGTAGGCGCGGACGGCCAGCGGGGCGAAGACGAGGAAGATGCCGGCGATCCACGCCAGGGCCTGCCACAGGCTCGGCTCGAGCGGGGTCTGGCCGGTGGGGTTGCCGAGCGCGAGCGAGCGCATGGCGTTGATCACGTAGGTGACCGGCTGGTTCTTCGCGAACGCCTGCAGCCAGCCGGGCATGCTCGCGATCGGCACGAACGCCGAGCTGACGAAGGTGAGCGGGAACAGCCAGATCATCCCGAACGCCTGGACTGACTCCTCGTCCCCGATGGCCAGCCCGGTGTAGGCGGCGATGAGGCAGATGGCCAGCCCGAACACCAGGGCGAGCAGGACCATCGCGATGGCCGGGCCGACACCGTTGGAGAACCGGAAGCCGACCGCGTAGCCCACGCCGACGATGATGACAAGCGTCACCAGCATCCGGCCGGTGTCGGCGACCAGCCGGCCGGCCAGCACCGCCGACCTGGCCATCGGCATCACCCGCAGCCGGTCGATCACGCCCTTCTTCAGCTCCTGGGCCAGCGCGATGGCGGTGCCGAACGTGGCGAACGCCGCGGTCTGGCCAATAATCCCCGGCATCAGGTAGCTGACGTAGCCGCCCGGGATGTGGACGGGGATCGCGCCGCCGAAGACATAGCGGAACATCAGCACGAACATGATCGGCTGGATCACGGTGAACACGATGTAGGCCGGCACCCGCATCCAGACCAGCAGGTTGCGCCGGGAGATGGTGAGCGTGTCGGTGACCGCCCAGCGGGCCTGCACCATCAGGCTGGGCTCGTCGTCGCGGGCGGGCAGGCCGGGCGCGCCGTCCTGCGCGGTGATCGCGGTCATGATGCCGCCTTCTCGGTGTCCTTGCGCTTCTCGGTGTCCTTGCGCTTCTCGGTGTCCTTGCGCCGGGCCTTGCGGCGGCCGCGGCGGCCGGGTGGCTCCCGTGGGTCTTCCTCTGCGGCGTGCCCGGTCAGGGCGAGGAACACGTCGTCCAGCGACGGCCGCCGCAGGCCGAGGCCGTGCGTCTCCAGCCCGGCGCCGTCCAGGCTGCGCACCACCTGGACCAGCGCGTCCGAGCCGCGGCTGCCGACGCCGACGCTGACCAGGCCGGTCTCGGTGTCGGCGTGCGGCTCACCCTCGCCGATCGCCGCGATGGCCTTGACCGCGTCCTCGAGCCTGGCATGGTCCGGCACGGTGAACTCGACCACGTCCCCGCCGACCCGGCCCTTGAGTTCCTCGGACGTGCCCGCCGCGATGACCTGGCCGTGGTCGATGACCACGATCTCGTCGGCCAGTTCGTCGGCCTCGTCCAGGTACTGGGTGGTGAGCAGCAGCGTCGTGCCGCCGGCCACCAGCCGCCGGATGGTCTCCCACATGCCGATCCGGGACCTCGGGTCCAGGCCGGTGGTGGGCTCGTCGAGGAACAGCACCTTGGGCTGGCCGACCAAGCTGGCGGCCAGGTCCAGGCGGCGCTGCATGCCGCCGGAGAAGTTCTTGGCCGGCCGGTCGGCCGCGTCCAGCAGGTCGAACTGGCCGAGCAGTTCGGTGGCGCGGCTGCGTGCCTGCGGCCAGCTCAGGTGGCACAGCCGGCCGATGACCTCGAGGTTCTCCCGGCCGGTCAATTCCTCCTGGATGGCCAGCGACTGGCCGGCCAGGCCGATCGCGCGGCGTACCGCGGCGGCCTCGCGCACCACGTCATGTCCCTCGACCATGGCCCGCCCGGCGTCCGGCAGCAGCAGTGTGGTCAGGATGCGCACGGCGGTCGTCTTGCCGGCGCCGTTCGGGCCGAGCACGCCGAGCACGGTGCCGCGCGGCACCGAAAGGTCGATGCCCCGCAGGGCGCGGACCTCCCCGAACGACTTGACCAGGCCTTCTACCAGAATCGCCGGTCTGGAGCTGTTGTGCGACAAGACCTATCCTCCCCGACCTGCCCCCGGACCCCGGCACCCACGCGCCGAGAGGGGGCCTTCAAACCTACCGGTAGCGGGGCGTTACCGACGAACGAAATAGTGTTCGCCCGTAGCAGATTGCTAACCAGCGGCGAGGCAGGATTCGATCGCCGCGATCGCCTGCCCGTTGCCGGCGAACCTGATCGCGGTCATGCCCACCGCACGGGCACCCTCGACGCACATCTGTGTGTCGTCGAGGAACACCGCCTCCTGCGGCGGCACGCCGAGGCGCTCGCAGACGACGCGGTAGAAGCGCGGGTCCGGCTTGGCCATGCCCTCCTCGTGCGAGTAGACGACCGTCGCAGATGTCCTCGAAGCCGTAGGCCGCACGCTCCTTTTCCCGCGCGCCGGCGAAGCTGTTGCTCAGGATGCCGGTCCGGTACCGCGGGCGCAGCCCGCTGAAGTAGGCCGCCAGCTCGGTGTTCAGCGTGCCGAGGTACTCGGCCCACAGGTCCGCCATGAGCGCCCGCAGATCGTCCGGCGACAGGTTCAGCACCTCGGCGGTGCGCCGTTCGAGATCAGCGACCGTGATGCCGCCGGTGGCCCCCGGCTGCCAGACCGGCCCGACCCGGCGGGTCAGCTCGGCCGCTTCCAGCCCGAGGCGGCCGGCCCAGCTGTCCTGCCACCCGGTCGGCGGCGTGTACTCGAGCACACCGCCGATGTCGAAGATCACCGCGCGGATAGGCATCCCGGCAGGATGCCACACGGGCCGTGGCACGATGGGCGCCATGCGCTATCAGGTGCGGGAGAAGATGTTTGCCATCGGGGACGACTTCTGGGTCACCGACGATCAGGGCAACCGGGTCTTCCTGGTGGACGGCAAGGCGCTGAGCCTGCGGCAGACCTTCGAACTGAAGGACGCCTCCGGCGCGGTTGTGGCCAGCATTCACAAGAAGCTGCTGGCCATGCGGGACAGCCTGGAGATCGAGCGGGACGGCCAGCTGCTCGCGACCGTGCGCAGGGCGCTCGTCTCGCCACTGCACCACCGGTCGGTGGTGGACCTGGCCGGCGGCGGCGAGTGGGAGGCCACCGGGAACCTGATCGACAAGGAGTTCGAGATCCGGGACGGCGGCGCGGTGCTGGCCCGGATCTCCCGCTCCTGGTTCCGTGCCAGGGACACCTACGGGGTCGAGGTGGCGGACGGGGCGGACGGCGCGCTGCTGCTGGCCGTCGCGGTCTGCCTGGACCGGATCCACCAGGAGGAGGAAGATCACCGCCGGTAACGGCACCCCGCGGTTACGGCACCGGGGGCCAGCTGGGCAGCACCTTGTCCGGGTCGTGCAGCACGACCGTGCCCGCGATGAAATCGTGCAGGGCCTTACGCTCCTTGGTCGCGAGCATCAGGATGAACGAAGCGATGTCGCTGATCAGGCCGAGAATGCTCTCCACGAACCGCCCGGCGATCTCGCGCAGCGCCATCCACCACCAGCCCGCGACCCGGCCGGTCTCCGGGCGCCAGCAGCGCATGCCGAGGACCTGCAGCGCCGGGGTCTGGCCGTTCGCCCAGACGATCAGGCCCCAGATGATGTAGCCGATGCCGAGGGTGATGATGAACAGGCCGATGCCCAGGAAGAACGCGCCGATGCGGCGGCCCACGCTGGCCAGCTGGGTGCCCTGCGGCAGCGTCAGGCCGCTCTCCGCGTCGTAGTACATGCCGGCCGGGACGTCCGCGTAGCCCGGCTGCGGGTAGCCGTATCCGGCGGGCGGCGGGGCCATCGGCGGGAACTCGGCGCCCGGCGGCGGGAACTCGGCCGGCGGCATCGGTGCGGGCTGGCCGGGATCGGGCGGCGGCATCGGCGGCGGAGCGGCGGGCTGGCCGGGATCGGGCGGCGGGACATCGCCCGACGGCGGCGGCATCGGCGGCAGTGGCGCCGGCTGAGTGGGATCGGCTGGCGTGACATCGCCCATCGGCGGCGGCAGTGGCGCCGGCTGGGTCGGATCGGCTGGCGTGACGTCGCCTGCCTGCGGCTGCTCGTCGCCTGAATCGGGAGGCTGGGTTGTCATGGCTTTGATACCCCCAAAAGGGAAGCTGCGCCGCCGGCGACCCCCGTGGCCGTGCGCACGCCCAACGAGGGTGATCCTTCCGCAGCGGGGACGGGGCCGCAAGCTCCCGGCCGGCCCGGCGTCACCGTTTGTCAGCGGCCAGCGCCGTGTCAGCGGTTGGCGTCGTTGCCTAGCCAGCTGCCGACGACGGCGGAGAGGAACTCCGGCTGGGGACCGAAGCCCAGCGTGGCGTAGAACGCCGCGGCGTCGTCGGTCTGCAGGCCGATGTGCTGGCCGGGCACCCGGCTCATCAGCAGCCGGACCATCCGGGTCGCGATGCCCTGCCTGCGGTAGGCCGACTGGGTCCAGACATCCAGCAGGTAGGCGTTGCACACGCCGTCGGACAGCAGCCGGGCCATGCCCACGACGCGGTCGCCGTCACGGGCGATGGCCACGTGCTGGGACCGGTCGAACGACGCCCGCAGCGCCTGTGCGGACCGGCCGTTGTCGAAGTCGTCGGCGGCCAGGTCGGCCTTGGCCCGGGCCCAGTCGATCCCGCCGGTGAATTCGCCGATGTGCACAGCCATGGCTGCAGCCTGCCGCACGCGGTGCCGTAACGCAGTTCAATTAGCGCCGGGGCCTGCGGGTGAGCGGGGAACGGCGGGGCGCAGCCGTTCATCATGAATCTGATCTGGCGGTCAGCGGGCCTGGGCCAGAGCAGTGCTGAGATGCAGATGGCCGGCCGCATGGGCGGCCGCGGCCGCCTGCCGCAGCACGTCGTCGTGCGCGGCGCCGGTGAGGTCGGCCGCGCCCGGCACCCGGGACCACAGCTCGAGCACCCTGGTCAGCATGGCGAGCTGCTCGGCGCGGGCGAGCAGCCGGCCCGCCTCCACCGCCGCCCACCAGGCGCCGGTCAGCTCGCGGGCCGGGTCGTGCGCGTGATGCCAGTGCTCGGCCTGCTCGAAGGCGGCGCGGCCGGGCAGGGCCAGCGACGGATCGGCCTGCAGCGCGCCGGCGAACCGGTGATGCAGCCTGGTGTGCTCGCCGGGCAGCAGGTCCTGGTGCAGCGCTTCACCGGTCAGCAAGTGCTGGAAGGCGAAGTACCCGTGCCCGGCCCGGAGCACCCCGGTGGCCACGGCCGGGCCCAGCGCCTCGGTCATCGCCGCTTCACCCATCCCGGTCACGGCGGCGAGCAGCGGCTGCCCGGTCCGCTGGCCGCCGACGCTGGCCGCCCGCAGCACGTCCTGAGTGCGGTCGGGCAGGTGGAAGACCGCCCCCAGCATCAGGTCACGCGGGCCGCCGGTCCGGTCCCTGGCACAGCACGCCAGCTGGTCGATGAGCAGCGGGTTGCCGTCCGCGCGGCAGTGGATCCCGGCGGCGAGCCGGGCGGGCGGCTCGCCGCCGAGCAGCAGCCCGAGCAGCTCGTCGGACTCGCCGCGGCTGAGCCCGGGCAGCTCGTTGCGCAGCACCCAGCCGAACCGGCCGAGCCCGGACAGCATGGTGCTCAGCGGGTGGCCGCGGTGCAGCTCGTCGGACCGGTAGGTGACGATGATCAGCACCCCGGCCAGCGCGTCCTGGTTGTCGACCAGGAAGGAGAGCAGCTCCATGGTGGACGCGCCGGCCCAGTGCGCGTCCTCGATGACCAGCACGACCGGGCGCTGCCTGGCCAGTTGCTCGAGCATCGTGAGCATCTGCACGAACAGCCGGGCGCGGCCACCCTTCGGATCCGGGCTCCCGGCCGGCGGGGTGAGCTCGGGCAGCAGCCGGAGCAGCTCTCCCCCGGCGGGCAAGCCGGACCTGCCGTGCTCGCGGCGCAACTGCCTGAGCATGTCGGTGAACGGGGCGAACGGCAGGCCGACCTGGCCCAGCTCGGGGCACCGGCCGGTCAGCACCAGGGCGGTGCGCCGGGCGGGGCCCAGGAACTCCCGCACCAGCCGGGACTTGCCCACCCCGGCGTCCCCGCCGATGAGCACGGTGGCCGGCGCGCCGCCACGCACCCGGGCCATCGCGCGGTTCAGCCAGGACAGCTCGTCGTGCCGTCCGATGAACGGCACCACCGGGAGCGGCTCGGCGCCTCCCACCGCGGTCATGTCAGTGCACGCCGTGGCCGGCCAGCCGCGACCTGGCGCTCGGCTCGCGGCGCAGCGGGCCGCTGGTGCGGGCCAGGAACTCGGCGTAGGTATCCGGCGGCGCGGACGGGCTGATCATGTGCGCGTCGAAGGACAGCATGACCGCGTTGAGCCGGGTCTGCTGGCGCTGGAACTCCGCGAACGCGCTGCCAAACCGGCCCAGCGCACCCAGCATCGCGCGGATGAATCCGGACATCGCGGCCAGGCCCCGCCTGACGTGGCTGTGCATCATCGCCTCCATGAGTCTTGTGTCAGACCCCGGTAACGGCCCGCCGGGAACGGTTGGTCGACCCCTTCGGCCGGCCCCTCCCCCGCTTGCTGGCGATGACCTGGCCGCGCATGATCAGCTCGCCGCCCCAGACACCCCACGGCTCGGCGCGTTCCAGGGCGCCGTCGAGGCATGCCCGGATCGCCGGGCAGTCGCGGCAGAGCTCTTTGGCCCGCGCGATGTCGGCCGGCGATTCGGCGAAGAACAGATCCGGGTCGGTCAGGCACGGAAGCTCGGCAGCGCGGGTGCGGTGTTCCCGCGTGCTCATCATCACCATCTGGAGCGTCCCCTCTAGCTGTGGACGGTTCGCGCCCACAACTAGAGGCTCGCGGTAAGGCCCCTAAGGCCGCATCGGGCAGATGCCTTATCTGCCGGCCGGCCTCCGCCTTAGGTCCTCAGGCGGAGGCCGGCGCTGGCCCGGCTACCCGGTGACGGTCACCGTGGCCCCGCCCTGGCGCTGCGCCTGGCCACCGAGGCCGACGGTGGCGTACAGCACCGAACTGGAGGCCGGCGCCCACGACGGAGGCTGCACGGTGTAGCTCACCACCGACGCCTGAGCTGGGGAGACGGTGCCGAACGTGGTGGGCCCCTGCGGGGTGACCGTCCAGCCCTGCGGTGCCCGCAGCGAGAACGTCACGCCGTGCAGCACCTGCTGGCCCGAGGTGGTCAGCTTCACCGAGACGGTGGCCGGCTGGCCGGCCTTGACCGTGCGAGGCGCGGTGACCACGGCCTGCCGGGCCCCGGGGGTGGCGGACATGGTGAACGAGCCGTGCAACGGCAGGCTGGCCAGCGCCGAGGAGTCACCCACGTAGACCTGGTAGGCACCAGCGGTCTGGTCCCAGCCGCCGGCCTTCTGGTCCCACCACCAGGTGTCCCTCGGCGTCACGGGGAAGGTGACCTGCGTGGACTGCCCGGGCGCGAGGGTGACCCGCTGGAAACCGGTGAGCTGGCGGGGCGGCTCGCCGGAGGCGGCCGGGTCGCCCAGGTAGAGCTGGGCCACGTCGGTCCCGGTGCGGCTGCCGGTGTTGGTCACCGTGGCGGTCACCTGCACGGTGGACACCCCGTTGGTCCTGGTGGGGGTGACCTGCAGGCCGCTGTAGCCGAACGTGGTGTAGGACAGCCCGTAGCCGAATGGGAACAGCGGCTGCAGGCCGTCCGCGTCGTAGCCGCGGTAGCCGACGTCCACGCCCTCGGAGTAGTGCACCTTGCCGTTGACCCCGGGGAACCGGGCCTTCGACGATGTGGGCATCTGGGACAGGCTGGCCGGGAAGGTGACCGGCAGGTGGCCGCTCGGGTCGACCGTGCCGAACAGCACATTCGCCAGCGCGGTGCCGCTGGTCTGGCCCGGGTACCACGCGTCGAGCACGCCGGCCACCTGGCTCAGCCAGGGCATGGCCACCGGGGCGCCCGCGTTGACCACCACCACCGTGTGCGGGTTGGCCGCGGCGACCGCCTCGATGAGCTCGTCCTGGGCCGAGGGCAGGTTGAGGCTGAGCCGGTCGGCCGCCTCGGTCTCGGTGTCGTCGGACACCACGACCACCGCGGTTGCGGCGGACTTGGCCGCGGTCACCGCCTTGGCGATGCCCGGCGCCAGCTGCGACGGCGTGCCCCACAGCAGCTGAGAGGAGTCGCCGCTGATCTGCAGGCGGTAGCTGTGCCCGGCCTGCAGCTGCACCGCGACCGAGTAGGTGTGCACCGGCGGGGTGCTCGGCACGTCGAGCAGCCTCTTGCCGTCCAGCCTGAGGTAGGTGGGGGTGTAGCAGCCGCACGGGTTGGTCAGCGCCAGCACGTACGTGCCGGTCTGCGGCGCGGTCAGCGTGCCCGTGTAGCTGCCGCCGAACGGGGTGGGTGCGTAGGCGGGGGTCAGATCGGCCGATGGGACGGCCGGCAGCTTGGTGTCGGCCGGCAGGCCCTGGGTGTAGCTCACCGTGCTGCCGCTGCCGGCGGCGGCCTTGATCCCCTGCAGCGGGCTGACCGTCTTGGACGGCAGCACGTAGGCGCTGCCGCCGCCGGTGTAGGCCACGGCGGCCGAGGCGGCCGGGCCGATGACCGCGATGTTGCCGGCGTTCGAGGTGGCCAGCGGCAGAACCCCGCCGTTGTTCTGCAGCAAGGTGGTGCCGTCCTCAGCGACCCGGTTCGAGGTGGCCACGTGGGCCGGGGTGGTGACCGGTGTGCTCGTGGATCCGGTCCGCGGGTCGCTGAACAGGTTGAACCGGAACATCTCCGTCAGGATCCTGACGCACATCGTGTTGACCACGGTCCGGGAGATCGTGCCGTCCCGCACCGCCTGCAGCAGCGGCTGGCCGAAGTTGGAGTTGAACGGCTGCTCCTCGTCGGTGCCGTCCACCGCCGCCTTGGTCTCGTGGATGGCGCCGTAGTCGGAGGTCATGAATCCCTGAAAGCCCCACTGGTCGCGCAGCACGGTGTTCTCGGTGTAGGGGTTCTGGCAGGCGTAGCCGCCGTTGATCACCGAGTAGGCGCACATCACCGAGGCCGCGTTGGCCTGCTGGACGGCGGCCTGGAAGCCCGGCATGTAGATCTCGTGCAGCGCCCGGTCGCTGACCAGGACGCCGTCCAGGGCGGTGTTGCGGTTCGTCTCCTGGTTGTAGGCGTCATAGTGCTTGACCTGGTCCAGCACCCGCGTGCTCTGCACGCCCTCGATATCGCTGGTGGCCAGCTGTGAGTTGAGGTACGGGTCCTCGGTGTAGGTCTCGAACGAACGGCCCCAGCGCGGGTCCCGGTCGATATTGATCGTCGGCCCGAGGTCGACGCTGGCGCCCTTGCCGGCCTCCTCGGCCCCGACCACCTTGCCGTACTGCCTGGCCAGGCTGGGGTCGAAGGTGGCGGCGAGGGACGCGGCGGACGGCAGTTCGGTGACCCCGGTGAGGCCGTCGCCCACGCCGACCGGGCCGTCCTCTTCGCCCATGGCCGGGATGCACAGCTGGGGCTGGGCCGCCATGTAGAAGACGTAGGGCACCGAGGAATTCTGCGCCTGGCCGTCACCCTGCACCATGGTGATCTCATCCGGCAGCGTCATGCGGCTCATCACCATGGCCACCCGGCGGGCGACGCTCAGCTGGTCGTTGAGCCAGGGGCACTTCGCGGTGGCGGCCGTGGCGGCCGTGGCCGAAGGGGTCTGAGCACCCGCTGGGGTCATGGAGAGCGTGAGCGCGGCCGCGGTGGCAACCGCCACGATCGCCGCGCCAGAAGTAACGGTTTTACGCACGGTAGACCGCCTTTCCCAGCCGATTCATCCGACTGGCTCCCTTCCCCGGGCGTCACATGTAACTCGTTACATTTATAAACATTCCGTTGATATCCGGCGAGTGCGCCAAGGTAACGCCGGATAGGCCCGAAATGGGGGAAATGACGGGTTTGTGCGACCCGGCGGGCGCGCTAGGTCTGGCTGGTGCTTTCGCTCAGCGGTCCGCTTCGGGCTTGGCCAGCGGCCAGCCCCCGGCGGCCAGCCGGGCGCGGACCCGGGCGATGTCGAGGTCGAGCGGCTTGTCGTGGGTGACCGCTCCGATCGCCTTGCGGATCGCGTCCGCGGAGGCCGGGTCGCTCACGCTGGCCAGTTCGTCGGCGACCGCCACCACGTCGGGCTCGCTGAGCTGGCTGCCGAGCAGCGCGAACAGCGGGATGTAGTCGACGTCGGGCACACCGTCCGGGTAGCCCGCCCGCAGCCATTCGATGACCTTGCTCAGGACAGGTGGCAACGCCATGGCGCTCAGACCCTTTCGGTGTGATGACCGCCGGCCCAGGCCGGGTCCCGTGCGGCAGCAGAGTTCATCAGCTGCTGGAGACGATGAAGTAGATACCCCAGCCGATGGCGGCGAGCACCACCGCGAAGCAGAACACGCCTATCGCCAGGCCGGCCGGGTTGCCGCCGTAGATGTGGTCGGACTCGGTGATGTTGTCCGGGGTGGCCGCGACGGCCTGGACACCGCTGCCCCGCATGCTGAGCGCACGCAGGCCCACGGCGAAGATCGCGGGCAGCCCGGCCCCGGCCAGCAGGCCGACCACGACGATCTGCCACAGGGCCGTGAGATCGATCCAGGAGTTCACAGCTTGCCCTCCAGCGGGCTCAGGCGGCGACGGGCTCGGGCTCGGCCGGGGCGACCGCGGTCCGCGGGCCCAGCGCCTTGGTCGCGATGGACGTTGCCATCGCGTTACCCGTGTCGTGAAACCCGTTCGTGAAGTCGAACGACAGGGCGGTCACGACCACCAGAACGAGAAGCGCATCATTACCCACACGGAAAGCGTCGCGAACCCCACCGCACCTGTCGAGAAGGGGGCGGTAAACCGGTTAAAGGTTTCACCAATGTTTAACCAAGTATTCATGGCAAGATCCTGGTAGGCGCAGGTCACCGGGAAGTGGTTAACTCGCCGCATGGCTGACCGACCCGAGGTGTCCTGGCCACGAGAGCTGGCTGAGCTGCCCTACGCCGCCGCGCTGACCGCGCATTCCGGCGCGCTGGAGGACGGCGTGGACTACGACACGGTGCACTTCGACCGGGACGACTTCGACGACGCGAACGCGTCGGGTGCGCGCTTCCTGGAGTGCGCCTTCACCGGAGGATCGCTGACCGGGGGGCGGCTGCGGCGGTCCAGGTTCCTCAGCTGCTGGCTGAAGGACATGCGGGTCACGGCGGCGGACCTGGCCGAGACCCAGTGGGCCGACAGCACGGTCGCGGGCGGCGTGCTGGCCGGGGTGCAGGCGTTCGATACCCGGCTGGAGGGGGCCGTGTTCGCCGGGTGCAAGCTCGACTCGGTGAACTTCCGGGAGGCCCGGCTGACCGGTGTGACCTTCACCGACTGCCTGCTGCGGGACGTGGACTTCGCCGGCGCGACGATGCGCCGCACCGTGTTCACCCGCTGCCAGCTGACCCGCGCTGACTTCACCAGGACGACCCTGGAGAAGGTGGACCTGCGCGGCTCGGAACTCAGCCTGATCGTCGACGCCAGCCCGCTGCGCGGCGCCATCATCAGCTCCGGGCAGCTGGCCGCCATCGCCCCGGCGCTGGCCGAGGGGCTGGGCATCGTGGTGGACGACGGCTGAGCGCGGCTCAGCTCTTTCTTGGCTCGCCGCGGTAGGTACCGAACGACCAGCGGTTGCCCTCCGGGTCGTGCACGGCGAATTCGCGGGAGCCATAGTCGGTGTCGGTCAGCTCCCTGACCACCTTGGCCCCGGCCGCGGTCGCCCGGGCGTACAGCCCGTCCGGGTCGTCGGTGACGACGTAGCCGCCGAAGGTGCCGGGCTGCAGCGGCCAGGCGTCGTCAGTGCCGGAGGGCCGGGCCGAGCCGAGCATGATCCCGCCGCCCGGCGGCCAGGAAAGCTGGGCGTGGTGGACGAGGTCGCCATCGCCGTAGACCACGGTCTCCTCGAAGCCGAACGCCTCGACGAGGAACTTGATCAGGGCGCGGGCGTCACGCGACCGCAGCGTGGGCCACACCTGCGGTGGCGGGGTGTTATCGCTCATGATCACAACTCTGGCAGCCCGGGCGGCCGCGGGACTTGGACGTTTCGGAACTCCTCGGCGATCCAGCGGCTCGGCGGGACCCCGGCCAGCATGCGGAACTCTCGGGCCAGGTGAGCCTGGTCGTAGTACCCGCAGGAGGCGGCGAGCGCGGCCAGCTCGGCCGGCCCGCCGGCCGAGACCCGGCGCTGCAGCAGCCGCCGCGCCCGGTCGAAACGCACCACCCGGGCCGCCTCCTTCGGCCCGAGCCCCAGCTCGGAACGGAACCTGGTGCTCAGCCGCCGACTGCTCCAGCCCGCCTGGCCGGCCAGCTCAGGCACGGCTGCCGTCCCGCCGCTGGACAGCAGGACCCGCCAGGCGCGGCCCACCTCGGGGCTGACCGGCTGATCCTCGCGGAGCTGGCGGAGCAGGACCTCGTCGAGCACGGCGAACCTGCCCGCCCAGGTCGATGCGGCCCGCACCCGCTCGTACAGTTCCACCGCCACCGGGCCGAGCACATCGGCCGCGTCGGTGTCGACGCCGTGCAGCGCACCGGCGGGCAGGCCGAGCAGCACCCGCGCGCCGAGCGGCCGGAGACCAAGCTGGATGCCGGACTGGCGGCCGTCGTGCCTGATGATGGCCGGGGTGGTGTGCAGGCCGCCGAGCAGCGTGCGGTACCGGCCGGGCGCGCGGCCCGGGTCGGTGGGCACGGCCAGGTCCAGTGGGTCGTCCAGGGTGATGATCAGTGTGAGGTACGGCGAGGGCAGCCCGCGGTGCGTCGCGGGCGGGACGCCGGCCTGGCGGTAGCCCGAGTACCAGGCCACGAAGGGGCGCAAGGACGGCCCGGGCACCCCCGGCACCGACTCCCACGCCCCGCCGCTCCGGGCGGCGGCGATCTCGCCGCTGCTCACCCTGCGATTATGACCTGCGGCTATGACAGTCCGGCAGGGCGCGAGGGGGGTGGACAGGAACGGGCGGAGTAGCCTGCCCGGATGAGCCAAGCAACGACAGGCCGGCTGGCGGTGGTGTCCGGCGGCGGCAGTGGCATCGGCCGGGCTGTCGCCCGCACCCTGGCCCTGGACGGCTGCCGGGTGCTGATCATCGGCCGACGGGCCGAGACGCTGAGCGACGCGGCCGCGGAGATCAACAAGGAGGCCGGTGACGAGCGGGTCGGCTACACGGCCGCCGACCTGACCGATCCCGGCCAGGTGGCTGACGTCGCCGCGGACATCGAAGGTGACGTGGATGTCGTCGTCAACAACGCCGGCGGCGTCGCCTCCCGCGGCACCGACGAGTCCACTCTGGCCGGTGTGGCAACCGCCTGGCAGCGGGACTTCGACGCGAACGTGCTGAGCGCGGTCCTGCTCACCACCGCGCTGGTGCCCCGGCTGCGGCGGCCCGGCGGGCGGGTGCTGCTGGTCAGCTCCATCGCCGCGCTGCGCGGTGGCGGCGGCTCGTACAGCGCGGCCAAGGCGGCGCTGCACGGCTGGTGCTACGCGCTGGCGGGCGAACTGGGCCCGGACGGCATCACGGTGAACGCGATCGTGCCCGGCTACATCGAGGGCACCGGGTTCTTCGGCGGGACGATGACGGCGCAGCGGCACGAGCGGCTGGTCGGCCAGACGCTGACCGGCCGGGCGGGGTGCCCCGACGACGTCGCCGCCGCGGTCGGCTACCTGGCCTCCCCGCAGGCCGGCCACGTCACCGGCCAGCTCCTGCAGGTCAACGGCGGCGCACTGACCGGCCGCTGAGCCGGTTAGCCGGGAGTGCTGGTGCCCGGCTAGCTGCCTGGCTGAGAAAGCTCCAGGCTTCCCGGCTGCCCGGGCGGCAACGGCCCGCCGGGAGCGAGATGTACCTGGTCCCGGCCGGCCCGCTTGGCCGAATACAGCGCGGCGTCGGCGGCGGCGACCAATTCATCGAGGTCCGGCCGGGCATGATCCACGGTGGCCACGCCGATGGAAACAGTGACTTTCAGTTCGATGCTGTTCGCCCCAGAGCCGGTGAACGTGACGATCTGGGCGAGCTTGTGGCGCAGCCGCTCGGCGATCTCCCCCGCTTGCCGCAGGTCCGTGTGCGGGAGCAGGATGGCGAACTCCTCACCACCGTAACGCCCGGTGATGTCGTATTCGCGCAGCAGGCCGGACATCGCGGCGGACAGCGAGGCCAGGACGGCGTCCCCGGCTTGGTGCCCATGGCCGTCGTTGACCTGCTTGAAGTGATCGATGTCGAGCATGGCCAGTGCGGCCGGGGTGTGTGTGCGGGTGGCACGGCCGAGCTCGGCCGCAGCCTCCCGCTGCCAGGTAGCGGCGTTGAGCAGCCCGGTTTTCGCGTCCTTGCGTGCCTGGCTGGACAGCTGCGCGTGCAGGGCGGTGCGCCGCATCGCGGCCGCCGCCGGCAGGGCCAGAGCCATCAGGACGGGGCTTAGCGCGGTCAGTGTGGTGACCATGACCGCAACTGTCAGCTCGATGACGTCAATGGACAGCACGTCGCGGGCCAGGACGATGTCACGCAGCCGGGCGCCAGGATCGGACAGCCTGATCGCCCCGGCGATCGCGCCGACGTTGATCATCAACCGGGCGGCGCCCGCACCGACCACGGCAGCGACCCACACGACAGCGGGCAGGCCAGCCGACAGGTGCGGCAGCCCGCCCGCCAGGGTCAACCCATGGAAGATCACCGATGCGGCGCCGAAACCCAGTCCGACCGCGGCCGTGCTGAATGCCCGCCGGTACGCGAGACCGGAACGCATCCGCCACTGGCTGAGAACCTGCAGCGGGATGGCCGCCGACAGTGCGTAGGCCGGCGGGAGCAGCACGGAAATAGGCAGGTACCAGACGGAGAACAGGTCCTTGACGAGCGTTCCCTGTGGCTCGTTGACCCGTCGTCCGAGCTCCACCGAGATCGCGCCCACGCCCAGCAACGCGGCGAAAACGGCAACGTCGGAAGCCCGCACCTGGACGTACGCCCAGGCCACCGCCAACGAGGCCGCGTACGTCACGAGCGTCGTCAGGATGTAGCCGAGCAGGGCCGGCCGGACCGCCCAAAGAGGCCAGCGGCGCACCCACCGCGCACCGGCCTTCATACCTCAGACACCGTCCCTCAGCCGCACGTTGATCAAAGCCACCTGAGAGCTGACCCGTAACTGGTCGATAGCAGGATGTAGTGCTTTGTTGGTACATCATGCCAGCCGCAGTCGGCATCGCGTCAAGCGAGCCTGCCCGGGCGCCCGGTAATGAGGTTTCACATGACGGAAAAACGCCAGGTGGATCGCGGCAGGGTGGGGTAACCAGGAGATAATGCCTAAAAAGGTATGTCGGCGCCGGCTGCGTCTCCGCAGTCGTTCGGTCGCCGTGAAGATCCCCGAGAAGAAGGAAGGAAAGCCATGCGCGACCAGTGGACCTGACCTACATCTGAACCTCTTCTGACCCCTCGGCGGATGGCGTGGGCCGGCCCCGCCTGGCGGCTACCGGAGGGTCCGCTACAGCGAGACCTCCGGCGGCGGCGCGTGACCAGAGCGCCGCCAGCACAGCCGCGGCTACGGTGCCGACAGCCCCACTGATCGCTATCACCGAGGTGACGGGCAACTCCTGGGCCAGCGCGCCGGCCGCCACCAGCGCCGCGCTCTGGCCCAGGCTGAACCCGGTCATGACGAGGCCGAAAGCCTGACCACGGAAGCGGTCGGGCAGCGCCCGGACGAATGCCGCGTTGGCAGCGAGCTGGTAAGCCGACAGGACGCCAGTGGCTGCGAAGATTGTCATAGTGGCGGCCAGATCCGGGTGGAGCCAGCAGGCAAGAAGCGGCAGGCAGCAGCAGGCTGCCACCGGCGCCATCACCCGCATCCGCCTTTCCGGGGCGACGAGGCGGCCGAAGGCGACTACGCCGACCCCCATCCCGGTCGGCATCGCCGCGAGTAGCAGTCCAGCCATCACCGCCCCACCGCCAAGCTGATGGGCATAGGGCACAGCGAGCCCCTCGGGCACCACGTAGAACGCAGCCAGCCAGGCCAGCAGGGTAAGGATCCGCAGCTGCCGACTGGCGAATATCACCCGGATGGCTCCTGGACCTCGCTTTTCACGGTGGCCCGCAGCCCGCGCGCCGGCTCGCACCCCGAACCGGATCAGCAGCGCCGACACCGCGAATGTGGCGGCATCGGCGGCAAGCGCCATCCGCGGCCCGGCCAACTCGACGGTCACCCCGCCGCTTGCGAACCCGGCCACGAAGCCAATCTGGTTCGTTAGCCGCGCGACCGCGGTGCCGACCACGTACCGGTCGCCCGGCAAGATGCCGGGCAGCACCGCCGCGCGGGCGGACTCGAATGGGGGCGCCAGGGTGGTCACGGCGAACAGCAGCAGCACCAGCACAACGAGCGGCACTCCCGGCAGAGCCATGATCGCGGTCAGGGCACAGCGGACCACATCGCAGCCGATCATCACACCCCGGCGCCGGTACCGGTCGGCCAGCCCGGACAGCAGCAGGCCGCCGATCAGCCAGGGAAGATAGGTCACCGCGTAGGCGGCCGCCGTCATGAGCGGCGAGTGAGTGCGGGTGAATACCAGCACGACGAGCGCGACGAGGGCAAGCCGGTCGCCGGCCACCGACAGAACCTGTGCCAGCCACAAGGCCCTGAACTGCCTGACTGAAAATACGTCCCGGAACGTGGCCCGCGCGGCCACGTTCACCATCCGGCACTCCTATCCGGCGCTTCTGTTATCCGGCCATTCGCCAGCGGGCTGTCGAGGCCAATGATGCATGGCCACCGAAGAACCCCACAATAAGTCACGAACGCTAACAGAGCGGTACAGGCCCCCCGGGGCGGCACCGCGCATCCAGGGCAGGCACCCGCCGTCGGGAGTTCGCACCATGCCTGGTGACGTTTAATCAGCTTTGCCTGCCTCGCTTCATCAGGGTTACATCATTGCCCTGCCGAGTGTGGCTATGTCATCGAGGGGGCGCTATGACGGGGACGACCGGTGAGCAGTCGTTCGGCACGTTGTTGCGGGAGGCACGGCGAAGGCCGGGCTGACCGGCCGATAACAGCCAGCCGCGGTGGGCGGCCTGGAGGCCGGCCTGGAACCGGGTCTGCGCGCCCAGCTCGGTCATCAGCCGGTGCACGTGCCGCTGGACGGTCCGCGGGTGCCAGCCCAGCTGACGGCCGATCGCCTCGTCGGTGAGCCCGACCGCGAGCAGGCCGAGCAGCGTCCGCCGTTCGTCCGCGCCGTTACTGGCGGCCTGGCCCGGCACCGGCGGCACGGTGTCGCCGAACCGAACCGGCACCGCGTTGGCCCACACCGACTCGAACAGCGCGCTGAGCGTGTCGAGCAGCGACGAGGAGTGGATGACCAGCGCACTGTCCGCGCTGTCGGCCCGGTCCCGCCGCTCCAGCGGGATGAGGCCGATCGAGTTGTCGGCGAGGAACATCTTCACCGGCAGCTCGGCGGTCACCCGCGCCTGCTCCCCCGCCTGGACCAGTTCCTGCATGGCCTCCAGCCGCCCCGGCAGGTCCAGCCCGTCCCTGGCGTACACCGCACGGAACGACACACCGGCGGCGAGGCCGTCCCGTTCGGCGTCGTTGACCAGCACCTTGCTGGCGTACGGCGGCCGGTCGAAGGACCGCACCTCGTGCCGGGCGCTGCGCTGCAGCTGCTCCCAGCGCTGCAGGGTGGCATCGCGGGTGGTCACCACCTCGACCACCTCTTCGGGGCGGCCCGAGTCGCGGCCGGCCCGGAACCGGTCGGTGAGCCTGGCCGTCTCCAGCCGGACCCGCTGCAGCTCCTGCTCGCGGGCCCGCACCAGCACCTCGAGCGCCATGTCCGGCGGGGCCGGCTGGTAGCGCGCGGGCTGGCCGGTAAGCCGGGAGATCAGGCCGGCGGTCTCCAGCGCGGCGATGGCCTGCCGCACCCGGGCGCCGGGCACCCTGTCGCGCAGCTCCGCCGTGCTGGCCGGGAAGGACTCCAGCAGGGCCAGGTAAACCGTCTGCTGCTCAGCATTGAGGCCGACTGCGTCGAGCATCGCGATCCCTGTCGTCTTTACGCCAATGACTGCAATTGGGTGACAGCAATTATGCCGCTACCAGGTGATTTGTGACTACCCTTGCTCAAATTCAGTCCTGGAGAAGGGTGACTTGATGGGCGGGCGGCGGGCGCGGTGGCTGGTGACGGGCGTGGCATCCGCCCTGGTCGGGGCGATGTTGCAGGCCGGAGGTCCGGTCGCGGACGCCAGCGTGGCGGCCAGCCAGGGCGGCGGGCTGAAGGTCACCGCGGGGCCGTCGGTGGAGACGCTCCAGGGCATCGCGACGACCCTGCCGCTACCCGGAGACAGCGGCAACTACCTGCGGGTGAACGCGCTGGGCGCGGTGGGCGTGTCCGCGCCGGACGGGCACACCGTGTGGCAGCTGTCGGCAAGCTCCCTGTTCAGCGACTGGCACCTGCGGCTGGCCAGCGCCAAGGACGGGCCGGTGACCCCGGACCCGCAGGTCCCGCTGGTCCGCCTGTCGCCCAACCCGTTCCGGCTCTCCGACGCACAGCAGCGCGGCATCGCCGACGTCCACCCCGTCGCGGCCGGCTACCTGGCCGGCAGCCGCGCGCCGGTGGTGGCCGTCGCCGAGACCGCCGGCGCCCAGCCAGGCTCGGTCAACCTGCAGTGGCCGTTCAACGTGCCAGGCTCGCACCTGCACGAAGGCACGTTCGTCACCCTGCTGAACGGCAGCACAGGCCAGTACCTGTACTCCCAGCTGTATCCCGGCCAGATCACCCAGCTGGCCATCACCGGCGGCAAGCTGATCGTCGGCGAAGAGACCGGAGACCCGTCGGGCAGCAAGCTGGGCGCCTGGCGGTCCAGCACGCAGGTGCAGGCGCTGGCCTTCCACCAGTCCGGCAGCGGGCTGGCCGCCAGCACGGCCTGGACCTACTCGACCGGCGCGCCCTGGGCGGCCCTGCTGGACATGCAGGTGGCCGGGCACGACATCGCGCTGGACTGGTCGGACACACCGCTGGGGCTCGGCGTTCCCGGCCCACCGGACGGCCACGTGGTGCTGATCGCCCCGGACGGCCACGTCCGGTGGAACGTCACCACACCCGGTTACCCGGTGCTGTCCGCCTGGGACGCCAGCCGGGGGCTGCTGGCGGTGGCCGAGGAGACCGACCCCAACGTCGCCATCGGCTACAACCTGGTCGGGATGCGGCCGTCCAACGGCTCGGTCGCCGTGTCCGCACAGGTGGGCGGCGTCCTGCCCACGGCGCTTGCGGTCAGCACCGGAACCGGCCACGGCAGCAGCTGGCTCACCGGCGGCGTGAACACCACCCAGCGCATGGCCACCGGGCAGAACTTCGAGTTCACCTCGGGGCAGGTGACCGACTTCAGCCCGGCCAGCGGCCACGTGCTCTGGTCGTCCGCGCTGCCCGCCAAGTCGAAGTACCGGGCACCGTACCCGGCCAGCGTGCTGCCGGCGGCAAACACCGTGCTGGTCGGCTCGGGCACGTACCTGCTCAACCACGGGCCGACCACGACACAGCCGTACCAGGTGGGCAGCGACCTGCGAGCGCTGTCGGCGGCGGACGGCCACACGCTCTGGCACCGGTCCGGCGATATCGCCGATGCGCTGTCCCTGCACCTGGCGGGCACGTCCGGGCAGCCCACCGTGACCGGCGTCACCGACGAGCAGGACGCGGTCAGCTACGACGCCAGCACCGGCGCCGTCACCGGCGTGACCGCACTGATGAGCGACATGGACGCCGGCGTGCAGGCAGAGGTGGACGGCCAGCGGGCGTTCATCCTCGGCTCACAGAGCGGCGGCGTGTACGCGGTGGCGGCCAGCGACTTCTCCCACATCCTCTGGCAGGCCGACGCCGGCGGCCCGGTGCACCAGCTCGTGCTGGCCAGCCCCGGCGGTGGCGCCCCGCCGGTAGTGGTCGCCGCGGCCACCAACCGGGTGGACGTGCTGAACGTGAACACCGGTGCCATCCAGGTGGCCCGGGACTATCCCGGGCAGTACGTGTGGAACGTCGCCGTGGGCAAGATCGGATCCCACCGCGCCGCGGTGGCGGTGGCCACCGACCAGCTCAGCACGTTCGACGCCGCGACCGGCGGCACGCTGTGGACCTATAAGCCGCCGGTGGCCGCGTACTTCTCCGACGCGGCGATCGTCGGCGGGATCACCGTCGCGGAATACCAGAACCAGGTCCCACCGCACGGCCAGCCGACCACCATGGCGGCGGTCGGCGTCGGCGCGCACGGCAAGGTGGCCTGGACCGCGCCGGCCAGCACGTCCACGACCAGCCGCGCGGTGCTGTGGAACGGCGTGTTCGCCAGCCCGCAGATCCCCGGTGGCGGCCCGGACGGGGTGGCCTTCACCTGGCAGGACACCAGCGGCGCCGGGCAGGTCGACGTGCGCAACGCGGTGACCGGCGCGCTGATGTACAGCGACGTCAGCGACGCCCTGTTCGGGGAGCGGGCCTGGGCCGTCGACCCGGGGCTCGGGCTGCTCTCGATCGGGCAGGGCTCGGTGCTGATCCAGCCCAGCGGCGCGACTGGGCTGTCCGAGCCGCAGGGGACCGGCGGGGCGGTCGTGGAGTCCGGTGGCCAGCCCGTCCTGCTCACGGCCAACAACGAGATCAGGGCCTACCCGGCCGGAACCGTGGCGGGGCTGCAGGGCGACTTCGCGGCCAGCAACAACACGTTCATGCCGGGCACCCTGGTGCCGGCCGGGCCGGCATCCGGCGGGCAGGTGCTCGCGCTGCCCGAGGACCTGCTCGGCTACCAGGTCGTCTACCAGTACGAACAGGGTCAGTTCCAGTTCCCGTTCAGCCTCAACGATCAGATCGGGGCGGACCTGCTCACGGTGACCGGCACCCCGCCGGCGGCCGTCCCGGCACAGCCCAAGGCGCCGGCGGCGCACCAGGCCCGGCCCGCGAACGTGACCGTCGGCAGGCCGGCGCAGCCGCACATGGGCACCGCGGCGCCGCAGCTCGAACTGCACGTGCGCGGGCACAAGCAGTCGGGCGCGCCGGTGCTGGCGCAGACCACACCGGCCGGGTACGACCCGGCGACGATGCGCGCCTACCTCGGGCTGACCGGTGACGGGGCGGGCCAGACGGTGGCCGTGGTGGACGCCTACCGGGATCCGGCCATCGCCTCAGACGTGAATACCTTCAGCTCACAGTTCGGCCTGCCACAGGTCTGCGGGACGGCCGGCGCCGGGAAGCCGTGCTTCAACTTCAAGGTGACCGCGCCGCAGGGCACGGCCGGGCAGAACGCCGACTGGGCGCTGGAGACCTCGCTGGACGTGGAGTGGATCCACGCCATCGCGCCCGAGGCAGCGGTCCGGCTGGTCACCGCGCACGATGCGTCCTTCGCCTCGATGTGGGCGACGGTCACCGACGCGGCCGCGCTGTCACCCGCCGCGATCAGCATCAGCTGGGGCGACAGCGCCGGCGAGTTCTCCGGGGAGACCTTCTACGACTGGCACTGCCAGCTGGCTCACTCGATCTGCGTCGCCGCCACCGGTGACTTCGGCCACCCCGGCCAGTACCCGGCCTACAACTCCAGGGCGCTCGCGGTCGGCGGCACCACCCTGCAGCTCGGTTCCGGCGGCACCGTGGACAGCGAGGTCGCCTGGGCCGGCAGCGGCGGCGGGCTGAGTTACTTCGAGCCCAAGCCCGCCGCGCAGCGGGATGTCAGCCCGGGCGGGCACCGCGGCATCCCCGACGTCAGCTTCAACGCCGACCCGAACACCGGTGTTGCGGTGTATGACAGCGTCCCCTACGAGGGCCAGGCCGGCTGGTTCGTGGTGGGCGGCACCAGCGCCGGCGCACCATCCTGGTCGGCCATCCTGGCCGATGCCGACCAGCTGCGGGTGGCCGCAGGGAAGAGCCCGCTGACGTCGGCGGGTGACGAGGCACAGCGCGCGGTGTACGCGGCGACGGCCAATCTCGGCGACATCACCACCGGCCCGCCGAACGGTCCCTGCCCGTCGCAGTGCCAGGCCGGGACGGGTTATGACTTCGTCACCGGGCTGGGCAGTCCGCGGGCCGGCCTCGACCAGGCGCTGGCGGCCGCTCCGTAACGCCCGCGCCGGCGGGATGCGGCACGCCGACCTCGCCTATGGCCGTTCATTAGATAAAAATGTCTCAGTGGCGGTGAATACTGGCCTCCTGCGCGGTCTGTACGGTCAGGCGAGGCTTGAGGGGTTGTCGCGATGACGGAAACGGCGGTCGGTGAAGACTTCCAGACGATGTCCGAGCAGTACCGGCGGGAGCTGCTCGCCTACTGCTACCGGATGCTCGGCTCGGTGCACGACGCCGAGGATCTCGTCCAGGAGACCTACCTGAGGGCTTGGCGGGCCTACGACCGGTTCGAGGGCCGCTCGTCGGTGCGCACCTGGCTGTACCGGATCGCGACCAACGCCTGCCTGACCGCGCTGGAGGGCAAGGGCCGGCGGCCGCTGCCGAGCGGGCTCGGCGCGCCGAGCGCTGACCCCAACGCCGAACTGGTCGAGCGGCCGGAGGTGCCCTGGCTGGAGCCGGTGCCGGACGCGATGGTCGGCATCAGCCCGGCCGATCCGGCCTCGATCGTCACCTCGCGGGCGAGCATCAGGCTGGCCCTTATCACCGCGCTGCAGTACCTGCCGTCCCGGCAGCGGGTCGTGCTGATCATGCGGGACGTGCTCGGCTGGCGGGCCGCCGAGGTCGCCGGGTTGCTCGGCATCACGACCGTCGCGGTGAACAGCATGCTGCAGCGGGCCCGGGCGCAGATCAGTGACCTGTCCCCGGCCGAGGACGAGGTCACCGAACCGGACACCCCGGAGCAGCGGGAACTGCTCGAGCGGTACGTCGCCGCGTTCGAGAAGTACGACACCGCGGCGCTGGTGAAGCTGTTCAGCGCGGACGCGGTCTGGGAGATGCCGCCGTTCACCGGCTGGTACCAGACCCCAGACGCGATCTTCCAGCTGGTCGAGAACCAGTGCCCGGCCGAGCGGGCCGGTGACCTGAAGCTGCATCCCACCCAGGCCAACGGGCAGCCGGCCTTCGGCATGTACCTCCGCGACGAGCAGGGTGTGTACCAGCCGTTCCAGCTGCACGTGCTGCATCTGGTGGAGCCGGCCACGGGGGCGCCAGGCGGGGAGGTGGTCATCGACCATGTCGCCTCATTCTTCGACCTCACGCTGTTCGACAAGTTCGGCCTGCCGGCCACTCTCCCGGCCGGGTCATGACCGCGGCGCGCGCGGCCGCGGCCCTGTTCGGGGGCGTGGCGCTGCTGGAGCGTGCGGTCGGGTACACCCTCGGCCAGCTTCAGGCGGTGAAGTCGGCAGCGCTGTCGCGGGCGACGCCGTGCCAGGGGTGGGATCTGCGGGCGCTGCTGGGGCACATGGATGACTCGCTGACAGCCATGCAGGAGGCGCTGGAACTCAGGCATGTCCGGGCCCCTGTCATGGCCGAGGCCTGGACTGGAGACCGGGCTGGGGACGGAGACGGCGACGGCGCGGTGGCGGTGCTGCGCAGACGGGGCTGCCAGCTGCTCGGCACGCTGGCGGGGTCGGACGAGAACCTGGTCTGGGTGGGCGGCCTCCCGGTGCCGGTGCGGATCGTGGCCAGTGCCGGGGCGATCGACGTCGCGGTGCACGGCTGGGACGTCGGCCGTGCCTGCGGGGACGGCACACCGATCCCCGGGGACCTGGCCCTGAGCCTGCTCAAGGTCGCGCCGCTGCTGGTGAGCGATACAGACCGGCCTGAGCGGTTCGGCGAATCTGTCGTGCTGCCGCCGGACGCCAGCCCCGGCGACCGGCTGATCGGTTATCTCGGCCGGGATCCAGGCTGGCACGTCCACCACCCCGGCACGTTCTGACCGGGCGGCCGGCTGAGCTTGTGCAGGCTCGCCGGTTGGTGCCTGCCCGCCGTTATTGGGTGGCGCGGCTCGTTACGGCGTCTGCAGAGTAGGGCCATGCAGACCGTTGGTGATCGATCACGTTTCGAGGCCACCGGCGTCGTCTTCCTCCGGGGTGCGTTCGCTGCCGGGCAGGCAGCTGCTATGCGGGAGGCAGTCTGGCGTCGTGCTGAAGACCAGGCTGGGATTCGCCCCGGCTCCCCCGCCAGCTGGGCTGGTTCGCACGTCGTGAACTGGCAGGGCCTGAAGCGCAACCCCGTGTTCGGGCCGCTCGCAGACAACCAGCCGGTGCGCGATGCCCTGGACGTGATCTTCGGTGCCGGAGGCTGGCAGCGCCCGCGGGCTGGTGCCCAAATCCTGTTCTCCCTCCCCGAACAGGGTCCCTGGGTGCTGCCAGATGGCTGGCACATGGATTGCGGTTTCGAGCAGGCCACCTGGCCAGTGCGATCGGTCAAGCTGTTCGCGTTCCTGGGCGAGGTCGGCCCGCGAGGGGGTGGCACGATGCTGCTGCCCGGCACGCACCAGCTGGTCGGCCGCTACCGGGAAGCCCGGCCGGCGCCGGCCGGCGCCGGGCGGGAGAACTGGCGGCGCTTCATGCGTCACCACCCATGGCTGGCCCGCCTGCTCGACGGCGCCCACCTGCCAGACCAAGGCCGGCCGCTGGTCGGGGCGGCGGGCGAGATCGACGGCGTGCCGGTCCAGGTCGTCGAGCTGACAGGGTCGCCGGGCGACGTGGTGGTCACCCACCCGCACGTCTTCCACGCCCGGTCGCCCAACACCGGTACCGCTCCCCGGCTGATGCTGGGCAAGGAGATCCACCGGGCCGGCCAGACCTGAACAGGAGCGACCCGGGAGCGCCCGCCGGGCCGCCGGGCAGCGGGCGTACCTAGCTGGAAGCTCCTTCCTGGTCAGGCGCCGGATCACTGGGTGATGAAGCCGGGCTGGTGAGAGCGACGGTCAGCCCGGCCAGGATGGCCACCCCGGCCAGGGCGGGGCCGCCGGCCCGGATTCCGAGGCCGGCCAGGGTGAGCCCGCCGAGCGGCAGCCCGACGGTCTCGACCCAGGAATCGACGGCGGCGGTCACGCCCATGACCCGGCCGTGGACCGCGGCGGGCACCGCCCGCTGGAGGGTGGTGATTGTGGCCGTGCTGAACACCGCGGCGGTGATACCCCAGAGGAACGCTCCGGTGTAGGCGGCTGGCACGAAGGTGGTGCCGGTGAACAGGCACGCGGCCAGGCCGTAGCAGGCGCCGATAGCCCCCAGGACCCGGCGCCCGGTGAGATGGGCTTTGAACCGCGGGATCACCAGGCTGGCCAGGGTGGCCCCGATGCTTGACGCCGCTTCGAACAGGGCGAACTGGGAGGGCGGCCGGTGCAGCACATGACGCGAGTACAGAGGCTCCACCACCAGGAACGCCACCGAGGTGAAGGTGACCGCGGCGCTCATCACCATGATGAGCTGCACCCGGCGGTGCCGGGCCACCAGCACGATGCCGTCCCGCAATTCCCGCCGCCACCCGGTGTGCTGCACGAGTGGTGCCGGCCGCAGCCGAAGCGGCAGGACCACGGCTGCGCCGGCCAGGTAGGTGGCTGCGTCCAGGATGAACGCCGCGGGGAACCCGGACAGGGCCAGGGCGACGCTCGCGGCCAGGGGACCGGCGACGGCCCCTGCCGAAGAGGCGCCACCCAGCAGTGCGTTGGCGGCCAGCAGGTCATCGTCGGCGACGATCCGCGGGGTCAGCACGTTAGCCGCCACACCCGCGGGCGAACGGGCGATGCCGTAGCCGACCGCCGCGACATCCAGGACGGCCAGCGATCCCGCGGCCGCCATACCCAAGGCCGCGGCTCCGGCGGCGAGGTACCCGGCGACGAGTGCCTTCTGCGGCCCGATCCGGTCGACCCACACACCCAGCAGCGGGCTGAGGACAGCGGACGGCACGGCCCAGCACAGGATGGTCAGCGAGACGGCGTACGGGCTGGCGTTGAACCGGTAGGCGGCAAACCCCCACAGCACGATCGCCGACGCCCAAGCGCCGGTTGAATTGACTGCCTCGCCGGCGGCGAGCAGGCCGAAGCGAACATCACGAAATGACGGGCGGACCGGCTGTGGCGCGCCGGGAGCGCCCCGCGGCCGCCGGAAAAGCCCAGGCAAAACAGACCTCCGGGAAGAGCTGTGGCTAGAGCAGGAGCCGCAGCGGCCCGGACGGCGAAGGCTTCAGTAGCGCCGGACGGTGAAAGCGTCAGCAGCGAATGATCAGCAGGCCCCGGGTCCAGGCGATGCGGCAGAACCGGTCTCAGCAACGGCGTCCACGGCATCTCCTCCTGGCGGGCCAGCGGTCAGCTGGCAACGAACATGGGCTGGCACAAGCATGCCACGACATCGCCCGGGCTCAGTGAGCGGCGAAAGCGCGCAGGCTTTCGCGAAGGGATTGGGTCGTGGCCAGCACCGCGGTCGGCTCGTACCCGCAGTGCGCCATGCAGTTGTCGCAGCGCGGGTCCTTGCCACGGCCGAACGCGTCCCAGTCGGTGGTGTCGAGCAGTTCCTGCCAGGTCTTCGCGTACCCGTCGTCCAGCAGGTAGCAGGGACGCTGCCAGCCCAGCAGCGAGTAGGACGGCACTCCCCACGGGGTGCAGGCGAAATCGCGCTTGCCCTCAAGGAAGTCCAGGTACAGCTGCGAGTGGTTGAGCCGCCAGCGCTTGCGGCGGCCGTCGGCGAAAGCCTTGCTGAACAGCTCGCGGGTCTCGGTGACGCCCAGGAACCGCTCCTGGTCGGGCGCCTTCTGGTAGGCGTACCCGGGCGCGACCTGCATCCGGTCCACGCCAAGCTCGTCGTTCAGGTAGTCCAGGACGTCGATCACCGTCTGCGGCGAATCGGTGTTGAACACCGTGGTGTTCGTGTAGACGGCGAAGCCGGCCTCCTTGGCCGCCCGGATCGCAGCCACGGCCTGGTCGAACACCCCGTCCTTGGCCACGCTCTCGTCGTGCCGCTCCGCCAGGCCGTCGATGTGCACCATCCAGGCGAAGTTCCGGTGCGGAGTGAACTTGTGCATGTGCTTGGGCAGCAGCAGGGCGTTGGTGCACAGCACCACGAACCGCCGCCGGTTGAGCAATTCCCTGGTGATGACGTCGATCTGCGGGTGCATCAGCGGTTCGCCGCCGGCCAGTGACACCATCGGCGCGCCGCACTCCTCCACCGCGGCGATGGCTTGCTCGACCGGCATCCGCTGCTTGAGCAGCGAGGCGGGCTGCTGGATCTTGCCGCAGCCGGTGCACTTGAGGTTGCAGGCGAACAGCGGCTCCAGCTCCATGATCAGCGGGTACTTCTTCACGCCGCGGAGCTTCTGCTTCAGCAGGTAGGTCCCGAGCTTGACCGTCAGGTGCAGCGGCATCGCCATGTCTGCCCGCCTCCGTCCATGTGCCCGCCGCGGCCTGGTGCCGCGCACGGGTGGAACATACACGCTGTATGTAACATGATGAGTGTATGGTTACGCAACCCGGAAGCCGGACGCCGGGCCGGCAGGGACACAGCCGGCCGGGGCAGGCGCAGGGGCCGGGCCAGGGGCGGCGCGCGGAGCACGCGTCCGACACCCGGGCCGCTCTGCTGACGGTGGCGCGGCGGCTGTTCGCCAGCCACGGCTACGACGGCACGGGCACCGAGCAGATCGTGAGCGAGGCCCGCGTCACCCGCGGCGCTCTCTACCACCACTTCCGGGACAAGTCCGACCTGTTCCGGGCGGTCATGGCCGACGCGGCCGGGGATGTCGCCGGGCGGCTCGTCGGGGAGCATGTCGAAGAGCCGTCCGTGTCACCGTTCGAGGACGTCCGCGCCGGGGTGGGCGAATTTCTTGACGTCTGCGTGGCCGACGACTTCCAGCGGATCGTGCTCGTGGACGGCCCGCGCGTGCTGGGCACGGACGCCTGGGACGAGCTCGTCGACCGGTACGGGCGCAGCCTGCTGGAGGAGTGGCTGAGCCGCGCGGTGAGCGCCGGCGACATCCAGCCGGTGCCGCTGCAGCCGCTCGCCCGCCTGATCATCGCGATGCTCACCGAGGCCAGCCTGGCCATCGCCCGCTCGGCCGACCCCGCGCAGACCCGCGCCGAGATGGGCGCCACCCTGGACCGCCTGCTCACCGGCCTGCGCTCCCCGCCCCGTGATCCTGGGTGGCCGGCCGGCGAGCCCAGCTGACCGGCTTGCGGGCCTGGGTGGCCGGCCGGCGCTCCGGCGGCATGGAGCAGACTGCAGCGTATGAGCGATGTGGCTGTGCGCCGGGTGGATCTCGGCTATTTCGTCCGCCCGGCCGCGGAGACCGGGACCGGCAGCGCCCGTGTCGAGCCCTGCCTCGGCTATCTCGTCGATCATCCTGACGGGCTGCTGCTGCTCGACACCGGGATGGGCAGCCACCCCGACGTGGACGCCCACTACCAGCCGCTCCGTCACCCACTCCCTGCCGCGCTGGCCGCCGCCGGGACGCGGCCCGAGGACATCCGGCTGGTGGTCAACTGCCACTTGCACTTCGACCACTGCGGCGGCAACCCCGGACTGGCAGGCCGGCCGATCTTCACCCAGCGGGCGGAGCTCACCACGGCCCGGACAGCGGAGGACTACACGCTGCCGGAACTGGTGGACGCCCCGGGCCTGCGTTACGAGGAGCTCGACGGGGAGGCCGAGGTGCTGCCGGGCGTGCTGGTGCTGCCCACGCCGGGGCATACCGCGGGGCATCAGTCGGTCGTCGTGCGGCGCCCGGACGGCACCGTCGTGATCGCCGGGCAGAGCCACGACACGGCCACCAGCTACAGTGCGGACGTGCTGGCCTGGCGGGCACACCGGGCCAGCCACGGGCACGGCCTGCCCAGCTTCCCGGACTGGATCGACCGGCTGCAGCGGTTCGACCCGGCCCGGGTCGTCTTCGCGCACGACCATTCGGTCTGGGAGCCCTGATCATGACGACGACAGATCCCGAAGACCGGGCGCAGACGCTGGCCGCCGAGTCGATCAGGGCCGGAGACCCGACCGGGTGGTTCGAGCGGCTGTATGCGGCGGCGGAGGCGGGCGACGAGGTCGTGCCGTGGGACCGGGCGTCGCCGCACCGGCTGCTGGTGGAGTGGGCGGAGGCCAGGCGGCTCGACGGTGATGGCCGCCGGGCCCTGGTCGTCGGCTGCGGTCTTGGGGACGACGCCGAGTACGTCGCGGGGCGTGGCTTCGACACGGTGGCCTTCGACATCTCGGCCAGCGCCGTGCGGGCCGCCCGGCGCCGGTACCCGGGCAGCCGGGTCCAGTACGTCGCCGCCGACCTGCTCAGCCCTCCGCCCGGGTGGCGGCATGCCTTCGGCCTGGTGGTGGAGAGCATGACGCTGCAAGCCCTGCCCGACCCGCCACGGGGCGACGCGATCAGCCAGCTCGGGCGGCTGGTGGCGCCCGGCGGCACGCTGCTGGTGCACGCCCGGGCCCGGGACCAGAGCGACCCAGCCGATGACGGGCCTCCCTGGGCGCTGACCAGGGCGGAGATCGACGCCATCGCCGCCGCGGACGGACTCGGCACGGTCCGGGTCGAGGACATCCGCGAACCCGCGTCGCGCCGCTGGCGGGCCGAGTTCCGCCGCCCCGGAACTGAGCGCTAGAACACCGTCAGGTGCTTCCGGAGTTCATGATCATCTCAACGGCCGGGCCGGCTTGGTGGCCCTGACCGCCAGCACTACCGGCGTCGGCACAACGCTCTCGGCGAACCTGCCGAGCACCAGGCCGGCGTCCAGGAACGCGTGCATCAGGGCCGGCAGCGGAAAGTGCGTGGCACCGACCTTGTCCCGTATCCCCTGGTCGGTCCAGGACGCCTTGGTCCAGTGGCCGTCGGCGTAGCCGGGCCTGATCACGACGGCTTCGAGATCGCTGCGGTCGGCGAAACCGCCGCAGAAGCAGGGGTGCACACCCACGTGCACCAGCACGCCGCCGGGCCGCAGCACCCGGGCCGCCTCGCGCAGCACCGCCGGGTAGCCGGGCATGTCGGTGTGCGCCATCACCGTGATCACGGCCGCGACCGCGCCGTCCCGGAGCGGCAGCCGCCCGGCGTCGGCACGCAGCACGGGCAGCCGCCCGCGGGCGTGCCGCAGCATGCCCACGGACAGGTCGGCGCCGGCCGGTGTCCAGCCCAGCTCGCGCACGGTGGCGGCCCAGATGCCGGTGCCACAGCCGATCTCCAGGCAGGTGCCGCAGCCCCGGCCGAGCAGGTCGCGCAGCATCCGGTCGATGCCGAGCGGGTCACCGTCCGGCAGCGGGCCGCCGGGCGTCTGCACGCCGAGGAACTCCTCCTCATACCAGTCGGCGATCTCGTCGTATGGCGCTGGCTTCATCGGCTCTCCAAAGACGGCGCATCTGCTGCCGTCCCCATTGCACTGCGGGTGGCGGCCGGGGCCGGCGCGATTCCGCCCGGCGCGGATTCCGCTGCCCGCGTAGGCCCATGCCGGGCGCCCCACGTCCGGCACGGGCACCCGCACCGGCCCTGAGCCGGGCCCCTTTGCGGCGTGGCTAGCTGGGGTGTGGCTCCAGTTCCCAGCCGGTGCCGTCGGTGCCGTCGCGCAACTGCAGGCCGGCCGCGGCCAGGGCGTCCCTGATGGCGTCGGCGGTCTGGTAGCTGCCGTCGTCGCGGAGCTGGCCGCGCAGCGTGATCAGCCGCTCCACGGCAGGCGCGAGCCGTTCCCGAGGATCACCCAGGCCGTCCTGGGCGGTCCGGCCGAGCCGGGTGATCAGGCTGCGGAGCACCGCGCGCGACTGCTCGGTGCCCTGGTCTTCCTCGGTGTCGGCGGCCCAGTCGTGGATCGCGCTGTCCAGGTCGAGCACCGCGGTGACCATCCCGGCGGCGTCCCGGTCCCGCTCGGCCGCGTCGAAACGGCGCTGGGCCGCCGCCGTGATGTCCGGCAGGGTGTCAGGGGCTGACGGGCCAGCCGCGGCGCCCGGCGCACCGGGGCCGTCGGCTGCCTGCGGGGCGGCAGCGCCCGGGCCGGCAGGTGCTCCCGTCCACGGCGCGTCCCGGCTGACCAGGTCCTGCAGCTGCGCGAGCGTGATCACCGTGCCCGCCGGGAGAACCGTGCTGGCGCCGCGGCGTCGCACCGTGACCCCGCCGCGGCCGGAGATCTCGACCGAGCCGGCGGCCAGGTCGAAGATGGCCACGGTGTGCTCGTCCACGCCGAGCACCGCGGCGTCGTCCGGCAGTTCCCGCTCCAGCCGGGACAGCCTGCCCTCACCCAGGTAGCAGTAGCGGGTGTCGTGATTGCCGCCCTCGGTGTTGTCGTAGTGCGGGATGACCGCGACCTTGAGCCCGAGCGCGGACATCAGGTCCAGCCCGTCCAGCCAGTGCGGGGTCGCACCGACCTTGTAGATCTCGTAGACAGGCAGCGCGGCCAGGCCGAGCGTGACCGCGGCCGCCGACGCGAACACGGTGATCCCCTGGCCGGCCAGCAGCCGGTCGCGCAGCGCCCCGGCCAGCGGGCTGCCCGCCCACTGAGCCAGCGCGAAGGTGGGGCTGCCCGGTCCGGAGAACACCCAGTCCGCCGCGCGGACCTCGCCAGCCCCGCCGTCTCCGTCGCTGT
>DASYAV010000175.1:0-2942 GCA_036501145.1 Streptosporangiaceae bacterium | reverse complement strand
GGGACGGTGACTTCATACTGCCCCTCCTGCAAACGCGTGTCTGGATGTTCCGGATGGATGGTGATGTGTGCTGGTCAGGCCCGTGTTCGCCGGCCTGCTGACCTGATTATGGCAGGCGACGCTGACATTTCGGCTGGGCTCAGGGCCGCTGCCGGGGGCTGGAGCGCCGGGCAGCGGGGTTGAGGTGCCCGGATGCGGCGACGCGGTGGTGGCATGCGGCCTCGACCTGGGCGTTCCAGGTGATGCAGAGCCGGTTGCCGGGTCCGCGCCGGGCGTCGAGCCGAGCGGTCTCGATCCAGTAGTAGATGACGCCGGTGCTGCAGCCGAGCCTGCGCGCGGCTTCGGCGACGCTGGTCTCGGTGGCCGCGTATGGCTTCGGTGCCGGGATGTTGTAGGCGTGGCGGATCCACTGCACGGCCTTGACGTCGAACGGGCGGCCGTTCCCGGTGACCATCCCGGCGGCGTTCAGCTGCCGGGCCAGCTCGTCGGTGGGCGTGACGGGGCCGAGCCGGCGGGCCATCTCGACCGCAGGGGAC
Source organism: Streptosporangiaceae bacterium (assembly GCA_036501145.1). Taxonomy (GTDB): domain Bacteria; phylum Actinomycetota; class Actinomycetes; order Streptosporangiales; family Streptosporangiaceae; genus PALSA-505. The sequence goes on along the minus strand of DASYAV010000175.1, from coordinate 2,406 downwards.
GGGCTGCGCCTGGCGGTGCCGGGGTGGACAGCGCGGGCAGCCCTCAGTTCGTCGGTGGCGCCGGTGTGCCAGCGGATCCCGATGCGGACCTTGGCCTGGTCGGGTTCGGGCAGCAAGGTGACGTCGGCGATCAGGGTGCGCAGCAGCCGCTTGCGGTCCTTGTCGCTGGTCTGCGGGGCGCGCCACAGCCCGGGCAGGTCGGCCGCGAGTTTTTCCAGCTCGGCCCGGCCAGGCAGCGGCGGCAGCGACTCGGCAGCGGCCTCCAGCGCCTGCTCAGCCTCGGCGAGGGCGGTGAGCCTGGCTTCCCAGCGGGCTTCCAGGGTGCGGGCGACCAGCCGGTTCTCCGGTTCCACCTGGCTGAGGGCACGCTCGGCCCGGTCTGCTTCGTAGCGTGCGCGCTCGACGGCGAGCTCGGCGGCCCGGCTGATGCGCTGGTGCCGGCCGGCTACCTCATCGGCGGCGGCGAATGCCAGGGCGACCTGCCCGGGGGTGAGCGCGTCCAGCAGCACGCGCGCGACAGCGTCATCGACGGTGGCGGCGGCGACCGACCGGCAGGTGGGCGTGGTCAGCCGGTCGGCGCGGGAGGAGCACTCATAGGCGGGCCGGGTTTCTGTGTGGTAGTTCGTCCGCATCGGCTTGCCGCAGGACCCGCAGCAGATGATCCCCTGGCAAAGCGCGCTGCCCTCGCGGGGCGGCCGCGCTCCGGCGTTGGTCCGGTTGGCTGCCAGCTTCGTCTCGCTGGCCAGGTAGTCCGCCCAGCTGATATAGCCCTCGTGATGGTCTTTGATCAGCACCGGCCATTCGGCGCGGGGCAGTTCGGCGATCGCGGTGTGCACCGTGCCGGACGGGTCGACGGTGCGGTGCGAGGCATACCGGCCGAACACGTACGCCCCGGCGTAGCCAGGGTTCTTCAGCACGCCAAGGACGCGAGCGTGGGTGAGCTTCCCCCACCGCAGCTGCCCGGCCCACGCCCCGCCGTAGGCGCGCAGCGGGAACCGGCGGCCGGCGAACGCGGCGACCACGCCGTAGGCGGACCCGCACGCGGCGAACGCGGCGAACAGGTCCCGGATCGCGGCCTGGACCTCATCGTCGGGATCGATCACGATATCGCCGGCCTCGTCGTGGACGTAGCCGACCGGCAGCGGGGTGCGCAGCTCGCCGCGCTCGGCCGCGGCCCGCTTGTTGGCGTGCAGCCGCTGGGCCATCACGTGGAGCTCCATTTCTCCCATGGTGCCCTTGAACCCCAAAAGCACGCGGTCGTTCACATCGGCGGGGTCGTAGACGCCGTCGGCGTCGATCAGCAGCGTGCCGGTGATCCGGGCGAACTCCGCCAGCCGGGCCACGTCGGCGTTGGACCGGGCCAGCCGGCTGATCTCGATCCCGAAGATCGCCCCCACATCCCCCGAGCACACCCTGGTCACCAGCTCGGTGAACCCCTCCCTGGCCACCCCCCACTTGCCGGAGACGCCCAGGTCGGTGTCGATCACCTCGACCGAGGTCCGCGGCCAGCCCAGCGCGACTGCCTTGTCCGCCAGCGCGTACTGGCTCCTGGTCGACTCGGTGTGCTCGCGGACCTGGGTCATCGTGGACTGGCGCGGGTAGATGACCGCCGTCCGCTCCCGGTGACTGCTGCCGATCTTGTGCTCGCCGTTCATGCGTGCCTCCCAGCGCCGCGATGGTCATGTTGGCCAGCGCGGCCACCGCCTCCGCCCGCGCGGGACCGGACAGCACGGCGGCGCCCACCGGCTACGACAGCTCTCTGCGGGCCAGCAGCTCGGCGTTGATCGCCGAGATCTCCGCCAGCACCGCCTCGGCCTGCTCGCCCCGGTGCAGGCAACGGCGCACCACCTGGGTCAGTGCGGCCGGCACGTACCTGGCCCGGCCGCGTCCTTGCGGCCGCGGGGTGAAGTAGGCATACGGGCCGTGCGGCTCGCCGCCGGCGCACCGGCAGCCGGGCCTGCCGCACCGGCGCGCCTGCTCGGTCAGCGTCCCAGAAAGCACCTGCTCCACGTCGCCGAGCCGGGCCGCCGCCGCCCTGCGCCGGGCCAGCAGCTGCGGTGTGGACAGGCCGTGAAGATCGTTCTTGTATGCGTTCATCACACAAGAGAATGCCGGTACCAGGCACCGGAATCAACGACCTTGCAGTGAGCGGATCAGCGTGTCGAGCCCGGCCAGCCCCTCGGCCGACAGCCGCCGCGCCAGCGGCGGCTCACCCCGGTCCGTCCACGGCAGCGGCACCGTGATCAGGCCGCTGACCCCGCCCGCGCACACGAACACCGTGTCCGCCCCGCGGCGCTTCACATACAGGACCTCAAGCCGCTGCCCGTTCAGCGGGTGGAACGGATGGGTGACAACTACAAAACCCGAAGGATCACTGGACGATGCGGCACTATGCCGCCTCCGTCG
>DASYAV010000174.1:0-1663 GCA_036501145.1 Streptosporangiaceae bacterium | reverse complement strand
TCCTGCCTGGCTGACGGACAGTCAGGTTTCGCCGGTGCGGCATCAGGGCAACCGCGCGATCAATCCCCCGGTCCCGATCAGCGCCCGAGCCGGTGGACCGCGGTGTCCAGCTTGCGGGCAGTCACCGCCAAGGAGTCCCGCTCCGGTGCCGAGGCCAGTGCCTGACCGTGCAGCACCCCGAAGGCGAACTCGTTCTCCCCGTTGCCGTGCGCTGCCACCGCGAGCGCGCGCAGGACCGGGGCGCTGACCACGGCGTCCTGGTGCTCGCCCAGGATGTCCTGCAGGGTTTTCGCCCGCCTGGCGACGCGGGCGCCGGCCGAGCCCAGCGCCGGGGTCGCGGCCTCGGCGGCGTACCGCAGCCGTTTGGCGGCCTTGCGGGCCTCGTGCCACTCGACGTCGCGGTCGGCTCCGATGTTGCCGGGGGCGCGGTCCAGGTGCCGACGGACCCGCCGGTGCGCCTTGCGCAGCCGGCCCGAGAGGACCTTACGGGCATCCCGCGCGGCGGCCGCGGTCAACGGCGGGTCCTGCATCAACACATCCAGGCGGGCCTGCAGGGCCCGGTACCGGTCGGAGTCCAGGGCGGCCAGCAGCGCCACGGATGACTGGGCCTGGCGCGGGGCGAACCAGATGGCGATCCGCCGTTGCACCGGGCCCAGAAGGTCTTGATCGGGTAACCGGTGCAGCTGCTCGCTGAGCCGGGCTCGCATGACCTCCAGGTCCCGCGCGTGCCCGGCCACTGCGCCCAACCACTTCAGCTCCTGGGCCAGATCCTCCGTGGCCGTTCGGTCCAGCACGTCGGGGTAGGCCTGCAGGGTGCTGCGCAACCGGCGGCACGACACACGCAGTTGGTGCACCGCATCGGGAAGCTGCGCCCGCACGGCCACGTCGCTGCGGTGGATCGCTGCGACCTGCCGGCCGATGTAGGCCATGACGACCGACCCGGCCGTGCGGCGAGCGGCGTGCCTGCCACGGGCGGGGTGCGAAACGCGGTCGCCGAGTACGCGGGCCAACTTCGAGGCGTCCGGGGAGTGGTGAATCCCTGCCGCGGCCAACATCGCATCGGCACGGTCCAGCAGTTGCAGCCCGCCGCCGGGGCCGAGCTCGACCTCGATCTCCCGCCAGTGCTGCTCGCGTCGGCCGGGCAGCTTACGCGCCGTGACGCGATCATCGACGACGGTCAGCAACTCCGCACCGGATGCATCCGACCAGCGCAGCAGCCGCCGATCAGTTCCGATGGCGGCCACCGGCCGCAGGTCACGCTCATCCAGTACCGAGCGCAACAACCCGGCCAGCTCCGCCGGCGGCGACCCGCCCGAGTCGCCGACATCGCCGTCCGCGTGGGACCGCAGCTCCTGCCTGGAGTCCTTGCCGACCGGAATCTCCAGCTGCCATCCGGCTTCGGCGTCACCGACCCGACGACGCAACGTGATGCCTGCACGGGAAAGGCGTAGATCGCCGGTGTCCAGGTAGGTCGCGATCAGCGCTCGGCGCTGGACGGTCGGGGCACTTCCTCGAATCAACTTCGACCAGTCCGGGGTACCTGCCTCGCCGCCGGCCAGGAACTTGCGCTCGATCTCCGTCACGTTCTGCATACCGAAACACCTGCCCGAGACGTCAAGGACTCACACCGAGCCGATCCCACGTCGGGTCAGGACCCCGACCG
>DASYAV010000173.1:0-35902 GCA_036501145.1 Streptosporangiaceae bacterium | reverse complement strand
CTGGTGCACATCTCCGAGCTGGCTGACCGGCACGTGGAGATCCCCGAGCAGGTGGTGCAGGTCGGCGACGAGATCTTCGTCAAGATCATCGACATCGACCTGGACCGGCGGCGGATCAGCCTGTCGCTCAAGCAGGCCAACGAGGGCACCGTCGGCGAGGCCGTGGGCGACGAGTTCGACCCGACGCTGTACGGCATGCCGGCCACCTACGACGAGCAGGGCCAGTACGTCTACCCGGAGGGCTTCGACTCCGAGACGCAGGAGTGGCTGGACGGGTACGACAAGCAGCGTGAGGAGTGGGAGCGGCAGTACGCGCAGGCCCGGTCCCGGTTCGAGGCGCACCGCCGGCAGGTCGAGGAGGCGCGGCGCAGCGAGGACGGCGACGACGACGCCGGGCACAGCGCGACGATCAGCTCCGGCCCGGAGGACGATGGTGCCGCCACCGGCGCGCTGGCCTCCGACGAGGCGCTCGCCGCGCTGCGCGACAAGCTGTCCGGCGGCCAGGGCTGACCTGCTGCCCGGCGGGAGCCGTGGCCCCGGCGGGAGCTGAGGCCACGGCAAGGGCCGTGGCCCGGGCGGGAGCGGTGGCCGGCGCGGGAGCCGTGGCCCTGGCGGGGGCCGCGGCCCCCGCGCCGGCCGTGACCCGGGCCGGCCGGTGAAGGTCGGGCTGACCGGCGGGATCGCGGCCGGCAAGAGCGAGGTGTCGCGGCGCCTCGCTGCCCACGGTGCGGTGATACTCGACGCCGACGCCGTGGCCAGGGAGGTCGTCGCGCCCGGCACCCCGGGGCTGACCCAGGTTGTCGCGGTGTTCGGCTCATCCGTGCTCGAGCCGGACGGCGCGCTGGACCGTCCCCGGCTGGCTGAGATCGTGTTCGCCGACGCCGGGCTGCGGGCCAAGCTGAACGCGATCGTGCATCCACTGGTGTCGGAACGGATGCGCGAGCTCGAGCAGGCGGCCCCGCCCGGGTCGGTGGTGGTGCACGACGTGCCGCTGCTCACCGAGAACGGCCTGGCCGGCCTCTACGACCTGGTCGTCGTGGTGGACGTGCCCGCCGACGTGCAGATTGACCGGCTGACCCGGCTGCGCGGCATGCCGGCCGATCAGGCCCGGGCCCGGCTGCACGCCCAGGCCAGCCGCGCGGACCGGCTGGCCATCGCGGACATCGTGGTCGACAACTCCGGCCCGCTGGCCGAGCTCGACCGCCAGATCGATGACTTGTGGGCCGAGCTGCGCCGCCGCCAGTCCGGCTGACCGCGCCGCCAGGCCGCCAGGCCGCGCCGCCGGGCCGTCAGGCCGGCTGACCGCGCCGCACCGGAGGCGTTGGCGCAGGTCTCGTTCACGTTACATTCTGTTGTCATTCACTGCCGTTCAGTTATCTTGTTAGGTGCTGGCCGTGGGGGGCGAGCGACCGCAAGGAACTGATCCGACGTGAGGAAGATCGCTGCTGTCTGCGCCGCACTCGCCCTGGCTCTCCCGGCGTTGCTGGCCCCTGGGTTGATTTCGCCCACCGCCCAAGCCCTCAGTTCCAGCGGCAGCGGCGAATTCATCACCCGCTGCACGATGACCGGCGAAGTGCAGCCGGTAGACCCGATCATGGCCCCCGGCGGGACCGCCGGGCATACCCACATGTTCTTCGGCCACTACGGCGTGAAGGCCACCAGCACGGCCGCCAGCTTGCGGAAGCAAGGCGCCTCGGGCGGCACGACAACCTGCCAGGACAGCAAGGACACAGCCGCCTACTGGTCACCGGAGAGCTTCCTGAACGGCAAGCCTTTCCTGCCCGGCTGCACGCGGCGGGCCGGTGGCTCGGGCAACTACACCTGCGGCACCGCCCTCAACAGGACCATTTCCGTGCGGGCCTACTACCTGACCGCCTCGGGCGCGAAGACCCGCGAGCTTCCCCCGGGACCGCCATGATGGTCGGCACACCCGGCGCGGCGTCGGCGCCGACGACGATGGGCCACGTGTACTGGACCTGCGGAGCCACCAAGGTCAACGGCCAGAAGGTGCAGACGGCCAGCTCCATCTGGCCTTACACCTGCCAGATGTTCGATTTCCCGCACCAGCACGGGGTGACCGAGGTCATCAACTTTCCCTCCTGCTGGAACGGCAAGGCGTCCTTCACGACGCCGAACGGCACCGCCAAGGTGCCCGGGTACATCGACCCCTCGATGGGCGGCGGCACGCCCAACGACCTGGCCTACCGGCCCGTCCGGGGGTGCGGGGCCCTGGACAGGAAGGGCGTCACGTACCACGCCGTCCCGCATCTGTCGCTGCGCATCCACTACACCGGCCTGGGCCTGGGGCCACAGACTCCCGGCGGCCCCGACACGCTCAGCACCAACTCCAAGACGATCTACCCGTCGAGCTGCGCCCAGGTGCTGAACCTCACCGGCTGCCACACCCAGGCCCAGGAGGGGCAGCAGATGCCGCCCGCCGACATCGCGCTCAAGCTTTCGTCCGATCCGCACGGCGCCCCCGGCCCGTGGTACACCGGGCACGCTGACTACTGGCAAACCTGGCAGCAGGGCAAGGCGGTCGGCCCTGGCGCACCGTATGGCACGCTGAACAGCCTCACCTACTACTGCCTGGACAAGGCCATCACCTGCGGGATCATCCACAAGCCCCCGTATCCCGGCCAGCATTAGGAATTCTTTTGTCGTACCCGCGGCTTACAGTCGACGGGTGAGCATGCAGGGAAGCGCCGTTTCAGATCAGTGGGGGGCGACGCCGTGCGCCCGGTAACCGACCTTCAGCGCTCGGTCGCGCCGTTCCAGGTGGTGACCGAGATGGTGCCCGCCGGCGACCAGCCCGCCGCCATCGCCGAGATGGAGCGGCGGGTCCGGGCGGGGGAGAAGGACACCGTGCTGCTCGGTGCCACCGGCACCGGCAAGACCGCCACCATCGCCTGGCTGGCCGAGCGGCTGCAGCGGCCGACCCTGGTCATGCTGCCGAACAAGACGCTCGCCGCCCAGTTCGCCAACGAGCTGCGGGAGATGCTGCCGCACAACGCGGTCGAGTACTTCGTCTCCTACTACGACTACTACCAGCCCGAGGCGTACATCCCGCAGACCGACACCTACATCGAGAAGGACTCCTCGATCAACGACGAGGTGGAGCGGCTGCGGCACTCGGCCACCAACTCGCTGCTCACCCGGCGGGACACGATCGTGGTGGCGTCGGTCTCCTGCATCTACGGCCTGGGCACGCCGCAGGAGTACGTGGACCGGATGGTCACGCTCCGGGTCGGTGAGACGATCGAGCGGGAGACCCTGCTGCGCAGGCTGGTCGGGATGCTGTACACGCGCAACGACCTGGCCTTCACCCGGGGCACGTTCCGGGTGCGCGGCGACACGATCGAGGTCATTCCGCAGTACGAGGAGCTCGCCGTCCGGATCGAGATGTTCGGCGACGAAATCGAGCGGCTGATGACGCTGCACCCGCTGACCGGCGAGGTGATGAGCGAGGACCAGGAGATGTACATCTTCCCGGCCTCGCACTACGTGGCCGGCGAGCAGCGGATGGAGCGGGCCATCGCCGGCATCGAAACGGAGCTGGCGCAGCGGCTGGCCGAGCTGGAGCGGCAGGGCAAGCTGCTGGAGGCGCAGCGGCTGCGGATGCGCACCACCTACGACATCGAGATGCTGCGCCAGATCGGCTCCTGCTCGGGGATCGAGAACTATTCGCGGCACATCGACGGCCGCGACGCGGGCACCCCGCCGAACACCCTGCTCGACTACTTCCCCGAGGACTTCCTGCTGGTCATCGACGAGTCGCACAGCACCGTGCCGCAGATCGGTGCCATGTACGAGGGTGACGTGTCACGCAAGCGGTCCCTGGTCGAGCACGGCTTCCGGCTGCCCAGCGCGATCGACAACCGGCCGCTGACCTGGGACGAGTTCTGTGAGCGCATCGGCCAGACCGTCTACCTGTCGGCCACCCCGGGCCCGTACGAGATGCAGCGGGTCGCCGGCGACGTGGTGGAGCAGGTGATCAGGCCCACCGGCCTGATCGACCCCGAGGTCCTCGTCAAGCCGACCAAGGGCCAGATTGACGACCTGGTGCACGAGATCAGGGAGCGGGCCGAGCGGCAGGAGCGGGTGCTGGTCACCACGCTGACCAAGAAGATGGCCGAGGATCTCACCGACTACCTGCTCGAGCTGGGTATCCGGGCCCGGTACCTGCACAGCGAGGTGGACACGCTGCGGCGGGTGGAGCTGCTCCGCGAGCTGCGGGTCGGCCAGTACGACGTGCTGGTGGGCATCAACCTGCTCCGCGAGGGCCTCGACCTGCCCGAGGTGTCGCTGGTGTCGATTCTGGATGCTGACAAGGAGGGCTTCCTGCGCTCTGGCACCTCGCTCATCCAGACCATCGGCCGGGCCGCGCGAAACGTCTCCGGCCAGGTGCACATGTACGCCGACGTGGTCACCCCGTCGATGCGGCGGGCCATCGACGAGACGAACCGGCGGCGGGACAAGCAGATCGCCTACAACACCGAGCACGGAATCGACCCGCAGCCGCTGCGCAAGCGGATCGCCGACATCCTGGACCAGCTGATCCGGGAGGACGCCGACACCGAGCAGCTGCTGGGCGGCGGCGGGCGGCAGCAGAGCCGCGGCAAGAGCCCGGTGCCTGGCCTGTCGTCCCGGGCGCGCAACCGCGGCACGGCCACGGCGGGCAGTTCCGGCGAGGGCAGCGGCGACGCCCGGCAGGACCTGATCGCCCTCATCGGCCAGCTCACCGAGCAGATGCACACCGCCGCCGCGGAGCTGCAGTTCGAGATCGCCGGCCGGCTGCGCGATGAGATCAAGGAGCTCAAAGCAGAGCTGCGCGGCATGCAGGCCGCGGGCGTCTAACCCGGCGCCCGCCTTCTCGGCCGCGGGTCAGTCGCCGGTGACGCCGTCGACCTGCTCGCGCACGATGTCGGCGTGTCCGTTGTGCCGCGCGTACTCCTCGATCATGTGGAGATACACCCAGCGCAGGTCGAACTTCTTGTTCGCGTTCCAGGTCGGTGAGAACGTCTCGTCCAGCGACCGGCCCGCGGCGGTCTGCCGGGACAGCTCGCACTCCTCGGCGAAGGTGGCCAGGTCGGCCCCGGCCCGGCCCGGGTCGGTGAGTTCGAACTCGCCGTCCTCATTTTCCTCGGTGACGAACAGGTCGCCAGCCTCCGGCCGGCCGTCGAACTGGCGGCGGAACCACCAGCGCTCCACCTCGGCCAGGTGCCGGACCAGGCCGAGCAGGGACAGCCCCGACGGCGCGACCGGCCGCTGGCACAGCTGCTCGCCGGTCAGCCCCTGGCACTTGTACAGCAGCGTCTGGCGGTGGTAGTCGAGCCAGCCGTCCAGCGCGGCCCGCTCGCCGGATACCTCGGGCGGGTCGGTGCGCGGGACCTCAGGTGCAGTCCATGTCATCGGGCCATCGTGCTGCATGCCCGGCCGGGCGGCAAGGATATTTCCGCCCGCGCCGGTCGGGTGTTAGGCGCCGGACACCCTGGTCAGCCGTTGCAGCAGGTTCAGCAGTCCCGGCGGCGTCACCAGCGCCGGCTGGCCGTGGCCACGCACGGTGACCTGCGTGTCCGGGCACAGCGTCGCCCTGGCCACCAGGTAGGGGTTGGCGCGGGGCGAGACGGCGAAGGCTACCCGGTAGCTGGCCCGCTCCATCGGGCAGCTCACGAACGCACCGGCCGTGGCCGCGTGCGTCCCGTTCAGCATCGCAGCCAGCCGCCGCACCACGGACGGCGTGGTGACCGTCTTCGTCAGCGTGCTGGGACGCTGGCCGAACTCCGTGGCGGTCACCGTCACCGCGTGCATCGTGGCCGGCACGTACTCGGCGGCCGACCGCGGCGGGTACCAGATCACCTGCGCGTCCGCACGCAGCACGGACGCGCCCGGCGCAGAGTGGGGGGCGGAGGCCGGCACGACCGTCATGCTGAGCCCGGCCGCCGCCACCCCGGCCGGCAGCCGGCTGAGCTGGAAGGTCACGTCCTGCTCGGTGACGGTGCCGCGGTAGCTGCTCCGCCCGCTGCCGATCCACCGCATCCCGGCCGGCGCGTGCTTGGTCACGAACGCGTAGGCCGCGCTGGCGGGCTCGGCCACCCGCCACAGCCGGTGCAGCATGGCAGACGGGCGGCCCGACTCCACCTCTACCGCCTGCGCCAGCGCCGCGGGCGGGCGGCCCGGCCGGGGCCGTGCCCCGGGCGGCAGCTGGGCCCGGGCGAGCAGGGCCCGGACCAGCCGCTGCGCCTGCGCCGCGCTGATGACCGGAGGCCCGGTGATCACCGGCCCGGCAGCCGGCGCCCCGGTGGCCGGCGCCCGGAGGGCGGCCGCGATCAGTGTGCCGCCCCGGTGCGGGCCTGGGCCTGTTCCGTGCCCGGTCCCGCAGCCGGCGGCGAGCAGGATCACCGCCGCGGCCGCGGCCGTCCGTGCTGTCCCTCGCATCGTGCCTCCCCCTGGTGGCTGTGCCCCCTGTGTGCCGTGTACCGCCAGCTTTGACGGCGGGCGGTGGCAGACTGGTTCCCGCTGCGGGCCACACTCATGCACCGGCCGCATCGCGGGGACGGGAGGAAACGGGATGACCTGGGTCATGTTCGACTACGGCGGTGTCATCTGCACGCCACAGCCGGACGGAGATCTCGCGGCCCTGGCGGCCGCGGCCGGGGCCGGGGTCAGCACCGCGGACTTCGCCGGCGGCTACTGGCCGTTCCGGCCGGCCTACGACGCCGCGGATCTCACCGCCGGGGGCTACTGGCAAGCCGTGGCCGGGCGCCTGGGCCGGTCCTTCACCAGCAGCCAGATCGGTGAACTGATCCAGCTGGACATCGCCAGCTGGTCACACCTGCAGGACGGCACCGTGCAGGTGATCAGGGACACCGCGGCGGCCGGCCACCGGCTCGCGTTGCTGTCCAACGCCCCGGCCGAGGTGGCCAGGGCGGTGGAACAGATGCCGGTGGCCAGGTACTTCGAGCACCTGCTGTTCAGCTGCGACCTGCGGGCTGTCAAGCCGGATCCCATGTGCTTCGGCAAGGCGCTCAGCCGGCTGGGCGCCGGCCCGGACGAGGTGACCTTCATCGACGACCGCCCGGACAACGTGGCGGCCGCCGCCCGGCTCGGCATGCGGGCCATCCGGTTCACCACCGCGCAGGCGCTGCACGGCGCACTGGCGGAATCATCGTGAAACGGGGGCTGTTCCCGCTGAGTGCGCAACCGGATCGGGCTGAGTAATAGCTGAACAGAACCTGAGCGTAAGGTCAGAAACGTGCTTGCCAGTCTCATCGCCGCGGTGGTGGCCCCGGTGTTCTACGGGGTGGCCTCGGCCATGCAGGCTATCGCCGTGCGCGCCGCGAGCCGCCCGGCCGGTCAGGGCAGCGGCGCGTTCGCCGCGGTCGACCCCGGGCTGGTGGTCCGGATGTTCCGCCAGTGGCGGTTCCTGGTCAGCCTCGGCTTGGACATGCTCGGCTTCGTGGCCCAGCTCGTGGCGCTGAACCGGCTGCCGCTGTTCGCGGTGCAGGCGATGATCGCGGCCAACCTCGCAGTCACCGCCGTGTGCGTCTCCTGGCTCATCGGGGCCACCCTGGGCTGGCGGGAGTGGGTGGCCGTCGGCGGGGTCATCGCCGGGGTGGGGCTGCTCGGCAGTTCCGCCGGGGCCCAAGGCCCGGAACGGGTCGGCAACACGTTCAAGCTGGCGCTGATCGTCGCGGTGGCCGCGATCGGACTGATCGGCCTGGCCGCCGCCCGGTTGCCCGGGCCGGCCAGGACACCGCTGCTCGGCGCCACGGCCGGTCTCGGATACGGCGTGCTCGCCGTGGCCGCCCGGGTGCTCAACGGATTCGACCCGGTGCATCTCATCCGCGACCCCGCCGCCTACGCGCTGGCCGCGGCCGGGATCGTGTCTTTCCTGTTCTACGCCTCGGCACTGGAAGGGGGCAGCGTCACCGTCGCGGTCGCGGCGGTGGTGCTGGTGGAGACGATCCCCCCGGCCGCGGTCGGGATCACCCTGCTCGGCGACAAGACCAGGCACGGGATGGCCGGGCTGGCCATCGCCGGCTTCATCCTCGCGGTGATCTGCGCGGTACAGCTGGCCCGGTTCGGGCAGACCGAGCAGCAGGCCGCGGCCGCTAGTCCCAGTCCTGCCCGCGTTCCTTGAGCCGGGACAGCACCTGCGGCGGCTCCCTGCTGTGCAGCACGCCCAGCCGCTGAGTCGTCCTGGTCATCCCGACGTACAGATCGCTTGCGCCCCGCAGTGACTCGGCCAGGATCTCGGCGGGCTCGGCGATCAGCACCGAGTCGAACTCCAGGCCCTTGGCTTGCCGCACGCTCAGCACCACGACCGGGTTGCGCAGCTCGGCGTCCATGCCGACCGAGGCGCCCGGGGAGACCGCGGCCACCGCCGCGCCCAGTTCAGCGACCCGGGCCGCCGGGACGATCACCGCCACCTTGCCCTCGCCCACCACAGCGGCCTCCTGCGCCGCGATCCGGGCCAGTTCGCCGGCCAGCCGGCCGCGCGGCACGGCCAGCCGCCACGGCTCGGCGCCGGACTCGCGCACCGACCGGGGCAGGTCGGCCTCGGCGGGCGGCGGTTCGATCGCCGAGGCCACGTCGGTGGCCACCGACATGATCTCGGCAGGCGTCCGGTAGTTGACGGTGAGCCGCTCGAGCCGCCAGCGCCGCCCCAGGTAGGGATCGAGAACGTGCTGCCAGGAAGAGGTGCCGGCCGTGTCGCCGGTCTGCGCCACGTCCCCGACCAGGGTCATCGACCGGGTGGGGCAGCGCCGCATCAGCATCCGCCAGGCCATCTCCGACAGTTCCTGCGCCTCGTCCACGATGACGTGCCCGAACGCCCATGTCCGGTCGGCCGCGGCCCGCTCGGCCGTGGACAGATACTCCTCCTCGACATGCCGCTCGGCCAGCCGCTGGGCGTCGATCAGGTCCGAGGCCAGCAGTACTTCCGGATCCTGCAGGTCGCGGCTGAGCAGGTCGACCACCCCGCCGGCGTAGGCGATCTGCTCCTGCCGCTTGCGCTCCTCGCGGGCCCGCTGCGCCCGGTCGTCCTCGCCGAGCAGTTCGGCCGCCTCATCCAGCAGTGGGACGTCGGCCGCGGACCAGCCGCCGCCCGGCTCGCGCAGCAGCCTGGCCCGGTCCTCCTCGTCCAGCCGCGGCCCGGCCCGGCGCAGCCGGGCGGCGGAGGAGAACAGATCGTCCAGCAGCCGCTGCGCGGTCAGCTTCGGCCACAGCTGGTTGATCGCGGCCCGCACGTCGGGGTCGCCGCGCAGCTCACGCCGGATGTCGTCCACCGCGACCTCATCGAGCAGGTCATGATCGGGCGGGGCATCCTCACCGAGGATCTCCGCCACCATGGCATCGGTCTCCCGCAGGCTGTCCCGCAGCCGGCCCGCGGCCTGCCGCACCAGGGCGCTGATGATCTCACGGGCGAAGATGACCCGCGCCTGGTTGTGCGGCCTGCGAGACCGCCGGGCCCGCTCCCGGGCCCGGGCCGCCATGTCCCGGTCGATCCGCAGCTCCTCGCGCTGGTAGCGCAGGACCACCGGCTGCCCGGGCAGCTGCTGCCGCTCCCGCACCGCCGCGGCGATGACCGGCGCCATGGCCAGCCTGCCCTTGACCTCAGACACCTCCCCGCGCTCGGCCCGCTCCGCGGCGATGCCGGGAAACATCTCGCTGATCGTGGACAGCACCACCCCGGTCTCGCCGAGGGCGGGCAGCACCTGCCCGATGTAGCGCAGGAACGTCGCGTTGGGCCCGACGATGAGCACACCGCGCCGCTCCAGCTGGCGCCGGTGGGTGTACAGCAGGAACGCCGCACGGTGCAGCGCGACCGCCGTCTTGCCGGTGCCCGGCCCGCCCTGTACCACGACCACACCCTGCTGCGGCGCCCGGATGATCCGGTCCTGCTCGGCCTGGATCGTCTCGACGATGTCGCCCATCCGGCCGGTCCGGCTGGCCGTCACCGCGGCGAGCAGGGCCGCCTCACCGGTCAGGCTCTCGTGCCCGTTGGCGTGCGGCGCGGTCAGGTCGAGCACCTCGTCGTCGAAGCCGGTCACCACGCGGCGGCGGGTCTTCAGGTGCCTGCGCCGCTGGACCCCCTCCGGGGACGCCGCGGTGGCCAGATAGAACGGCCGCGAGGCCGGTGCCCGCCAGTCCAGCAGCAGCGGCTCGTAATCACCGGAGTCATCACGGATGCCGATCCGGCCGACGTAACGCCGCTCGCCACTGTCGAAATCAAGCCTGCCGAAGCACAGCCCGTTCTCTGCCGCGTCCAGTTGCGCTATCCGCGAGGAGAACTCCAGGGCCAGCACTTCCCGCTCGGTGCGCGCCTGCGGGGTGCCGCCTGCATTCCGCAATGTGGTCGCCAGCCTGGCCGACGCCCGCTCCCGCAGGCTGTCGAGCCGGCCGTAGAGCATGGTCACGTAGTGCTGCTCGCCGCTCAGGTCATCGGCCTGCGGCGGGCTTTGCGGCGGCTCCGGCGATTTTGACAAGAAGCCTCTTTCCGGCTATAATTTCAACCGACCCCTGTTAATTCAGGGGCTTTTCTTTTGCGTTGGCGCTGGTATTTCTTTTTAAGACGTCAAACTCTATCAAATTGTTCCGGCACTCGGTCCGAGCCAGACCCAGGCGGACGGCGCACAGGTTTTTATAAACATCATGATCGCCGGCGGGACCCGCCCAGATGACTACGCTGAGTAGCCGGTTTGCCCGGAAACGCTCCGTGCCAGGCCGCCCACCCGGCGCACAGAGCGGTGTCACTGCGGGCCATGGTTACTGTCAGCTGTTATTCTGAGGGTCCGTGGAGCGGGCGGTATGCCCGCAAGAAGCACCGACCACGGGAGCCAATCTTGGCCGCATTTGCGCGCGCGCCGATCGAGACCAGGCATCTGTTCGTCACCGGGGGAGTCGCGTCGAGCCTGGGCAAAGGGCTTACCGCGTCCAGCCTCGGGCGCCTGCTGAAGCTACGCGGCCTGCGGGTCACCATGCAGAAGCTCGATCCCTACCTCAACGTCGACCCCGGCACCATGAACCCCTTCCAGCACGGCGAGGTGTTCGTGACCGACGACGGCACCGAGACCGACCTGGACGTCGGGCACTACGAGCGTTTCCTCGACACCGAGCTGGTCGGCTCGGCCAACGTGACCACCGGGCAGATCTACTCCACGGTGATCGCCAAGGAGCGCCGCGGCGAGTACCTGGGGGACACCGTCCAGGTCATCCCGCACATCACCAACGAGATCAAGTCCCGGATCCTGGCCATGGGCGCCCCGGATGTGGACGTCGTGATCACCGAGGTGGGCGGGACCGTCGGCGACATCGAGTCGCAGCCGTTCCTCGAGGCGATCCGCCAGATCCGGCACGAGATCGGCCGGGACCGCTGCTTCTTCCTGCACGTTTCGCTGCTGCCCTACATCGGGCCGTCCGGTGAGCTGAAGACCAAGCCCACCCAGCATTCGGTGGCCGCACTGCGCAGCATCGGCATCCAGCCGGACGCGATCGTCTGCCGGTCCGACCGGGCCATCAGCGGCGGGCTGAAGCGCAAGGTCAGCCTGATGTGCGACGTGGACGAGGAAGCGGTGGTGTCGGCGGCGGACGCGCTGTCCATCTACGACATCCCGCGGGTGCTGCACGCCGAAGGCCTGGACGCCTACGTGGTGCGGCGGCTCGGGCTGCCGTTCCGCGACGTGGACTGGACCGACTGGGACGACCTGCTGCGCCGGGTGCACCGGCCGGCCCGCAGCGTCACCATCGCGCTCGTCGGCAAGTATGTGGATCTGCACGACGCCTACCTGTCCCCGGCCGAGGCACTGCGTGCGGGCGGCTTCGGCAACGACGCCAGGGTCACCATCCGGTGGGTGCCCAGCGACGACTGCCAGACCCCTGAAGGTGCGGCCCGCCAGCTCGACGGCGTGGACGGGGTGCTGATCCCCGGCGGCTTCGGGGTGCGCGGCATCGAGGGCAAGATCGGCGCGATCCGGCACGCCCGCACCCACGGCATCCCGCTGCTCGGGCTGTGCCTCGGGCTGCAGTGCGTGGCCATCGAGGTGGCCCGGGATCTGGCCGGGCTGCCCGAGGCCAACAGCGCCGAGTTCGACCCGGACACCCCGGACCCGGTCATCGCCACCATGGCCGACCAGGAGGACGTGGTCGCGGGGGAGCGGGATATGGGCGGCACCATGCGGCTCGGCCTCTACCCGGCCCAGCTCGCCGAGGGCAGCCTGGTCCGCGAGATGTACGGCAAGGATCTGGTGGAGGAGCGGCACCGGCACAGGTACGAGGTGAACAATGCCTACCGCGGCGCGCTCGAGCAGGCCGGGCTGGCCTGCTCAGGGCTGTCGCCGGACGGCCGGCTCGTCGAGTTCGTCGAACTGCCACGCAGCGTGCACCCGTTCTTCGTGGCCACCCAGGCGCACCCGGAGTTCCTGTCCCGCCCCACCCGGCCGCACCCGCTTTTCGTCGGCCTGGTCAGCGCCGCGATCGAGCGGTCCAGGGCGGTCGGCGACGGGGTGCCCGCGACCGGCCAGCGTGCGGTAGCCAGCGCGTGACCGGCCCGCCCCCCGTGCCCCAGTCTCCCGCTGGCCGGTCCGGCACCACGTCCGGCACCGCGGCAGGCGCCGCTGCGGGCACCGCCGCGGGCACGGCACGCCTGGCCGACGTCCCGGAGCGGTGGCCGGTGGTCGGCTCGGCGCACCGGGTGCGCAGCCACGTGGTGGCGGTCCGGGTCGACCAGGTCGAGATGCCCGAGGGCGATGTCACCGAGCGCGACGTGGTCGAGCATCCCGGCGCGGTGGCCGTGCTGGCGCTCGACGACGACGAGCGGGTGCTGATGATCCGCCAGTACCGGCACCCGGTCGGCCGGCTGCTGTGGGAGATCCCGGCCGGGCTGCGCGACGTCGCGGGCGAGCCGCCCGCGGTCACCGCCGAGCGGGAGCTGCTCGAGGAGACCGGGTACCGGGCCCGCGACTGGCACGTGCTCGTCGACTACTTCTCCTCGCCCGGGATGACCGACGAGCGGCTGCGGGTGTTCCTGGCCCGCGGCCTGATCGAGGTGCCGCACGCCGAGCGCGGCTACGTCCCCCAGCACGAGGAAGCGCATCTGCGGCTGGCCTGGGTGCCGCTGGAGCAGGCCGTCGCCCTGTTCCTGGCCGGTGACCTGCACAACGGTGTGGCCGCAGTGGGTATCTTGTCCGCGTATGCCGCCAGGCGGGACGGGTTCGCGGGGCTGCGCCCCACGGACGCGCCCGAACGCTGACCGGCGGCCAACGAGGATCGCCCGGACTCAATCCGCAGCGCAACGGGGCCTGCGGCCGGGCGGACCAGAAAGGCTTGGCAGCCATGAAGGTTGGCGTTCCCAAGGAAGTCAAGAACCACGAGGACCGGGTGGCCCTCACCCCGGCCGGCGTGCACGAGCTGTCGCGCGCCGGGCACGAGGTGAACGTCCAGGCCACGGCGGGCACCGGCTCGTCCATCCCGGACGAGGACTTCGTCGCCGCCGGCGCCAAGATCCTCGGCACCGCCGACGAGGTGTGGGACACCGCCGAGCTGGTGCTGAAGGTCAAGGAGCCGGTGGCCGAGGAGTACCACCGGATGCGCAAGGGGCAGGTGCTGTTCACCTACCTGCACCTGGCCGCGTCCCGGCCGTGCACCGACGCGCTGCTGGCGTCCGGCATCACCTCGATCGCGTATGAAACCGTGCAGCTGCCGGACGGCTCGCTGCCGCTGCTCGCCCCCATGTCCGAGGTCGCGGGCCGGATGGCACCCCAGGTCGGGGCGCACCACCTGCAGAGCGACGGCGGCGGCCGGGGCGTGCTGATGGGCGGCGTGTCCGGGGTGTACGCGGCCAAGGTGGTCGTGCTCGGCGCCGGTGTGTCCGGGATGAACGCGGCCGCGATCGCGCTCGGCATGCAGGCCGAGGTGCACCTGGTCGACAAGAACATCACCCGGCTGCGCCAGGCGGACGCGATCTACCAGGGGCACCTGCAGACCGTCGCGTCTAACGCCTACGAGATCCGGCGCGCGGTGATCGACGCCGACCTGGTCATCGGCGCGGTGCTGGTGCCGGGGGCCAAGGCGCCCATGCTCGTCTCCAACGCGCTCGTCGCGGAGATGAAGCAGGGCTCGGTGCTGGTGGACATCTCCATCGACCAGGGCGGCTGCTTCGAGGACTCCCACCCCACCACGCACGCCGAGCCGACCTACCGGGTGCATAATTCGGTGTTCTACTGCGTGGCCAACATGCCCGGCGCCGTGCCGCACACCTCCACCTACGCGCTGACCAACGTCACGCTGCCCTACATCGTGGAGATCGCCAACCGCGGCTGGCGGGATGCGCTGCGCGCCGACCCGGCGCTGGCGCCCGGGCTGAACACCCACGAGGGCACGCTGACCTGCCCGCCGGTCGGCGAGTCGCTCGGCCTGCCGTCGGTGACCCCGGCCGAGGTGCTGAACTGAGCAAGCCCCTGTCGGTCGCG
This sequence comes from Streptosporangiaceae bacterium, assembly GCA_036501145.1. GTDB lineage: Bacteria > Actinomycetota > Actinomycetes > Streptosporangiales > Streptosporangiaceae > PALSA-505. The sequence goes on along the minus strand of DASYAV010000173.1, from coordinate 21,431 downwards.
GAGGCGATCGGGGGCTATCTCGATCACCTCGCGGTCGAGCGCGGGCTGGCGGCGAGCACACTGGAGTCCTACCGCCGGGATCTGCAGCGGTACGCGGACGCGCTGGCCGGCCGGGGCAAGACCGCGATGGGCCAGCTCACCGGGGCGGACATCGCGGCGTTCCTGGCCGGGCTGCGCGAGGGCGACGACGAGCACCGGCCGCTGGCGGTCAGCTCGGCGGGCCGGGCCGTGGTCGCGGTGCGCGGGCTGCACGCCTTCGCCGTGGCGCAGGGGCTGACCGCGGCCGACCCGGCCCGGCAGGTCAGGCCGCCGCGCCCGCCGCGGCGGCTGCCCAAGGCCATCACGGTGGCCGAGGTCGAGCGGCTGCTGGCCGCGGCCGGGCCGCTGGGCAGCGACGGGGGCCCGGACAGCGTGGCCGCCCGGGCCCGGCTGCGGGACCGGGCGCTGCTGGAGCTCCTGTACGGGACGGGCGCCCGGATTTCCGAGGCGACCGGGCTGGATGTGGATGACCTGGACCTGTCCGGCGACGGGCTGGTCCGGCTGTCCGGCAAGGGGGGCAAGGAGCGGATCGTGCCGGTCGGCAGCTACGCCAGGCAGGCGCTGGAGGCCTACCTGGTGCGGGCCCGTCCGGCGCTAGCCGCGGCGGCCGCGAGAACGGCCGCGCTCGGCGGCCCGTCCGGCCCGGCGGCCAGGCCGGGCACGCCGGCGGTGTTCCTCAACGCCCGCGGCGGCCGGCTCACCCGGCAGGGCGCCTGGATGGTGCTGCGGGCCGCGGCAGGCCGGGCCGGGCTGCCCGTGCTGTCCCCGCACACCCTCCGGCATTCGTTCGCCACCCACCTGCTGGACGGCGGGGCCGACATCCGCGTGGTGCAGGAGTTGCTCGGGCACGCCTCGGTGACCACCACCCAGGTGTACACGCTGGTGACCGTGGACAAGCTGCGCGAGGTGTACGCCGCCGCCCATCCGCGTGCCCTAGGCTGAGTCGTCAAGCCGGACGCCAGCCCAACGGTGTGCCGGCTTGCCCGCAGTGGGCCCAGGGCCTAGAGTCCGGGTTCAGCGGAGGTGTCTTATGGCCGCTCGGAAGGTTCAACAGCAGGTGCCAACATCCCGTTCCAGCAGCACCAAGCCCCGGTTCGATGCAGCCGGCCGCCCGCTACCCGTCTTTCCCATGCCTGAGCGCCTGGACAGCCATGGTCCCGCCCGGGTGGTGGCGGTCTGCAACCAGAAGGGCGGGGTGGGCAAGACCACCACCACGATCAACCTCGGTGCTTCGCTGGCCGAGGTCGGCCGGCGGGTACTGCTCGTCGACTTCGACCCGCAGGGCGCGCTGTCCGTCGGTCTCGGCATCCAGCCGCATGAGCTGGAGACTTCGGTCTACAACCTGCTCATTGAGCGCGGCATGACTGTCCAGGACGTGACGCTCAAGACCAACGTGGACGGCATGGACCTGCTGCCCAGCAACATCGACCTGGCCGGCGCCGAGGTGCAGCTGGTGCACGAGGTGGGCAGGGAGTTCGTGCTCGGCGGGGTGCTGGAGCCGGTGCTGCCGGAGTACGACGTGGTGCTGATCGACTGCCAGCCGTCCCTCGGCCTGCTCACCGTCAACGCGCTGGCCTGCTCCCATAGCGTGATTGTGCCGCTGGAGTGCGAATACTTCGCCATGCGGGGTGTGGCCCTGCTGATGGAGACGATCGACAAGGTGTCGGGGCGGCTCAACCCGAAGCTGGGCATCGACGGGGTACTCGCCACCATGTACGACTCGCGCACGCTGCACACCCGCGAGGTGCTGGCCAGCGTGGTCCAGGGATTCGGCGACAGGGTCTTTCACACGGTGATTAACCGCACCGTACGGTTCCCCGACGCCACGGTGGCCGGTGAACCAATCAACCGCTTTGACAGCTCATCCAAGGCGGCAAGCTCGTATCGTGAGCTTGCCAAGGAGGTGCTGGAGCGGTGGCGGCAGACGGAGTACGGGGCCCCAGGCCCCGGCGGGTGAGAATCCCCGGCATTGCCGAGCTGCTGCGCCCTGCCGCGGATGGCACGACCGCCGATGGCATCGCTCTCGACGAGCAGCGGCAGGCAACCGGCCGGGAGGCGCACCCGCAGAAGATCACGGTTTACCTGTCCGCCGAGGAACTCCTCGACCTGGAGCACGCGCGGCTGCGGCTGCGCGGGCTCGGCATCTCCGCCGACCGCGGCCGCCTGGTCCGGGAGGCGATCGCCGTGATGCTCGCCGACCTGGACGCCCGGGGGGAGGCGAGCGTGCTGGCCACCCGGCTCAGCCGGGAGCTGAACCGAGAGACATGACCGGAAACACGATGGCTGGGGACGAGACCACGGAGGAGACCAGCAGCACCGCGGGTTTCCAGGTCCACCTCGACGTATTCGAGGGCCCCTTCGACCTGCTGCTCGCGCTCATCTCCAAACACAAGCTGGACATCACCGAGGTGGCGCTGTCCAAGGTCACCGACGAGTTCATCGGCTACATCCGGGCGTTGTCCGGCGGCTGGGATCTGGACCAGGCCAGCTACTTCCTGGTCGTCGCGGCGACCCTGCTCGACCTGAAGGCGGCCCGGCTGCTGCCGGCCGGCGAGGTCGAGGACGAAGAGGACCTGGCCCTGCTGGAGGCCCGCGACCTGCTGTTCGCCCGGCTGCTCCAGTACCGCGCGTACAAGGAGGTGGCGGCGGTGTTCGCGGGCCGGATGGCCGAGGCCGCCCGCCGCTTCCCGCGCCGGGTGCCGCTCGAGCCGCGGTTCGCCAGCCTGCTGCCCGAGGTGCTGTTCGGCCTCGGCCCGGCCGAGTTCGCCCGGATCGCGGCCGTCACCCTGGCGCCCAAGCCGCCCCCGGTGGTGGGGATCGACCACATCCACTCGCCCCGCACCAGCGTCCGCGAGCAGGCCCAGATACTCGCCGGCAAGCTGCGGCGGCTCGGCCGGGCCACCTTCCGCGGCCTGACCTCCGACGCCGCCGGAACCTACGAGGTGGTGGCCAGGTTCCTCGCGCTGCTCGAGCTCTACCGCGCCGACGACATATCGTTCGAGCAGGTCGCGCCGCTTGGTGAGCTGTACATCACCTGGACCGGCAACGGCGGGGACGGCCTGGCGCTCTCGCTTGGCCTGGCGGCCGGCGACGAGGCGCCAGCAGGTGACGCGGCGCAGGAAGATGAGGACTGATTTGATGCCGAACGGCTCCGCCCCGGACTCGGGCGGAAACGGCGGCCCGGCCGAGCCGGACGCAGGACAGCCGGGGTTGCGTGCCAGCCTTGAGGCGGTGCTGCTGGTCGTGGACGAGCCGGTCTCTGACCTGCTGCTCGCCCAGGTGCTGGAGCGGCCCAGGGACGAGATGGCCGCTGAGCTGCGCTCCCTGGCCGCCGCCTACACCGCCGAAGGCCGCGGCTTCGACCTGCGTGAGGTGGCCGGCGGCTGGCGCCTGTACACCCGGGAGGACTGCGCCCCGGTGGTGGAGCGGTTCCTGCGGGACGGGCAGGAGGTGCGGCTCACCCAGGCCGCACTCGAGGCGCTGGCCGTGGTGGCCTACCGGCAGCCGGTCAGCCGGGCACGGGTGTCGGCGGTGCGTGGCGTCAACTGTGACGGCGTGATACGCACGCTCACCCTGCGCGGCCTGGTGGAGGAGCAGGCCACCGAGCCGGAGACCGGGGCGATCCTGTACCGGACGACGGACTACTTCCTGGAGCGGCTCGGCCTGGCCGGTCTCGACGAGCTGCCCGAGCTCGCGCCGTTCCTCCCGGAGGACATCGAAGATGAGCAGGACCCCGGTCATGAGCCTGGATGACATAGACGACGACGGCCTGGACGGCGAGCGGGACACGCTGATCGATGCGGACGGGCCCGAGGGCGTCCGGCTGCAGAAGGTGCTCGCCGCGGCCGGCGTGGGCAGCCGGCGGCATTGCGAGGAGCTGATCGGCGAGGGCCGGGTCGAGGTGGACGGCCAGATCGTACGCAGGTTCGGCGCCCGTGTCGACCCGCAGAAGCAGGTCATCAAGGTGGACGGGAAGCGCATCCCGGCCCGCCAGGACCTGGTGTACCTGGCGCTGAACAAACCCACCGGCGTGCTCACCGCGATGTCGGACGACCGCGGCAGGCCGACCATCGCCGGCCTGCTCCCTGGCGCTCTCGCTGGGCCTGCCGAGAGCGCCGGGCCAAGCAAGAGCGCCAGGCCAACCGAGAGCACCGGGCCAACCGAGAGCGCCAGCCGGCTGTTCCACGTGGGCAGGCTGGACTACGACACCGAGGGCCTGCTGCTGCTCACCAACGACGGCGAGCTCGCCCACCGGCTCGCGCACCCCTCCTACGGGGTGCTCAAGACCTACCTGGCCGAGGTGACCGGGTCGGTGCCTGGCAACCTCGGCAAGCGGCTGGCCGCCGGGATAGAACTCGAGGACGGCATTGTCCGCGCCGACGGGTTCCGCATCGTGGACCGGGCCGCGGCCAAGACCCTCGTCGAGCTCACCGTGCACGAGGGGCGCAAGCGCGTCGTGCGGCGGATGCTCGCCGAGACCGGGCACCCGGTGACCCGGCTGGTCCGCACCCAGTTCGGCCCGGTCCGGCTGGGCCGGCTGGCCCCCGGCACTACCCGCGAGCTGACCGGCGGCGAAATAGGCGAGCTGTACTCGACCGTGGGCCTATAACCTGGACCCGTGGCAGTCAGAGCTATCAGAGGCGCAGTCCAGGTCGACGTGAACGAGCGGGAAGCCATTGTCGAAGGCACCGCCGAACTCGTAGCCGAGGTGCTGGCCCGCAACGACCTGGTGACCGACGACGTAATCAGCGTGCTGTTCACCGCCACCCCCGATCTCACCGCCGAATTCCCAGCGCTGGCCGCGAGGAAGAACGGATTCCACGACGTCCCGCTGCTGTGCGCGAGGGAGATCGACATGCCCGGTGCGATGCCCCGGGTGGTGCGGCTGCTCATGCACGTGGAGACACCGCGGCCGCGGCCGGACATCCGGCACGTGTACCTGCGCGGCGCGGCAGCGCTCCGGCTGGACATCGCCCAATGAGCAGACACAGTGAGCAGACACACTAAGCAAGCACAGTAATCAAACACAGTAATCAAACACAGTAAGCGAACACAGTGAGCAAGACACCGTGACCGAGGGCCCGGGCGCCCCGCCCCAGCCGCGCGATCCCCTTTCCCCGCCGGACCAAGGCGCCCCGCTCTTCCCGGGCGGTGTGGTGGTCGTCGGCGCCGGGCTCATCGGGGCCTCGGTCGGTCTCGCGCTGCGCGGCCGGGGCATCGGTGTCTGGCTGTCCGACCACGACCCCCGGACCGCGCAGCTGGCCGCCAGCCTCGGCGCCGGTGACCCGCTGATCGCGGACACCCCGCCCGGCGGCCCGGCCGACCTGGCCGTGCTCGCCGTCCCGCCGGACGCGGTGGCCACCGTGCTGGCCGCCGCCCAGAAGGCCGGCCTGGCCACCTGCTACACCGACGTGGCCAGCGTGAAGGCCAGCCCGCTGGCGGCAGCCCGGGAACTGGGCTGCGACCTGGCCAGTTACGTCCCCGGGCACCCGCTGGCCGGGCGGGAGCGCAGCGGCCCGGCCGCCGCCCGCGCCGACCTGTTCCTCGGCCGCCCGTGGGCGCTGTGCCCGGTGCCGGAGAACACCGAAGCCGCCGTCGAGCGGGTCACCCGCCTGGTCACCGCCTGCGGGGCCAAGCCGGTCACCGCGGGCGCGGACGAGCACGACCACTGGGTGGCGCTGATCTCGCACACCCCGCACCTGGTCGCCTCGGCGATGGCCGCCCGGCTGGCCCGGGCGCCGGACGGCGCGCTGACCCTGGTGGGCCAGGGGCTGCGCGACGTGACCAGGATCGCCGCCGGTGACACCGGCCTGTGGAGCCAGATCCTCACCGCCAACGCGGCCGGCGTGGCCGAGGTGGTGGCCGCGGTGGCCGGTGACCTCCGGCGCGCCGCCGCCGCGCTGGCCGGCGGTGACACCAGCGCGCTGGCCGCGCTGCTCGACGCCGGGCAGGACGGCGTGGCCCGGATCCCCGGCAAGCACGCCGGCCCGGCCACCCGCTACACCACCGTCCAGGTGGTCATCCCCGACCAGCCGGGCGAGCTGGCCCGGCTGTTCCAGGCGTGCGGCGAGGCCGGCGTCAACATCGAAGACATCCGCATCGAGCACTCGCCCGGCCTGCCGGCCGGCGTCGCCGAGCTGGCCGTCAAGCCGGCCGCGGCGGAGCCGCTGGCCGCTGCCCTGACCGCCCGCGGCTGGCCCGCTTACGTCCAGCCGGACGGAGGGCAGGCCGTCGCCACAGGCTTATTCAAAACTCGGCTGAGCGTCCTGGTGCCATCAGGCTGAGAGGGAAGTTTTGAATGAGTCTGCCGGTAACATCGACAGGTGGCCGATTGCCTTGTCATCGCCGTGGACGGACCTTCCGGCTCCGGCAAAACCAGTGCCGCCCGCGGCGCAGCTCATGCGCTGGGCCTGCGCTACCTGGACACCGGCGCCATGTACCGGGCGCTGACCTGGTGGCTGCTGGCGCGGCAGGTCGATGTGCATTCGGCCGCCGCGGTGGCCGCGCACGCAGCGCACCCCGCCATCGAGGTGGGCACCGACCCCGGCGGCCCCTACACCACCGTGGACGGTGCCGACGTGTCCGGCCCGATCCGGGAGCGTACGGTGTCCAACGCGGTCAGCGCGGTGGCCTCGGTCCCCGAGGTGCGCGGCCACCTGATCGCCCGCCAGCGTGAGATCATCGCCAAGGCGTGCGCCGAGGCGGGCGGCATCGTCGCCGAGGGACGCGACATCGGCACGGTGGTGGCCCCGGACGCGGCGGTCAAGGTGTTCCTGACCGCCAGCGAGGCCGCCCGGGCCCGGCGCCGCACCGCCGAGCTGGTCACCGACCCGGCCGTCACGGTCGAGCTGACCCAGGCCGAGCAGGCCCGCCGGGATCAGCTGGACGCCGCGCAGAGCGAGCCAGCCGCCGGCGCCGTGCTGATCGACTCCACCCGGCTCGGGGTGGCCGAGGTGACCGCCGAGATCGTCGCCATGGCGCAGGCGGTGGACCAGGCATGACCGGCCGATCGCTGGACGAGGAGAGCTTCGGCCCCGACGACGGCCTGGAGGCCGGGCCCGACGGTGGGCCGGAGGCCGGGCCGCTGCCGGCCGTCATCCCGGTCGTGGCCGTCGTGGGACGGCCTAACGTCGGCAAGTCGACACTGGTGAACCGGGTCCTGGGCAGCCGCCAGGCGGTCGTCGAGGACACCCCGGGCGTCACCCGCGACCGGGTCGCCTACGACGCGAACTGGCGCGGCCGTGCGTTCACCCTGGTGGACACCGGTGGCTGGGAGCCGTCGGTGGAGGGCACCCCGGCGCTGGCCGCCCGGGTCGCCGAGCAGGCACGGCTGGCCGTGGACGCCGCGCACGCGGTGCTGTTCGTGGTGGACGCCACCGTCGGGGTGACCGACGCCGACGCCGCGGTCGCCACGGTGCTGCGGCGCAGCGGCAAGCCGGTGGTGCTGGCCGCCAACAAGGTGGACGACACGCCGGGCGAGCCCGGCGCCACCGCGCTGTGGTCCCTCGGCCTGGGCGAGCCTTACCCGGTCAGCGCGCTGCACGGCCGCGGCAGCGGAGATCTGCTCGACGCGGTGCTCGGCGCGCTGCCCGAGGCCCCGGAAGAGCCGTTCGGGGAGGCCGGCGGGCCGCGCCGGGTGGCGCTCATCGGCCGCCCGAACGTCGGCAAGTCCAGCCTGCTCAACAAGCTCGCCGGGCAGCCGCGGGCACTCGTCGACGCGGCGGCCGGCACCACCAGGGACCCGGTGGACGAGCTGATCGAGCTGGGCGGGAAGACCTGGCGGTTCGTGGACACGGCCGGCATCAGGCGGCGGTTCAGGGAGAGCCAGGGCGCCGACTACTACGCGGCGCTGCGCACCGCCGGGGCGCTGGACCGGGCCGAGGTCGCGGTGGTGCTGATCGACGCCAGCCAGCCACTGGCCGAGCAGGATCTGCGGATCGTCGGCATGGTCATCGAGGCCGGCCGGGCGCTCGTGCTGGCCTGCAACAAGTGGGACCTGGTGGACGAGGATCGCCGCCGGTTCCTCGACCGCGAGCTGGACCGCCAGCTGCACACCGCACGCTGGGCACCCCGGGTGAACGTGTCCGCCACCACCGGGCGGCACCTGGACCGGCTCGTCCCGGCCATCGAGCAGGCGCTGGCCGGCTGGCAGGCCCGGGTGTCCACCGGCAGGCTGAACACCTGGCTGACCGCGCTGGTCGCCGCCACCCCGCCGCCGGTGCGCGGCGGCAAGCAGCCCCGGGTGCTGTTCGCCACCCAGGCCGGCACCGCACCCCCGCACTTCGTGCTGTTCACCACCGGCTTCCTGGAGGCCTCCTACCGGCGGTTCATCGAGCGGCGGCTGCGCGAGGAGTTCGGCTTCGAGGGCAGCCCGGTGCGGGTGTCCGTCCGCATCCGGGAACGCCGCTCCGCCGGCGGGAAGACCAACACCCGCCGCTGAGCGAGCCGCGGACCCTGGTCAGCCGGCGTTCGGCCCGGTCACCCGGCCGAGGAACAGCGGCAGGCCAGTGGCTGTGTCGGTGATCGCGAACACGAACGGGTGGTCTATGGTCACGGTGATCGTCTCGATGGGCGGACGGGGCGCGGCCATCGCCCGCATGCCGACCGCGGTGGCCGCGGCCGCCTCGGTGCCCTCCTCGGTGACGTCGATGTAGGCCTTGTGCACCACCGTGCCGACGTGCAGCGGTTCCGCCGTGGTGATGCCGGTGAAGTCGGCCCGGCCGGAGTCGAACGCATCCGCCACACCCAGCCCCCGCAGCACGGGGATCAGCTCGAACTCGCTCTCCTGGCGGAACCTCGGCATGGTGAGCCGCACCCGGTGCCGCCTGGCCCGGCCGGCGATGCCGGGCAGGTCCACGGCCAGCATGTCCGGCAGCGAGCGGAGCGTGCCGTCCGGCAGCACAATAGTCATGGCCAGCCTGCCGCCCCGGTAGGGCAGCACCACCGCCTGCCAGTCGTCACCACGCAGGTACCCCAGGTTTTCGGTGCACCGCATCATCCGGGCGGTGACCGGCAGGCCGGCGCCGGGACCGTCCGGATAGAACGGGCCGTCCCCGGTGGCGGACTCCGGGAACGGGTGGGCCCAGGCCGCCTTCAGGTAGATCGCGTTGACCAGCACCAGCCGGCTGAGCGGGTCGAGCGCGCCGGGCCGCAGCAGGCTGCCGATCTTGCCCGCGGTCTGCTTGGCCACCAGCTCGTTGATCTCCAGCCTGGCCTGCTCGGCGGCCCGCACGAAGTCGGCGTCCCGCACGCTGACCGCGGCGGCCTGGCGCAGGGCCGCGGTGAACTCGGGCCGCAACGGCAGCCCGGACTGCACCCACATCGTGTTCGGCGCGCGGAACGTCACGCCGTCGCCGGGGATCTCGGCCAGCCCGGCCGAGAGCAGCCGCAGCCCGCCGGCCGCCGTCTCGCCCTCCCGCAGCCGCAGCGCCGCGGCGAGTTCGGCCGCGGTCTGCCCGCGTGCGCCGCACAGCGCCATCCGCAGCGCGGCCGCGATGCTGGCGGGGGAGAACACCAGGTTGCCGCCGTCGCCACCGGCGAGCACCCGGTACAGGCCGGCACCGAACGCGGCGTCCGCCGCGGCCACCCCGCCGCCGTCCATCGTGCACCTCCCGGTCAGCCAGACACTAACACCGCGACACTGGGTGCATGCCGTCTGAGATCACCGCACTCGACAGGAAGCGGGTCTGGCACCCGTACGCCGCCATGCCAGGGGCCCAGCCGCCGCTGGTGGTGGAATCGGCCTGCGGTGTGCGGCTGCGGCTGGCCGAGTCGGCCGAAGGCCAGCGCGAGCTGATCGATGGGATGTCGTCGTGGTGGGCGGCGATCCACGGCTACCGGCACCCGGTGCTCGACGAGGCGGCCCGTGGCCAGCTGGCCAGGATGAGCCACGTCATGCTGGGCGGGCTCACCCACGGCCCGGCCGTGCGGCTGTGCGACCGCCTCGCCGCAATCACCCCGGACGGGCTGGAGCACGTGTTTCTCTGCGACTCCGGGTCGGTGTCGGTGGAGGTCGCGGTCAAGATGTGCCTGCAGTACTGGCTGTCGGCGGGGCGGCCGGCCAAGCGCCGGGTGCTCACCTGGCGCGGCGGCTACCACGGCGACACGTTTATGGCCATGTCGGTCTGCGATCCCGGCGGCGGGATGCACAGCGCCTGGGAGGGCACGCTGGCCCGGCAGGTGTTCGCGGACCTGCCGCCGGCCGGTTTCGCCGCCGGGGTCGACCCACGCTACGCGGCGCATCTGGAGGCGCTGATCGCCGGGCACGCGGCCGAGCTGGCCGCGGTGATCGTGGAGCCGGTGGCGCAGGGCGCAGGGGGGATGCGCTTTCACGATCCGGGGTATCTGCGCGTGCTCCGGTCGGCCTGCAGCCGGCACGGCGTGCTGCTGATCTTCGACGAGATCGCCACCGGCTTCGGCCGGACCGGCGCGCTGTTCGCCGCGGGCCACGCCGGGGTGAGCCCGGACGTCATGTGCGTGGGCAAGGCACTGGCCGGTGGCTACCTGTCGCTGGCCGCCACGCTGTGCAGCACCGAGGTCGCCGCCGGCATCTCCGGCGGGCAGTTGCCCGTGCTGGCGCACGGGCCCACCTTTATGGGCAGCCCGCTGGCCTGCGCGGTCGCCAACGCCTCCCTCGACGTGCTGCTCGGCGGGTATGCCGGCGGCTGGCAGCGCGAGGTGGCCAGGATCGAGGCCGGGCTGCGCGCCGGGCTGGCCCCGGCGGAGGGCCTGCCCGGCGTCGCCGACGTGCGGGTGCTCGGCGCGATCGGCGTCGTCCAGCTCGACCACGAAGTGGACATGGCCGCCGCCACCCGGGCGGCGGTGGCCGCGGGGGTCTGGCTGCGGCCGTTCCGCGACCTGATCTACACGATGCCGCCGTATGTGACCAGCGACGCGGATCTCGCCCGCGTCTGCGACGCCGTGCGGGCCGCGGCGGCCGCCTGCGCCCGGCGCGGCTAGCCCGTACCCGGCCGTGCTAACGTTCCCGCGTGCCGCTGCTCCTCGTCGACCTGGACAACACGCTCATCGACCGGGCCGGCGCGTTCGCCCGCTGGGCGGCGGAGTTCACCTCGGCGCAGGACGGCAGCCCGGCGGACGCGCGGTGGCTCGTGACGGCCGACAGGGACGGGCTCGAACCGCGGGAACGGCTCGCCGCGATGATCGCCGAGCGGTTCGCGCTGGGCGGCAGCGCAGAAGCGAGGCTGCTCGCTGAGCTACGCGGGGGGCTGGTCAGGCAGATCATCCCGGACGGCGCGGTGACCGGGGGACTGCGCGACGCCCGCGCGGCGGGGTGGACGCCGTTCGTCGTGACCAACGGCGCCGTTGCCCAGCAGGAGCACAAACTGCGGCACAGCGGCCTGGACCAGGAGGTGGCCGGGTGGGTCATTTCCGAAGCCGCGGGAACCAGCAAGCCGGACCCGGAGATCTTCCGGTATGCGTCCGCCCGGGCCGGGCAGCCGCTGGACGGCGCGTGGATGATCGGCGACTCGGCCGAGGCGGACATCACCGGCGCACGCAATGCCGGGCTGCCAGGAGTCTGGCTGCACCGCGGCCGCCCCTGGCCACTGACCACGTTTCAGCCCGGCCACACGGCCGGCAGCTTCCCGCACGCCGTGCAGATCGTGCTGGACCGGGCCGGGACTACCGGGCCGGACGGTCGAACTCCCCGTCCTTGACCCCGGCCAGGAACGCATCCCACTCGGTCTCGGTGAACAGCAGCGCGGGACCGGACCGGTGCCGGGAGTTGCGGATGGCCACCTGACCGCCGTACAGGTGGGCCAGCTCAACGCAGTTGCCGCCGGTCGGCCCGCTGTAGCTGCTCTTCATCCAGGCCGTGTCGCGCGAGATCGGCTGGTGCGTCTCGCGGTGGGTGCTGCTCATGCTGGGCCTCCCATCTCTTCCAGAATCCCCTTGATCACCTGGGTGGACGCCCGCGGCTCGGTGGCCACGATGCTCATCCGCTCCATGGCCAGCAGGTACCGGTCGACCTCGGGCCGCTTGTCCAGGTAGAGCGCGCTGGTCAGCTGCTCCACGTAGACGATGTCCGGCATCTCCGGGTCGCCGAACCGCAGAATGCTGAACCCGCTTGGCGCCGCGTGCCCGCCGACACCCCGCGGGATGATCTGCAGCACCAGGTTGCGGGACTGGCAGGCCTGCAGCAGGTAGCTGAGCTGCTCCCGCAGGGCCTGCGGGTCGCCCACCGGGCGGCGCAGGGTGTCCTCGTCCACGACCGCCCACAGCCGCAGTTCGCCGGCCGCGAAGCGCCGCTGGCGCTGCTTGCGCAGCATCACATAGCGTTCCATCTCGTCGGCGGGGATGTCGCCGAGCGCGAGCACCGCCGCCGCGTAGCCCTCGGTCTGCAGCAGGCCCGGGAGGAACTGGGCCTCGTAGGTGCGGATCGACTCCGCGGCCTCCTCGAGCCCGATGTAGGCCTGGAACCAGGACGGCAGGATGTCGTTAAAGCGGTACCACCAGCCCGGCCGGTTGGCCTGGCTGGCCAGGGTGAGCAGCTGCTCCCGTTCCTCAGGGTCGGTGACGCCGTAGAGCGCCAGCAGGTCCGCCACGTCGATCTCACGGACCGCGTTCCTGCCGAGCTCGATGCGGCTGATCTTGGACTCCGAGCCGCGGATGGCACGGGCCGCTGCCTGCGCGCTGATACCCCGGCCCTCCCGCAGCCGCCGCAGCTGGCTGCCGAGCAGGATGCGCAGGGCGGTGGGGCCGCCGGACAGCCCGAGCGAGGTCATAGGCGTACGTCCGCTCGCATGATTGCCGCCTTCCTCACCATGGCCGGACCACCTGGCCGGGCTGGGGCCGGGGTGTCGCTGCCAGCCGTTCTGTGCCGTCAGGATCTCTGAGTACGCCGGTGTACTGCAGGTTCCCGCCACGTAATTGCAAGCGCAATTGCGTGGCGCTCTTTGCTTAATTCTGCTTTCCCTTCATGATATCGCATTTGGGATTTCACGCTACCGGCCAAAGTCAATTTGAAATACGGACACTTGTGATTCACAAATTAGCGCTCCGCAGTATCGGATTGGGCACTTGGCCGGACGGTTGTGACCGCAACGGCCGGCCAAGGCTGGCGTCCGCGCAGGTCCTGGCCGGTCCAGGGTCCTCCGCGCGGCCACTGGGTGAGGCTCCGGACGGCCGGCCGGGCCGGCCCCGACACAATTGACCAGGCGGACGTGCCACCCGCTGAGAGCCCGCCCCGGGTAATTCGCACGTATGTCTCACTCTCCCCGGCGTGGCCAGGAAAAGGCGCGGAGAAAGGGTGGTGGGGTGGCGCGCAACGGCAGGCCGGGTGACTAATGCTGGACAGTTGTACAGCTTTCTTGCCGGCCAATGATGCGGCCAATCAGCAGCGCCCGGCCTGGCCGCGCGCGGCGCCGGTGCGGGGCTGCGGGGAGCGCCGGGACCGGTACGCCACGGCCCTCTGCATGCCGCCGCGGACGCGCGTCGCGAGGGACCGGCCAGGCCCTTCACCGCGCCCTGCGAGTGTGATGAATGAGCTCGGCCGCGGCCCCGGGAAAGCGGCCGGGAAATGGGCGCGGCGGCTGATCCTGATCGTTTCCCGAAGGTCCGGTGACCGGATTATTCCGCCACATAAAGCGCGAACCGCGCCGCGCCGGATTTCACCGGTCACGGCCGCGCCCCCCACTGGCCGCGCCCGCGCCCACCCCCACCGGTGCTGCAGGATGCGAGTTACCACCCGAAATGCCGGATTGGTGACGAATGGTCCGTGCAAGTGCTGGTGATCACCGAACGGCCGTTCTGCCGGGAACTGCTCTCCCGTCACCCGCAATAGGGCCGCTGAGCTGGGCTTATGTGGTCACAGGACGCATTTGCACCGTCGCCCCAAACCCTACGCAAGTGCGTCTCACAAATTGATAAAACGCAATCGCAGATAGGATTTCACAACACGCATGTTTTCTGTACCATGTTGTACACGGTCCGGACCCCCATCCTGGACACCCCTCTCCTCGCGGGGCCTAGGTCCGCCAGGCAGGCACGCTCGTAAACCCCGAGGAGAGGAGTGAGCCGCCCGTGGCTATCGGCCCGACAGTGCGACGGCGCCGGCTCGGCAGTGAGCTCAGGCGCCTGCGGGAAGCCCGCGCCATCAAGCTCGAGGAGGTCGCCGATCAGCTGGGCCTGGCTGCTTCGACGCTGTCCCGCATCGAGACCGGCAAAGCCCCGACCAAAACCGCTTACCTGACCGCGCTGCTCGAGATGTACGGCGTCACCGACGCGGCGCAGCGCCAAGTACTTATCGACATGGCCCGCGAGGGCCACCGTAAAGGCTGGTGGGCCGTCTACGACGACGTCCTGCCCACCGGCTTCGGCATCTATGTCGGCCTGGAAGCAGAGGCCACCGGCCTGCGCATCTACGAGACCCAGGTGGTCAGCGGGCTGCTGCAAACGCCCGAATACGCCAGGGCCGTGCTGCGCGAGGTGAACAAGAAGGACAGCCCCGAGCAACGGCAGCGGCTGGCCGAACTGCGGCTGAAGCGCCAGGAGGTACTGGACCGGGAGGACCCGCCCGACCTCTGGCTGATCCTGGACGAGACCGTGGTCCGGCGGCCGATCGGCGGCCCCGAGGTCATGGCCGGCCAGCTCAAGCACCTGGTCGAGGCCAGCCAGTGGCCGAACGTCACGCTCCAGGTGCTGCCGTTCTCGTCCGGCGCCCATCCCGCGCTCACCGGCCCCTTCACCATCCTGGAGTTCCCCGAGCGCGGCGACCCGGACGTCGTTTACTTCGACTCCTGGGGCGGCCCGATCTACCTGGAGAAAGACAAGGAGGTCCGGACCTGCACCGAGGCCTTCGACCGGCTTCGCGCGGCGGCACTGTCGCCGGGCGATTCGGCAGACCTGGCCGAGCAGGTGGCCAGAGAGCTGTCGTAATCCTGCAAGCCCCATCCTGACCGGTTACGAACCCCATCTAGATCAGCAAGTTCACCTGTCTCAAGGAAACTTTTTCAAGGGAGGGAAAGCGGATGAGTCCCGATCTCACCGGCGTCCGCTGGTTCAAGAGCAGTGCCAGCAGCACCAACGGATGCGTCGAGGTGGCGCATCTCCCCGAAGGGGGTGTCGCGGTCCGGGACACCAAGGACCGTGGCAAGCCCCCGCACTTCTTCACCAGGCACGAGTGGGAGAGTTTCCTGACCGGCGCGAAGAACGGCGAGTTCGACCTGCCCAGCGTCTAGTCAGGAGACTTGTTCAAACGCCGTGGCCCGCGGGCCACGCTGGTGCGTTCTGAATGAGTCTCGCAGGCCGGTGCCCGCGAACTGCCCCCTGCCGCTAGTTGCGGTCTGCGGCGGTGGGCAGTTCGCGGGCACCCCTGGATGCCTGCCAAGATGCCGTGCGGAGATACGGCCGTGCGGAGATACCCTCGTGCGGGGGCTTGATGTGTTAATTGAGGTGGGATGGTGGGCGCCGGCAGCAACGGAAAACTGACGTTCCAGCCCGAGGTGCCCAGCCCCGCCCGTATCTACGACTACCTGCTCGGCGGGAAGGACAACTACCCGGCCGACCGGGAGGCGGCACAGGAACTGCTCGCGGCCATCCCGGACCTGCGCACGTTCGCCAGGGAGAACCGGGCGTTCCTTGGCCGGGTGGTCCGCTACCTGGCCGCCGAGGCAGGGATCCGCCAGTTCATCGACATCGGGACCGGGCTGCCCAGCCAGGGGAACGTGCACGAGATCGCCCAGGCCGTGGCGCCCGGCGCGCACGTGGTCTGCGTGGACAACGACCCGGTGGTGCTCGCCCACGGGCGGGCCATGCTGCACGGCGTCCCCGACACCGCGATCATCGAGTACGACCTGCGCCAGCCCGAGGCCATCCTGGCCGACCCGCAGCTGGGCAAGCTGATCGACTTCGCCGAGCCGGCCGCGCTGCTGCTGGTGGCCGTCATGCATTTCATCCCGGACGAGGACGACCCGCCCGGCCTGGTCCGCCGCCTGATCTCCACCCTCGCCCCGGGCAGCTACCTGGTCCTCACCCACGCCACCGCGGACAGCAGGCCGCAGTCGGCCGAGGGGGAGAAGGTCTACGAGCGGGCCAGCGCGCAGGCCCGGGCCCGCACCCGCGACCAGGTGGCCGCGATGGTGGCCGGGCTGGATCTGGTCGAGCCCGGGCTGGTCTGGGCGCCGCAGTGGCGGCCCGATCCGGACTCCGCGCCGGACGAGGACCCGGGCCGATCGCACGTGTACGCCGTGGTCGCCCGCAAACGCTGACCCACGCCCCGGCGGCGGCACCCCGCTCATTAGGGTGGGACAAATGCGATACCGACCACTGGGTGAATCCGGGCTGCAGGTCTCGGTTGTGGGCCTGGGCTGCAACAACTTCGGCCGCCGTCTCGACGTGGACGGGAGCCGCGCGGTCATCGACGCAGCTCTGGAAGCCGGCATCACGCTGCTCGACACCGCGGAATCCTACGGCGGCCGCGGGCGCTCGGAGGAGATCATCGGGGAGGTCCTGGCCGGCCGCCGCGACCAGGTGGTGCTGGCCACCAAGTTCGGCCACCGCGCGTCCGACCTAGGCTACGGTGCCGCCGCCGGGGCCAGGGGCGGGCGGGCCTACATCCGCCGGGCGGTGACCGAGTCGCTGCGGCGGCTGCAGACGGACTACATCGACCTGTACCAGCTGCACACCCCCGACCCGGTCACGCCCATCGCCGAGACCATCGCCGCCCTGGACGAGCTGGTACGCGAGGGCAAGGTGCGCTACCTCGGGCACTCCAACCTGCCCGGCTGGCAGATCGCCGACGCGGCGCACGTGGCGGACCGGATGGGCGCGGCCCCTTTCGTGTCCGCGCAGAACCACTGGTCGCTGCTCGAGCGGGCCGCCGAGGCCGAGGTCGTGCCGGCCGCGCGGCACTGCGGGCTCGGCGTGCTGCCGTACTTCCCGCTGGCCAACGGGCTGCTCACCGGCAAGGTGCGGCGCGGCCAGGGACCGCCGTCCGGGACCAGGCTGGCCGCCCGGGAGGGCTACATCACCGAGGAAAAGCTGGACCGGGTGGAGTCGCTGGCCGGCTGGGCGGACAGCCAGGGCGTGACGCTGCTCGATGTGGCCGTCGGCGGGCTGGCCGCCGTCCCCGGCTGCGCCTCGGTGATCGCCGGGGCGATGACCGCCGAGCAGGTCAAGGCCAATGCCGCGGCGGGGGAGTGGGTGCCGTCCGGCGCACAGCTGGCCGAGATCGACCGGCTCGTCCCGCCGCCCGCGGCGTAGCGGTCCCCCGGTAGCCGCGACCGCCCCGGTAACAGGCCGTCAGCCGGCCGCGCACGCGGCCCGGTACAGGCTGCCCACGTTCGGGCCGAACTCCGCGGCATAGGAGATCTGCGCCACGTCACCGCCCTGCTCGTACCCGCCGATGACGCCGATCACGGTGCCGGGGCCGGCGCCGCGGCCGGCGTCCATCAGGAACGGCCCGCCGCTGGTCCCGTCGGTGTACCGGCCGCAGTCGAACTCGAGCTGGTGCGGCAGCGGCACGCTGGTGCGGCCGTGGCAGGTGACCGGGTCGTCCTCCCGGTCCGGGTAGCCGATCACCTCCACCGGCAGGCGGCCGAGCCGGTCGATGCCGACCCGCTCGGCGCCGGTCACCCGCTCGATCCTGGCGCCGTGCGCCGGGGCGATGACCAGGAAGGCCACGTCGTCGTCGATGCTGGCCGAGGACGTCCACGCCCGGTCCACGAGGACCTGGCGGACCGTCCACACCCCGTACGGCGCCCGGCCGTCCCGCCAGCCCGGCACAAACGCCATGGGGCCGGAATGGCGTGCCACACAGTGCGCCGCGGTGACGGCAAGGTCGGCGTGCGGGCTGTCCACCACGCTGGCGGTGCAGAAGTGTGTGCGCAGGTGGCCGCCGGCCGACTCGGTGAACAGCGCCCCCACCGCGGACGTGCCGCCGAAGGAGCGCCCCACCGGCAGCCTCATCGCGGTCGGCGCCGCCGTCCGCGGTATCGAGTTCATCGCCGCGGCGAACCGCACCGCTAGCCGGGCCGCGCCGTGCGCCGCCGGCGTCATCGCGGCGACCACCAGGGTGGCGGCCACCGCGACGCCGGCCAGCCTGGCGCCGGCCACGCCGCGGCGACGGGCAGCCTTGCCGGGCTCGCGTCGCGGCATCCGTCCCTCCGCCCTGGCGCCCAGCAGCCTTCGCCCGTCCTGTACGCATCTGGGCACTTTGCCCGTCTCGGCCGATTCTCCCGGCGAATCTTGGGAAACGCCAGGGCCCAAGGCTGAGAGCACGGTCAACGCCGGCTGGGGGAGCTGGGAGAGGGGTGCCCGCGGCTACGGCGGCCATGGTGCGCTAGCGGCCGCCGTAGCCGCGGTTTTACAATGTGTAACTGCTTACTGCCATTCGTTGCGCTGCATGCGTATCTCCCGGGGTTCGAATTGAACAAATTTCGCGGATTGGCCGTAATGTAACGTCAGCGGACAATTGCCGCAAGTCACCTCTCCTTAAGTCCCCTTGACAGGTAAGTGAGGTTTCTGTGACCATGCGGCTTTAGCTCCTTACCTACGGTTACGAGAAAATCCAGCTGTTTTTGCCCTCCGCCGCCTGCAGGAGTGCCCATGGCCGCTGTCCGCCTGCCCGGTGGGATGACCATTCCCTTCCGCCGTGCGGCGAGCCGGGTAGCCCGCTGGCAGGTGTGGACGCTGCCGGAGCCGCTGCGTTCGCTGGTCATTGGCGTGGTCGTGGCGGCGGTGGTGGTGCTCGCCGTGGCCCCGGCGCGCACCACATGGCGGCCATCCGACCTGGCCGTCTTCGTGGCCCTGCTGGCCTGCGGCGTGATCACAATCGAGTCGTCCCGCGGCGTGGCCGAGGTGCACGGCACCGTGGGGCGGGATCTGCTGACCGTCTGGTACCTGGCCATTGCGGTCGCCTTGCCGCCAGTTTACGCGCTGGCCGCCCCGGTCCCGCTGTGCGCGTATCGGCTGTGGCGGGTGCGCAGCGGACTGGCCTACCGCAGGGTGTACAGCAACGCCACGCTCAGCCTGGCCTACGGCGCGGCCGCGGCGCTGTTCCACGCCGTGCCCTCCTCGGTGGCCGGCCCGGCGCCGGGATCGGGTGCGCACGTGCTCAGCTGGGTCGGGGTGGCGGCCGGCTGTGCCACGCTCGCCTGGCTGATCAACAACGGGCTGCTGCTCGCGGCGATCAAGGTGTCCGACCGGAAGGCCCGCCTGCGGGATCTGTTCGGCAACCGGGAGGCGTCCACCTGCGACCTCATCGAGCTGACCCTGGCCGTCTCGGTGTCGCTGGTGGTGGCGATCAACGCGGTGCTGATGGCGCTCGCGCTGCCCTCGATCGCGCTCTACCGGCGCTACCTGATGCACTCCCAGCTGGTCGCCCAGGCCAGGATCGACGCCAAGACCGGCCTGCTGAACGCCGGCACCTGGCAGCACGAGGGCGAGGTCGAGCTGGCCCGGGCCCAGCGCACCGGCTGCCCGCTGGCCGTGGCCGTGCTGGACATCGACCACTTCGGCACGGTGAACGAGACCGTGGGCAACCCGGCGGGCGACCGGGTGCTGCGCGGCATCGCCGGCTCGCTGCTGAGCGACCTGCGCGGGTACGACCTGACCGGCCGGTTCGGCGGCGACAAGTTCGCGATCCTGTTCCCGCAGACCGGGGCCGAGGAGGCCCGCCGGATCAGCGAGCGGCTCCGTGACAAGATCGCCGGCGACCCGGTGGAGATCGAGGACGGCAGCCACGCGGGATACATCTTCCGGCTCACCGTCTCGGTCGGCGTCGCCGTGGGCGGCACCATCGCCGGGTCGTTCGGCGACCTGATCGCGACCGCGGACTCAGCGCTCGGCCAGGCCAAACGGGCGGGCGGCAACCGTGTCGGGGTGGCCACCGCGGCCGCGGGCACCCAGATTTCTTAGCCTGGACGGCCGTGCCCGGCCAGACGACGCGCCGGGCCCGGGGGGCACGCCGGGACGGCCGCGGGCCGGCGGGTAATTTAGCTAACCGCGGCCCGGCGCCGCCCGCCCGCACCGACGAGGAGACCCGATGAGAGCAGCCGTCTACGACAGCCTGGGCCCGGCCCGCGAGGTGCTGCGGGTGACCGACGTGGACCGGCCGGAGCCCGGCCCCGGCCAGGTGCGGGTGCGGGTGCATGTGTCCGGGGTCAACCCGACCGACTGGAAGAGCCGGGCCGGCGCTACGCCGCGGCCGATCGACGGCTTCCAGATCCCCAACCAGGACGGGGCCGGGATCATCGACGCGGTCGGCGACGGGGTGGACCCGGGCCGGGCCGGCGAGCGGGTCTGGGTGTGGATGGCCGCCGCGGGCCAGCGCTGGGGCACCGCCGCCGAGTGGACCGTGGTCCCGGCCGAGCGGGCGGTCCGGCTGCCCGACGGGGTCTCGTTCGAGCTCGGGGTGGCGCTGGGCGTGCCCGCGATGACCGCGCACCGCTGCCTGTTCGCCGACGGCCCGGTGGACGGCAAGGCGGTGCTCGTGGCCGGCGGGGCGGGCGCGGTCGGCCACTTCGCCGTCGAGCTGGCCAAGTGGGCCGGGGCGCGGGTGGTCAGCACGGTCAGCGGCCCGCAGAAGGCCGACCTGGCCGCCCGGGCCGGTGCGGACCTGGTGGTCAACTACACCGAGCCGGGCACGGCCGAGCGGATCAAGGCCTTCGCGCCGGCCATGGACCGGATCATCGAGGTGGCGCTGGGCGCCAACCTGCAGCTCGATCTGGCCCTGTCCACCCCGGACACCGTGGTCATCACCTACGCCGCCGACGGCGAGGATCCGGTGCTGCCGGTGCGCGCGTGCATGACCGCCAACGTGACGCTGCGCTTCGTGCTGCTCTACGGGGTGCCGGACGCCCCCATGCGGCAGGCGGCAGCCGACATCACCAGCGCCCTGGAGCAGGGCGCGCTCACCGCGCTGCCGGTGCACCGCTTCGCGCTGGAGCAGATCGCCGACGCGCACGACGCCGTGCAGCAGCGCGCGGTCGGCAAGGTCCTCATCGACCTGACCTGACCGGGCGGGGGTGCCGGCCGCCGGTCAGGGCGCCGAGGGCGAGGAGGCCTGTTAGTTCGGGTGCTTTGCGTATCCGGTGCTCCCGCACTGCATCGAGGCCAGCGCCCACTCGTCATGGGAGGAGAGCGGCCACGCTTCTTCTGAGGTCAGCAATGCGGCGCGGTCTTCGAGGCGCACCATGGTGCGCGAAGATTTGGCGGCGCTTGCTGTCGCCGCTGCTGCGTGGCCGGGCTGATACTGGCCGGGTTCGTCGTGGTCGACCCCGATTGCTCTGTGGTGCCGGTGAGCCTGTAGGTCAGCATGGTGGCGGAGGGCTTCCACGGGAACCGTGGATTGGTGCCTTGAGCCCGTGCGTCAGACTTCGAATCTCCCTGCCCTCCCCGCGGCGAACACCGTGGTGGTGTGGAAGGGAGAGGCC
>DASYAV010000172.1:0-100206 GCA_036501145.1 Streptosporangiaceae bacterium | reverse complement strand
CGGCGTGCGTGCCTTCACCGACGCCGGGTTCGACGAGGTATACATCGGCCAGGTCGGCGGGCAGTTCGAGGGCTTCTTCGAGTTCTATGCGGGACAGGTCCTTCCGCGGCTGCGTGAAGGGTGAGATGAACGGCTGGCGCCCGCCCGGGCCGGGCCGGCGCGGCACGATTTCTGACGTGGCACGAGTGAGTTGCCCGGTCCGATGTCATGAGCGGCCAGCAGCCGGACGAAGAGGGCAAGGACGCGGTCACGTGATAGCGAAGGCGAGCGCGCCGCCCACGCAGGCCAGGCCGAACACGATCCACACCACGTAGTCGTTCACCACACCGCTTTGAAAGCGCTGGATCGGCCTGGTCAGCCCGGCGCCAGGCTCGTAACCACGGCGCAGCACCGGCAGCCGCCGCCAGTACAGCGCGAGGAAAGCCAGGATCAGTGCGCCGGCCGCCGAGCCGGCCCCGGTGGCCACGTCGGACACGGTGATCCCGGTGGGCTCGCCGGCGGCGATGGCCACCGGATGGACGATGTGCGCACCGGCCAGCACGGTGGCGTTGTAGCCCGCCTGGTCCTCGAACCGGACCGCCGCGGCCTGGATCACCTGGCCGAGTTGCGGGATGACACCGACCGCGGCGGCCAGGGCGACGAGCACGGCGGGCGGGACGATCATGGTGAGCGGGGTCCGCTGCCGGCCTGACTCGGTTTCGGTGGTCTCCTCGGAGGCCATCTCGGCCATCTGCGGGTCTTCGCTGGGCGCGTCGCCGAGCCCGTAGAACACGCCTCCCGCGACGCGCAGCACGGCCGCGCCCGCCAGGATCGTGCAGACGATGAACACCGGAATGACCCAGGCCAGCCCGTGCGCCCAGGAGCTGTCGTCGGTATAGCCCGCGCCGCGGAACGTGCCGAACGGGGGCAGGTCGGCCAGCCCCAGCCCGGCCAGCGCGAACACCACCCCGGTGACCCGCAGGTGGCGGCCCCGGCCGTGCAGCCGGGTCTCGTTGACCGAGCCGAGCCGGTGCAGCACGATGCCGGTGCACAAGAACAGCGCCGCCTTCACCAGGCCGTGGCCGAGGACGTACACGGCCACACCGGCCAGGCCGAGCGGGGTCAGCAGGCCGATGCCGGCCAGGAACATGCCGGCGTGGCTGATCGTGGAGAAGGCCAGCAGCCGCTTGATGTGCCGTTCGCGGAAGCAGAACAGCGCGCCCACGACGGCGGTGAGCACGCCCAGCGCGACGAACAGGTGCGAAATGGTGGCCAAGTGCCCCAGCGCGTGCCCAAACACCGACCAGTACACCCTGGCGATCCCGTACAGGCCGAGTTCCACCATCACACCGGAGAACAGGACGCAGACCGGCGTGGGCGCCACCGCGTGCGCGTCGGCAAGCCAGAAGTGGAACGGCACGATCGCGCTCTTGATCAGTAGCCCCGCGATGACCAGGACGAACGCCACCACGACCAGCTTGTCCGGCGGGTGCCTGCCGATGTAGGCGCCGATCTGGGCCATGTTGAGCGCCCCGGTGCGTCCGTAGATCAGGGCGATGCCGGACAGCGACAGGTATGCGCCGATGCTGTTGGTGATGGCGAAGTTGAGCGCGCCCTGGATCGGCCCGCGTTCCTCCGGGCGGTAGGCGGTCAGCGCGTAGGCGGACACGCCCATCAGCTCGAACCACACGAACAGGTCGAATATGTCCCCGGTCAGGCAGAAGCCGGTCATGCCCGCCAGGAACGTCAGCATCAGCGAGTGGTAATAGGTGGCCACCCGCTCGAAGTACCGCCAGGAGAACGTCATGGCCGCCGTCACCAGGACCGCCGCCAGCGCGGCCAGGCCGGCGCTCAGCGAGCCCGCGTCGAAGTCGATGCCGATCGCGGCGCGGTGGCGGAACGGCCGGAAGCCGGCGAACCAGTAGACCTCGTCCCCGCCGGCGGTGCGCACCATGATCACCACGAGCATGACCGCGACGGCCGCCGCGACGGCGATCGCCACTGCGTCGAGCAGCCGCCGGCGGCTGCCGAGCAGCGGCCCGGCCGCGGTGATCGCGGCCGCCGCGAGCAGCGGTACGACCACGACGAGCGCGAGCAACTGGTCCAACAGCTACCCCTTCAGCGACGCGAGCTCTTGCGGGTCCAGCGTGCCGAACCGCTTGTGCGCCTGGATCGCGAAGGCCAGCAGCAGGGAGGTCACGGCGGCCTCGACGACCACGTCGGTGAGGGCGAGCGCCTGGACGACCGGATCCACCGCCGGGGTATGCGGCGGGACGTCGTAGTAGTACGGCGCCACCGCGCCGGTCACGTACCCGACGCCGAGCAGCAGCACATACGTCGAGGACTGGACGACGATGAGGCAGATGATCTGGTGGACGAGGTGGCGGCTGGTCACGACGCCGTACAGGCCCACGGCCAGGATCCAGGCCACGACGAGGAACGGGAAGTACTCCATAACCCGCCTCTCCGGATGAGCAGGGTCTGGTCCAGCAGTTCGGTGACGATCAGGAGGAACGCCGCGGCGACTTCCAGGCCTACGAAGAAACTGATCAGCGCGATGGTCCCGGACGAGCTCACGGCGCCGGGGACCTGGCCCAGGGGCAGGTAGTTGGTCAGGTAGGCCAGGCCTATTCCCACCGCGGCGACGCCGATGGCGGCGAAGCCGCCCGCACCGACCGCCTCGACCGCGTCGACCAGGGCGACCGGGCTGAACCGCTTGAACACGATGAACTCCCCGGACAGGTAGACCAGGATGAACGCGGTGGCGAGGACCACCCCACCCTGGAAACCGCCCGAGGGATTGGCCTGCGCGTGCGAGGTGAGCCACCAGCCCATCACCACCAGCGGGCCGGTCAGCAGCAGGCCCACCATCCGGACGGCTCCGCTGGTGGGTGGCACCTCGCGGTCGGCGGTCTCGTCCACCGCGGGCTTCTCCCGCTCGCCACGCAGCCTGCGCAGCACGACGCCGACCCCGGCGGCCGCGGTGAACAGGATGAACTCCTCGCCCACGGTGTCGAACCCGCGGTATTCGAAGTTGACCGTGGATACCGTGCCGGTCGCGTTGGTCTGCCGCAGCGCGATGCGGTTGATGATGAACCCGTACGGTCCCGGGTAGTGGCCAAAGCCGGGCAGACCGGACAGACCCCAGACGAAGAACGCGACCAGCCCGGCCACCCCGATCAGGAATACCCAGCGGCGCTGTCCCGGGGTCATCGGAAGCCCTCCGCGGAGCCCTGCGGATCCCCCGCGGGCACGGCGCTCATTCCTCGCCTTTGCGCGTCTTGGCCAGGGTGAGCAGCAGCACAATCGGCAGGATCACCGCGCCCACCGTCAGCGCGGACAGCGCGACGTCGGGGGCCTGGAACGCCAGGAACAGCACGGCCAGCAGCACGCCGTAGACACTGACTATGAGCACCTGGTGGACCTGCCTCCTGGTCAGCACCACGGCCGTGGCGGCCGCGGCCACCAGGACAAGCACGGTGATCTGCAGCGCGCCCATCATGCCGGCCGGCACGGTGTAGGCGGTATGCACGGCGAGTGTCATTGCTCGTTCTCCTTAGCCGGGGCCTGGCCGCTGCGCTGGGACCGCCAGTCGCCCTTCTCCCTGACCCGGATGGCACGGATCGTGGCATGGGAGATGAACGGCCCGGCGATCACCATGAACAGCAGGGCCACGAACGACTCGCCAGTGTCTTCCTGCAGGCCGTGCTGCACCATGATCGCCAGCGCCACCAGCAGGGGGGCGACCAGGGCGGCTGGGGTGACAAAGTGCAGCTTCTGGTAGGCGTCCCGCATCACGAGCACGCCGGCCGCGGAGGCGAACGCGATCACGACGGCCAGGCCGAGCAGGATGTCGGAGAACACGTCCTTGATGATCACAGCCAGCGCTCCACGGCCCGGACGAAGACCAGGCTGCTGCCGTACAGCAGCACCGCCATCAGCACCGGGAACTCGAACTCGGCGGACCGCTGGAAGCCCGCCGCCAGCAGCGCGAGCACCATCACGATCACCGAGGTGATGAACTCATAGGCGACCACGCTTTCGGCAACTTCCCCCCGGCACAGCACGATCCCGGCGGGGACCATCGCCACCAGCATCGCGATTGCCGCGGCGATGAACGGCAGCACCATGTCAGCTCCCCTCCCCGCCGGCCACCAGCCGGTGCACCACCATGACCTCGGTACCGGAGTCGAGGCCGAGCACGAACGTGTTCGGCGCGACGCTCGTCCCTCCTATCAGGAGAACCCGGCGGGTAGTCCCCTCCGGCGAGTCGTCGCCGAACCGCGCCGGAAGCTCGACGATCGCGCTCGGCGGCTGCTCACCGCGCACCAGCCGCCGCCACAGGGCGCCGTACACGACCACCATGTCGCGGACCACCTCACCGGGCAGCTTCAGAGCTGGGACCAGCCACTCGACCCTCATCCTGAACCGGGTGGCGGCCTGGTAGCTGACCAGTTCGGCCAGCAGCGCGGCCAGCGCGGCCGCTCCGGCTCCCGCCAGCAGTTCGTCGAAGTTGATGGAGTCGTCGATGGCGACCCAGAACGCCATCATCAGCACCCACCACACGACCCAGGACCCGGCCCGGCGCGCGACCGGGGTGTCAAACCGGCGTTCCCGTGGCTCGCCTGCGAAAGGGCTGGTCATGACAGCGGTACCCGGGCCGGAGTAGCCATGGATGGCGACTTCCCGCCTCCCAGGACAGCAAACCAGGCCCGGCAGTCCCGGCAGCCCCGGGCGCCCGCCGCCCCGGGCGTCAGCAGCCCCCCGGCGGCAGGCGATGAGCCGCACGGGTTTAGCCCAGGTTTAGCCCGCCACGTCCGTGGGAGTGGACGCACTTCTTCTGGGCATACGAGGGGCAATCATGACAGGGAAGATGACGGACGGCCGCGAGCCGGTGCGCTACGGGAACGAGCAGGCCGAGCGGGGAGCTGGTGGCGAGACCCACCAGGTGGCCGGTGGCGGCCGCCCACGGCTGACCACCCAGCAGGGCGTGGTGGTGGGCGACGACCAGAACACGCTGCGGATCGGCGAGCGCGGGCCGGACGCGCTGGAGGACTCCCACTTCCGGGAGAAGATCTTCCACTTCGACCACGAGCGGATCCCGGAGCGAGTCGTGCACGCGCGCGGTTTCGGCGCGCACGGGTTCTTCGAGAACTACGGGTCACTGGCCGACGTGACCAAGGCCGACCTGTTCCAGCGCGAAGGCGAGCGCACCCCGGCGTTCGTGCGGTTCTCCACCGTGGCGGGCAACAAGGGCTCCGGGGACCTGGCCCGGGACGTGCGCGGGTTCGCGGTGAAGCTCTACACCCAGCAGGGCAACTGGGATCTGGTCGGCAACAACATCCCGGTGTTCTTCATCCAGGACGCGATCAAGTTCCCCGACATCATTCACGCGGCCAAGCAGGAGCCGGATCGGGGGTTCCCGCAGGCGCAGACCGCGCACAACAACTTCTGGGACTTCGCCTCGCTGATGCCCGAATCCACCCACATGCTGATGTGGATCATGTCCGACCGGGCCATCCCGCGGTCCTTCCGGTTCATGGAGGGCTTCGGCGTGCACACGTTCCGGCTGGTGAACGAGGCCGGGAAGTCGACGTTCGTGAAATTCCACTGGAAGCCGAAGCAGGGCCTGCAGTCGGTCGTGTGGAACGAAGCCGTCAAGATCAACGGTGCCGATCCCGACTTCCACCGGCGGGATCTGTGGGACGCGATCACCCAGGGCGACTTCCCGGAGTGGGAACTGGGCCTGCAGCTGTTCGACGAGGAGTTCGCCGACCGGTTCGACTTCGACGTGCTCGACGCCACGAAGATCATCCCCGAGGAGCAGGTGCCGGTGCGCCGGGTCGGCCGGCTGGTCCTGGACCGGGTGGTGGACAACTTCTTCGCCGAGACCGAGCAGGTCGCCTTCTGCACCCAGAACATCGTGCCCGGCATCGACTTCACCAATGACCCGCTGCTGCAGGGCCGCAACTTCTCCTACCTGGACACCCAGCTCAAGCGGCTGGGCAGCCCCAACTTCACTCACCTGCCGGTGAACGCGCCCAAGTGCCCCATCGCGCATTTCCAGCAGGACGGGCACATGGCGGTGGCCAACCCGGTCACCCGGGCCAACTACGAGCCCAATTCCTGGGACGTGGCCGAAGGCGGCCCGCGTGAGGACCCCGCCACCGGTTTCCGCAGCTACCCCGCCCAGGAGGGCGGCGAGAAGCGGCGGCTGCGGCCGGACAGCTTCGCCGATCACTACAGCCAGGCACGGCAGTTCTACCTCAGCCAGACGCAGACCGAGCGGCAGCACATCGCCGACTCGTTCACCTTCGAGCTGAGCAAGTGCGGCCGGGCCGAGATCCGCGCCCGCATGGTGGCCGGGCTGCGCAACGTGCACGAAGACCTGGCCCGCCAGGTCGCCGGCGGCCTCGGCCTGCGTGACCTGCCCGACCCGGCGCCCGCCGCCCGCCCGGTGCGCGAGGACCTGGCCGAGTCCCCGGCGCTCAGCATCCTGCGCAACGGGCCGGACAGCTTCGCCGGGCGCAAGATCGGCGTGCTGGCCAGCGATGGCGCGGACGCCGGGCTGATCGCCGCGCTGCGCGAGGCGGCCGGGCAGGAGGGCGCGAACCTGGAGTTCGTGGCGGCCACGGTCGGCGGCATCCAGGCCAGCGACGGCACTCGTATCGAGGCCGGCCAGCAGGTGGACGGCGGCCCGTCGGTGCTCTACGACGCGGTGGTGCTGCTGACGTCGGCCGAGGGGGCCACCGAGCTTGCTCGCAATGCCGCGGCCCGCGACTTCGTCACCGATGCGTACGCGCACTACAAGTTCATCGGCCACGGGGCCGGCGCGGGTCCACTGCTGGACGCCGCCGGGGTGCGCGACCTGATGGACGACGGCTTTGTCGAGCTCAGCGGCAATGGCAAGGACGCCGCCGGCTTCCTGAGCATCTGCCGGCAGCTCCGGTTCTGGGACCGCCAGGCCGCGAGCTAGCCGGCGGGAACGGGATAACGTCGCTCCACGATGGGAATTGTGTGACCCGGGTGTCCGCGGGTAGGCGGTCCGCATGGGGCACAACGTCGCGCAGAAGCTGATCGGGTCGCACCTGGCCGACGGCGAGATGACCGCCGGGTCGGAAATCGGGCTGCGGATCGACCAGACGCTCACCCAGGACGCCACCGGGACCATGGTCATGCTCGAGCTCGAGGCGCTCGGCCTGGACCGGGCCGCCACCGAGGTGTCGGTCCAGTACGTCGACCACAACCTGCTGCAGGCCGACGAGCGGAACATGGCCGATCACCTGTTCCTGCGGTCGGCCTGCCAGCGGTTCGGGGCCTGGTACTCCCGGCCGGGCAACGGAGTCTCGCACCCGGTGCACATGCAGCGGTTCGGGCGGCCGGGCGCGTCGCTGGCCGGCTCGGACTCACACACCTGCGCGGCCGGCTCGCTGGGCATGCTCGCGATCGGCGTGGGCGGCCTGGATGTCGCGACGGCGATGGCCGGCGAGCCGCTGTACGTCACGATGCCGGAGATCTGGGGAGTGCGGCTGACCGGCGCGCTGCCGCCGTGGGTGAGCGCCAAGGACGTCATCCTGGAGATGCTGCGGCGGCACGGCGTCAAGGGCGGAGTGGGCCGGATCATCGAATACCACGGCCCCGGACTGGGCTCGCTGTCGGCCATGGACCGGCACGTGATCGCGAACATGGGCGCCGAACTCGGCGCCACCACCAGCGTCTTCCCGGCCGATGAGCAGGCCCGCGCGTTCCTCGACGGCGAGGGACGCGGCGGCGACTTCACCGAGCTGACCGCCGACCCGGATGCCGGCTACGACGTGACGGACGAGATCGACCTGGCCGGCCTGGAGCCACTGATCGCCAAGCCGAGCTCGCCGGGGAACGTCGTGCCGGTCCGTGAGGTGGCGGGGGAGCCCGTGCACCAGGTGGTCGTCGGCTCGTCGGCCAACCCGGGGCTGCGCGACTTCGCGATGCTGGCCGCGATCACCCGCGGCCACCAGGCCCACCCGCAGGTCTCCATGGACGTTAACCCCACCTCGCGGCAGATCTTCGCGGACCTGACCGCGATGGGCGGGACGCTCAGCCTGATCCAGTCCGGGGCACGGATCCACCAGGCCGGCTGCATGGGTTGCATCGGCATGGGGCAGGCGCCCGCGATCGGCCGCAACAGCCTGCGCACGGTGCCGCGTAACTTCCCCGGCCGGTCCGGCACGGACGAGGACTCGGTCTGGCTGTGCTCGCCGGAAACCGCGGCCGCGGCCGCGCTGACCGGGCAGATCACCGATCCACGTGAGCTGCCGGACACGCTGGGGATCGGCTACCCCGACCTCGGCCTTCCCGCGTCATCCGGGGATAACGCGGCGTTGCTGGAAGCGCCGATCCCGGCCGGGGACGCGCGCCGGGTGGAGCTGGTCAAGGCGCCGAGTATCGGCGTCCTGCCCGACCTGGACCCGATGCCCGGCGACTTGCGGGCGAAGGTGGTGATCAAGGTCGGTGACAACATCTCGACGGACGAGATTCTGCCCGCGGGCGCCCGCGTGCTGCCGTTCCGCAGCGACATCACCCGGCTGGCCGATTTCATCTTCAGCCAGGTCGATGACGGCTACGTGCAGCGGGCGAGGGAGGCCGGGGCGCACGTCATCGTCGCAGGGGAGAACTACGGCCAGGGCTCCTCACGCGAGCACGCGGTCATCGCCCCGCGCTACCTCGGGCTGCGGCTCGTGATCGCCAAGTCCTACGCCCGGATCCACTGGCAGAACCTGGCCAACTTCGGCGTGCTGGCCGCCGAGTTCACCGACCCCGGCGACTACGACCGCATCGAGGCCGGCGACGAACTCGCCATAGACGGCCTGACCGACGCACTCGGCTCAGGCGCCGAACTCACCGTGCACAACCAGGCCAGGAACGCCGATTACCAGGTCCGTCACCGGCTCTCTCCGCGGCAGGTCGCCATGGTGCTGGCCGGCGGCCAGATACCGCTCATCCGGAGCCGCCGCGACGGCTGATCCGCCGCGGCTGGTCAGCCCTTGCCGGCCAGGCGCCGGGCGGCGGCCGCGATATGGGCGGCGCTGATCCCGGCCTCGTCCATCAGTTCGTCGCCGGTTCCCGATCCGGGCATCTCCGTCACGGCCAGGTGCACGACGGACAGGTCGGTGCGCCCGGTGCCGGCCAGCGCCTCGAGCACCGCGGCACCCAGGCCGCCCTCGGGGTGGTGGTCCTCTACCAGCACCAGGCGGCCGCCGGTGGCCGCCGCGGCCGCGGTGAGCGTGCCGGTGTCGACGGGCTTGACCGAGTACAGGTCGATCACCCGGGCGCTGATGCCGCCGGCCCCCAGCTCATCGGCGGCGGCCAGGCAGGCGTGCAGCGTCACGCCCGCGCCGACCAGCGTCACCTGGTCCGAACCGGACGAGCGCAGCACCTTGCTGCCCCCCACCGGGAACGTGTCGCCGTCGTCGTACAGCACCGGGTAGGCGCCGCGGGTGGTGCGCATGTACGAGACGCCGTCCAGGTCGGCCATGGCCGCGACGAGCGCCGCGGCGCTCACAGCGTCACTGGGATACAGCACCGTGGAGCCGTGCACGGCGCGCAGCATGGCCAGGTCCTCCAGCGCCATCTGGGACGGCCCGTCGGCGCCGATCTCCACCCCGGAGTGCGAACCGGACAGGCAGATCCTGGCCCGGGAGATCGCGGCCATCCTGATGAAGTCGTAGGCCCGGGTGAGGAAGGCGGCGAAGGTCGAGGCGAAGGGCCGGTAGCCGCGCACCGACATGCCGACCGCCGCGGCGATCATCTGCTGCTCGGCGATGTACATCTCGAAGTACCGGCGGGGATGGGCCTTGGCGAACAGGTCGGCGAACGTCGAGTTGCTGACCTCGCCGTCCATCGCCACGACGTCCGGGCGCACGCCGACCGCGGCCAGCGCCTCCCCGTAGGCCTTGCGTGTCGCGACCTTCTCACCGCGCCGGTAGGACGGCAGCTTGATCTCGGTGCCGCCGGCGGCCGGCCGATTCGCGGCGTCCGCCGGCCGGGGGCCGCGGACACTCAGCTGGCGCTCGCCGCCCAGCTCGATAATGGCCCGCTCGGCCATCTCCGCGGGAAGCGGCTTGCCGTGCCAGCCCTCGGCGTCCTCGACCTCGGAAAACCCGCGGCCCTTGCGGGTGCGGGCCAGGATGACGGTCGGCTGCTCGCCGCTCAGATCACCCGCCCGGGACATGACGTCGTCGATCGCGGCGACATCGTGGCCGTCCACCTCGAACACCCGGGCGCCGAACGCCTCGGCCCGGCGCCGGTAGGTCTTGAGGTCCCAGGACAGCTCGGTGGGACCACGCTGGCCCAGCCGGTTCACGTCCACGATGGCGACGAGGTTGGACAGCTTGTAGTGCCAGGCCTTGTCCAGCGCCTCCCACATGGACCCTTCGGCCATCTCGCTGTCACCGCACAGCACCCAGACCCGGTAGGGCAGCTCGTCCAGGTACTTGCCGGCCAGTGCGACGCCCACGCCGTCGGGGAGGCCCTGGCCCAGCGACCCGGTCGCCACGTCGACCCAGGGCAGCACCGGGGTGGGGTGGCCTTCCAGCCGTGACCCGAGACGGCGGTAGCCGGTCATCAGCTCCTCGTCGGAGACCACGCCGACGGCCTTGTAGATCGAGTACAGCAGAGGCGAGGCGTGGCCCTTGGAGAAGATCAGGTGGTCGTTGCCCCGGTGACGGGGGTTGTCCCAGTCGAAGCGCAGGTGCCGGCCGACCAGCACGGCCATCAGGTCGGCCGCGGACATGCTGGAGGTCGGATGCCCGGATTCGGCTGACGTGCTCGAGCGAACCGAGTCCACCCGGAGCTGCTGGCCGAGTTCGGCCGCCGTGGCGAGATCAACATCAGTCAGTGGGGTAGTCACGGGCACCTCCAGGATGCAGCGGGCGGTCAGGGCTCTCTACCCCGCGACGTTAGTTCATGCCGACCACCCGGTGGTTATCACGGTGTGGCCGGGCAGCGCGCCTCTGCAGGGCCGAGTCTGACGGCACTGCCGCGTTCAGGGCCAGGGCATCCAGCGGGTGCGGATGCTGACACCGCCCTGGGGGCGGCCGCCGGCCAATCCGGCGGCCCGGACACAGAAGTGCGTCCACATGTTGAGCTGGATCTCCTTGGCCAGCCGCAGCTTGTTGTAGAGCAGGGCCGACAGCCGGTCGCCCGCCCTGGCCCACGACTCGATCTCAAAGCGCAGCGCGTAACCGTCAGGCACTGCCCGGAACTCGATCTCGCCGGCCTCCAGGTGACCATCCAGCGTGGCGAGCCGGAATGAGCTCTCATCACGGCGCACCACCCGGACGGGACCGTCCCACGGCCCTGGCATGCGGACGATGAATTCATCGCCCTGCCGCAGGGCGCTGCTGGCGCCACGCGTCTTGCGGAAGACTGCCATCTCCGGAGATGCCTGATTGATTCTGGCGGACACCAGGTCGATCAGGGCCGAGGGGGGCATGCTGCCGCCGGCGATCCGCACCGCGTATGAGCGGTGCAGCATGGGTCCCACACCCGCGTCAAGCGGCTGGTGCCGGTCGGCGAAACCACTGGTGTCGTACCTGAGGCCGGGCAGGTCGGCGCGGGTGCCCGGTTCCTCTGAGCGATGCAGTGGTGTGGTCCGCCACATGTAGCGCCAGCTAACTGCCGCGATCCCGACCGGCCAACCAAGGACGGTCCGCAGCTGGGCTGAACGGGTCACCGTCGTCATGGGTAAATGGTCGCACTGCGGGCAGCCACTGTGCCGAGGTGGTGCGGGTGTTTCAGGCAGACACGGGGGATCGGCTGATCAAGGCCAGCGAAGCCGTGGGGAGAATAGGAGTGCGCAGCACGCACTTTTACGCGGCATCGCTCGGCTCGATAGGCCTGTGCGTCGGGTTGTGGATCCGGGCCAAAACGGTCGACCAGGACGAGCGCGGCAACGCCGAGCGCAGGGCGCTGTTCGTCGGCCTCTGGCCGCCGATGTTCTGGCTGATGGGCGACTCGCTGAGGGACAGCGAGTAAGTGCGCGAGCAACTGTTCAGCCACTTCGACGAGGCCGCGGCGCTCGACGAACTGGCCAGCCTCCGGATCAACTACAACCCGGCGCGTGCCCCGGAGCATGGTGCCGAGGCGGTCCAGGGGCACTGGCACGTCGACTCCGGCGCGACGGTCATCGGCCGGGAAGGGCCCGGTCCGCCGGAGCCCGGCGGCGCGTGGGAAACCGCGTGCCGCCTGGTCAGCGAGTACGAGTTTGCCGACGCCCGGATCCTGCGCGGCGTCTACCGGCGGGGCAGCGAGCTCCTCGGCAGGAACATACTGCTGGAGGCGCGGTTCTTCGGCCTGCGTTTCTACCTGGGGGTCCGCGTCACGGGGGTCCTCGACGAGGAGCGGGACACCGGCGACGGCCCGGAGCGCGTCTGGGGCTGGTGGTACCAGACTCTGGCCGGCCACCTTGAGGAAGGCCGGCTCAGCTACGAAGTGATCAAGAACCTGGGCACCGGCCTGGTCACGTTCCGCGTCGCCGGATATTCGCGGCGCGCGCCGATCCAGAACCCGGTCATCCGGTGGGGGTTCCTGCTCTTCGGCCGGTGGACGCAGCGGCGTTTTTACCGGAACATCCAGGCGCGGATGGCTCATCTGGTGCGGACGGCGCAGCGAGGCAGGCCGCTTCCGGTCCCCGAGGCGCGACCGGGTGACATCGTGCTCGCGCCGTCCGGCGTGCGGCCACACCCGCTCGAACACATCGCCCGCGCCTTGATCCACCCCGGAAGCTGAACAGCGACCGCATCCGCGAAGGAGGAGACAATGGCTACACAAACCCCACAGCACCCAAGGCAGGTCCTGCTCGGGGTCTATCTCAACGACCATCTCGCCGGCGCGACCATCGGTATGAGCCTGGCCCGGCGGATGGTGGCGTCGGCCGAGCCAGCGAGCGAGCGCGCCATGGTCCTGAGTACGCTGGCGGACGACATCACCGAGGACAGGTCCGCGCTGCTGCAGATCATGGCCGCACTCGGTATCCAGGTCCGCCGCTATAAGGTGCTCGCCGCATGGGCCGGCGAGAAGGCCGGGCGCCTGAAGCTCAACGGTTACCTGCTGACCCGATCCCCGCTCAGTGACCTCGAAGAGACGGAGTTCCTCCATCTCGGCGTGGCGGGCAAGGCCGCCGGGTGGCGAACGCTTCGCGTGCTTGCCAACCGGGATAGCCGGCTCGACGCTGGACGTCTTGACGCCCTCATCGCCCGGGCGGATCATCAGGCGAGCGTGCTCGAATCCCTCCGGTCTAGTGCCGCGGAGCGCGTGCTCACAAGCGGCACCCGCTGATGGGGCGCGGCGCGGGATTCCGGCCGCCGCCGACGGGTCCTCAGGCACAAGCGTGTGGTGGGAGGCATGCATCCGCTCGCGGCGGGTAGCAGTGCCCATCCACTGACCGACCTGGAGATGCCCGCCAATGACCGCTCTCAGCCGAACCCGTGCCGTGGTCCGTGATATCGCCCAGCACGCCCCCACAGCCCTCGTCCGCCACCGCGCCCTGCTGTTCGACCAGCTCGCCGCCGGCATCACCAGCACCGCCCCATCGGCCGGGATGCTCCGCCAGATCGTCATCGCCATCCGTGACCTGGCCGGCCCCGCCTGGCTCGCCGCCCACGCCAGCGAACCCGCCGTACACGCCTTCACCCGCCTGGACACCACACCCACCCCGCCGCCATTGCCCGTTCTGGACCACACCCTCGCCCGCTGCCTGCAGGCCCGGTTCACCACGTCATCCGGAGAGATGCGTTCCGGGTACGCCACAGCCTTGTTAGACGGCGAAGTTCCCGGGTAGAGCAAGCCCGCTAACGACGCTGAAGGGAGCGGGAAGGATGGCGACGAGCAAACAGGCGAAGGCGGCCAAGCGCAACGTAAAGAAGGCCCAGCGGTCCGCGGCTGACAAGAAGACCATCTCGCATATGCCGGCCAAGACCCGGACCGCGCTCGGCAAGCAGGGTGCGGCCGTGGCCCAGCGCAAGCGCACCGGCGGCGCCTCACCGAAGACCCGCGCGGAGCTCTACAAGATCGCCCAGCAGCGCGATCTGCCGGGCCGGTCCAAAATGGGCCGCGACGAACTCGCCAGGAAACTCGGCGAAAGCTAGCCGTCAAGCAGGCTGGCTGACAGCCACGCCCCGGCCGGCACCTGGGCCAGCACCGGGTGCAGCGGGTGCCCGAGCCAGACACCGTGCAGGAAATCGCGGGCGCCGCCCCGGGGTATCAGCCTCGCCGCTCGCTGTCCCAGCCCGACGAGGCGATCGAGCGTAGTGGCCTGTTCCAGGTCGCTGATGATGCGCATGCGGCGCCGCCTACCCGCAGCAACCCGCCGTATGCCTGGACCGCCGGACGCATGGACCCCGGTCACGGGGGTAGTGCTCGCCGGCACGGCGAAAGGGGCGGCATGACAACGGGGACTGCGAGCTCGGCGGGCGAGGCATTTGTGCGGGCAGTGGAGTCGGGGCGGCTCGATCTGCCGCTGCCCGGCAGCGGGCGCACCAGGGAACGGTGGGCCGCGTTCGCGGGCCTGGCCGAGGATGACCTGTCGCTGGCCAGGCTGGGCGAGGGGCACGCGGACGCGGTGGCCATCCTGGCCGAGCTGGGCGGACCGGAATCGCCGCCAGGCAGCAAATGGGGCGTGTGGGCCGCCCACCCGCCGGGCCCCGGGCTGGACGCTGCTTATACGTCCACGGGCTGGCGGCTGGACGGCACGAAACAGTACTGCTCAGGCGCCTACTCATGCACACATGCCCTGGTCACAGCGGCGGCTCCGGACGGGAAGCGGCTGTTCGCGGTGACCACGGAATCCCTGACGCCGATCCCGGGAAGCTGGCCCGCCACCGGGATGGCCGCCAGCGACACGCTGGACATCGGCTTCACCGGCGTCGTCGCTCACCCGGTCGGGCCACCCGGCGGGTACACCGCCCGGCCTGGGTTCGCTCACGGTGGCGTCGGCGTCGCCGCATGCTGGTACGGCGGTGCCCGCGCGGTCGGCGGCGCGCTGCTGGCCGCCGCGGCAGAGCGCGACGTGGGCCCGCACGCGCTGGCCCACCTGGGCGGGGTGGACATCGCCCTGCAGGCAGCCCGCATGGCCCTGGACGATGCCGCGGACGGCATCGACGCGGATCCCGCGGATCTCAAAGATGACGGGCCGATCCGGGCGCTGCGGGTACGGGCGCTGGTCGAGGCGGCCGCCAGCGAGGTCATCCGGCGGGTGGGCCGGGCTCTGGGCGCCGGGCCGCTGAGCCACGACGCAGCGCACTCGCGCCGGGTCGCCGACCTCACCGTGTACCTGCGCCAGCATCATGCCGAGCGGGATCTCGCTTCGCTCGGTGAGACCGTCGCGCGGCTCGGGGCGGCATGGTGAGGCAGGACGCACCGAACCGGATCGACGCGCCCGGCACCGATGAGGTCAGCTGGCGCTCCTGGCCGGCGCTCGGCCGGCTGCCCCGCGCCAGGCTCGGGAACTGGGCCAGCGCCGTGGTGATTGCCGCCCATCCCGACGATGAAGTGCTCGGCGTCGGCGGCACGATGGCTCTGCTCGCCGCCGCGGGAGCACGGGTCCGCCTGGTCGCGATCACCGACGGGGAAGGCTCGCATCCCGCGGCCGATCCGGCCGCGCTGGCCGCGCGCCGGGTGGCGGAGACCGCCGACGCGCTGCGCGTCCTGGGCGCAGAATGCACCGAGGTCATCAGGCTCCGGCGGCCAGACACCGGGCTGGCCGGGTGCGAGGCAGCGCTCACCGCCGATTTGCGCGACCTGACCGCTGGGTTCGATGTCTGCCTGGCCCCGTGGCCGTGGGACGCGCACGCTGATCACGAAGCGGCCGGGCGAGCGGCCCGGCGCGCCTGCCCGGCCACCCTCGGCTACCCGGTCTGGATGTGGCACTGGGCTTATCCCGGTGACCCGCGGGTGCCATGGCATCAGGCCCTGCGCGTGCCGCTGCCGCCCCGCGTCCTCGCGGGCAAACAGGCGGCGATCCGCTGTTTCGCCAGCCAGCTGGAGGACCGCGAACCCTCGGGACAGCCGGTGCTCACGCCTGGTGTGGTCGCCCACTTCTCCAGGCCGCAGGAGGTGCTGCTGCCGTGACTGGCACTCCGCCGACGCTCGACGCGGGCTACTTCAATGCCATGTACGAGGCCTCGGCTGACCCGTGGGGATTCTCCAGCCGCTGGTACGAAGCACGCAAGTACGCGATCAGTATGGCCATGCTGCCGCGGCAGCACTACCGCGAGGCCTTCGAGCCGGGCTGCTCCATCGGCGTGCTGACCGAACTGCTGGCTCCCCGCTGCGCCAGGCTGCTGTCCTGTGACCTCGCCCCGGCCGCCGTCCACGCGGCGGCCGGACGGACCCGGCACCTGCCCCAGGTGCGGGTGGAGCACCGGGTGCTGCCGGCCGATTGGCCCAGCGGCCGGTTCGACCTCATCGTCGCCTCTGAACTGCTCTACTACTTCGGCGGCCACGATCTGGACGAGATGGTCTGCCGCATCACCGCGGCGCTCCGCCCGGACGCGAACCTGCTCGCCGTGCACTGGCTGCACCCCGTCGCCGAATACCCGCGCAGCGGCGGCGAGGTGCATCATGCTCTCGCGGCCACCCGCGGCCTGGCCCGGCTGGCGACGCACCGGGAGCGCGATTTCCTGGCCGAGGTCTACGTCCGCACCGACGGTGAGGCGACCTCGGTGGCGCAGGCCACAGGGCTCGCATGATCAAGGCGATCGGCCTGGTGGTGCCCGCGCACGACGAGGAAGAGTCACTCCCCGGCTGCCTCGCCGCGCTGCGCCGCGCCGCGGGGCAGGCTGGTGCCCGGCCAGTCCATACGTTCGTCGTCGCCGACGCGTGCACCGACCGCACCGCGCAGTGCGCCCGGGCGGCTGGAGCCGAGGTTGTCGAGATCAAGGCCCGACGGGTGGGTTCAGCCCGTGCCACGGGCTTTACCGAAGCACTGCGCATCACCCGCGGCACCGACCCTGCGCAGGTGTGGCTCGCGACCACCGACGCCGACACGCTGGTGCCACCGCACTGGCTGGCCCGGCAGATCAGCTACGCCGAGGCGGGCTGGGATGCCGTCCTGGGCACGGTCAGCGTCAGCGACTGGTCCGGGCACCCCGGCCACCTGCCGGATGTGTTCGCCGCCCGGTACGCGCACGAGGCGGAATCACACCCGCACGTGCACGGAGCCAACCTCGCAGTGCGCGCATCGGCCTACCTGACGGCCGGCGGATTCCAGTCCCTGGGCACGGGTGAGGACCACGCACTGGTGGCGGCGCTGGAAGCCGCAGGCCGGCCGATCATGCGCAGCACGGATATGGCCGTGGAAACCTCGGCTCGCCATCAGTCGCGGGCACCGTACGGATTCGGCTACCGCCTGGCCACCCTCGGCTCACCGGAGCGCTCACGCAGGCAGCGCAGCAGGTCCTCGCCATCAGGCAGGACGACGAACGCCAGGAAGCCGGCCCTGGATGACGGCCGCTGACCGCACCGGGCTCAGACCGATGGCGGCCTGGCCGACGAAGCAAACCCGGTCCAGCGCAGCGCGGGCGGGAGGTGCCCGGCGTCATTGAAGGTGATCAGGCTGGGTGGCAAGCCGGGCTGGTAGGCAATCACGGTCAGCGCGGCGTTCATCTGGTTGAGCCCGAGCCAGCGCCACGGAGGTGCGGCCAGCGCCTGGCTGACCAGCCACCCGATCAGGAAGTTGTGGGTCACGATCAGTTCGTGGGTGTCGCCGTCCCCGGCGCCGGGGGTGCCGAACTCGGCGGCCGCGGCGCCGGCGAGCCGGGCCCCGAGGGCGCGTTCAGCCGCGGTGTAGCCGCTGATGAAGCGTGCGTAGGCGGCTGGCAGGTCAGCCTGGTCGGGGTCGGAGGGGATGTAGTCGCCGGCCAGGTCCGAGTCGGTC
Organism: Streptosporangiaceae bacterium; assembly: GCA_036501145.1. Lineage (GTDB taxonomy): Bacteria > Actinomycetota > Actinomycetes > Streptosporangiales > Streptosporangiaceae > PALSA-505. The sequence goes on along the minus strand of DASYAV010000172.1, from coordinate 82,313 downwards.
ACCGGAACGCCGGGGAACCCGCCGGCGATGATGGCGGCGGTCTGCGCCGCCCGGGGCAGCGGGCCGTGCAGGATGGCGGCGAGCGGCACCTGCCGCAGCCTGTCCCTGGTGAGCCGGGCCTGCTCCCGGCCGGTCTCGCTGAGCGGCCCGTCGTGCGGCGACGCCTCGCCGTGCCGGACGAGATACAGGAACCGGGTCATCTGCCGAGACTAGGCCAGCCCGCGGGCCGGTGGGCCAGACCGCGGCCGCCGGCTACCTGCCTTCCGCCCCGCTACGGCCCGGCCGGCAAGATCACAGGGCCGGGCTGGCCGCCCGCTGGATGCGGACCGCCAGGCAGGACACGCCGGCCCCGGCCAGTGCCGCGGTGAGCTGGCGTTCGAACTGGGCGGCGTCGTCGGCCTCGCTGCCGTGCGCGCCGTAGCCCTGCGCGACCAGCGAGTACCGTGGCCCGCCGATGGCGGTGGCGTAGCTGCGCCCGCCGAACCGGGCCTGCTGCTGGTGCCACTCGCTGCCCCAGCTGCCGTCCACCCCGACCACGATGGTCAGCCGGGCGCCGTGCCGGACGGCGGTGTCGATCTCGGCGGAGTAGTAGCCGAACGACCCGTCGCCGGTGAACGCCAGGTGCGGCCGGCCTGGCGCGTGCAGGGAGGCCCCGATGGCCAGCGGGATCGACCCGCCGATGGCGCCGAGCTTGCCGTTGATGAGCTGCTGGGCCAGCCGGCCGCGCAGCCCGTGCCGGATCCACTGGCAGAACTCCCCGCCGTCGATGGCCAGCACCGCGTCGCCGCCGGCAGCCCGGTCCACCGCGGCCGCCACGTCCAGCGGATGCGGCGGGGAGCAGGCCGGCCCGGCCCGCTCGCCCGCCCGCCGCGCCGCCACGGTCCCGCCAGCCGCGGGCCCGGCCGCCTGCGGCCCGTCCTCCTGCGCGGCCGGCCGTTCCCGGCCGAGCAGCGTGGCCAGGTCGGCGAGCAGGGCCGGCCCGGCCTCGGGGTAGGCGTGCACCTGGGCGGAGCCGATGGCGCCGAAGCCGACCGCGTAGTCGGCCGGTGCGAGCAGCGCGATGTGGTCGGCCGAGCCGATCAGCTCCTGCTCATCCACCCAGGCCGGATCGCGCAGGCCGCGCGGGCTTTCCACGGTCAGCACCGGCACGTGCCGGCCCAGGTCGGCGGCCGCGGCGCACCGGCCCAGGGCGGGCCGCAGCAGGATCAGCGGACGCTTCGCGGACAGCAGCGACCGGGCGATCTTCTGCGCCCGGCGGCGGAGCAGCGCGGCGCCTGCCTGCTGGCCCGGCCGGGCCAGCACGTGCAGCGGGATCGACGACCAGGACACCGGCCGGTCGGCCGGGGCCGGCTCGGTGAGCACGTCGGCGGGCAGTTCGACGTGCACCGGGCCGGGCGGGAACTCCGCTGCCTGCTGCCACGCCCAGTCGAGCACGGCGGCCGCCTGGTCACCGTTCAGACAGCGAATCGACGCCTTGCACAAATGCCTGGTGAGCTGAACCTGGTCGAGTTCCTGGAACGCGCCCATGCCGTCGTGCTCGCGTGGGTGCGAGGCAGACAGCAGGATGACCGGCACCTCGGCCGCCCGGGCGCTGGCCAGCGGGGTGAGCGCGCTGGTCAGCCCGGGCCCGGCGGTGACCAGGTAGACACCGGGCTCGCCGGATGAGCGGGCCCAGCCCTCGGCCATGTACCCGGCGCCGCTTTCGTGCCGGGTGTGCACCAGCCGCACGTCCCGGCGGCCGAGCGAGTCCACGAGCGGGAGGTTCTGGTTGCCGGTGACCAGGAACACCGTGGGCCGCCCGGCGTGCCGCAGCAGCGCCCCGGCCAGCGCGTCGGCCCCGGTGCGGGCCGGCCCGGGCGGATCCGCCGGGGTGTCTGCCATCGTGTCTCCTAACGCGGTTGCGGCCGGTCCGGGCGTTGACACCCGCCAGCCGGGTAAGTACCGTCGCGGGCTGGTCAAAGGTCTTACCGCGCATCGGCGGGTCCAGGCAAGAGGGGCGGCGACGTGACAGCACGGCTGACACCGGGCTCACCCGGGTTCTACGACGGCCTGGCCGACGCGGTGGCCGGCCTGTACAAGCGGGCGCTGACCGACCTGCCGCCGGACGTGCGCGGCGCGGTCGCCGCCGCCGCCGGGCAGGAGGACGGCGCGGCCCGCACCCGGCTGAACATCATGGTCAAGGCGGTGCGCACCTCCGATGAGACCGGGATGATCGTCTGCCAGGACACCGGGATCTGCGTGTTCTTCGTCCGGGCCGGCACGAGATTCCCCCTGGACGGCTCCGCCTTGCACACCGCGCTGTCCACCGGCATCGAGCGCGCCACCGCGAAGTACGGGCTGCGGTCCAGCGTGGTGCACCCGCTGACGCGGGCGAACCGGCAGACCGGTACCGGCCCGGGCGTCCCGGTGGTGCACCTGGACTTCGAGCCTGGTTCCGACGTGCTGGACATCCTGCTGATGCCGAAGGGGTCGGGGTCGGAGAACATGTCCTTCCTGGCCATGCTCAACCCCGCCGACGGGGTCGCCGGGGTGCAGCGGTTCGTCATCGACTGTGTGCTGGCCGCCGGGCCCCGGCCGTGCCCGCCGACCGTGGTCGGGGTCGGCCTGGGCGGCACCGCCGAGGGCTGCATGACGCTGGCCAAACGGGCCACGCTGCGGCCGGTCGGCCAGGCGCATCCCGAGCCGGACATCGCCGAACTGGAGGCCGGCCTGCTGGCGGCCGTGAACACGCTCGGCATCGGCCCGCAGGGGCTGGGCGGGGCCACCACCGCCTTCGCGGTGGCCGTCGAGTACGCCTGGACGCACATCTCGATGAACCCGGTCGCGGTCAGCATCCAGTGCTGGCGGGGCGAACGGGCCCGGCTGCGGGTGCACGCCGACGGCACCCTCGAACACGGCTACTGACCGGCCCGGGGCGGAAGTTTATAACGAAGCAATGTCGAATACATGACATGTCATAAGTCGGCCATACCTGGGGCTGGTGGGCACCCTAGCGCTGATGCGATGCTCTGGTCTCAATACGATCCGGGCGGTTTGTCTGCCTCGGGCCCGCCCGGGGCTGTGCCTACCTGCAGGGGAGCGGTAACCATATGAGGCCTCATCCAAGCGTCCGATTCAGACTCACCGCCGGCGTGGTCGCCGGCGTGACGACCCTGTCCCTCGCGGCTCTGGCCGGGTCGGCGTCCGCGTCCGCCGCGACGCCGCGGTTCGCCCTGGCGGGAAGCTCCCCGGGCTGGCTCGGGCAGGCCAGGAACCTGGGTGCCACCCCGTCCGGCCAGAAGATCGACTTCGGCGTGCTGCTGAACATGCGCGACCAGGCCGGGGCGGCTGCCACTCTCCAGGCGATCTCCACCCCGGGCAGTGCCCGCTACGGCCACTGGCTGACCAACGCGCAGTTCAACGCGCGGTACGGCCCGGCCCGCAGCAGCGTCACCGCCGTGCAGAACTGGCTGCGGTCCCAGGGTTTCCGGGTCGGCACCACCCTGCCAAGCGGCATGTACATCGAGGCCAGTGGCTCGGTCGGCCAGGTCGACAAGGCCTTCGGCACCACGGTGCGCAACTACGTCTACCGGGGCGGGACGCTGCACGCCAACTCCACCGGGCTGAGCCTGGCCGCCGGCACGCCGGCCGCGGTCCGCGGCGCGTTCGCCGGGACGATCGGCATCGACCAGGGCGCCACGCTGAAGAAGCCGGACGCCACGCTGCCCGGCCCGCCGCAGGGGGCCCGCTACGGGGTGCAGCCCTGCTCGTCCTACTACGGGCAGAAGATGGCCACCGACAAGCCGGGCGCCTACGGCAAGCACCAGCCGTACGTGATCTGCGGGTACACCCCGAGCCAGTACCAGGACGCCTTCGGTGAGAAGTCGCTGCTGAACAAGGGCAAGAACGGCCGCGGCGTCACCGTCGCCATCACCGACGCCTACGCCGCGCCGACGGTCTACACCGACGCGCAGAAGTACAGCAAGGTGCACGGCCAGCCGCAGTTCGGGCCCGGCCAGTTCGCCCAGAGCACCCCCGGCCCCAACGGCTACGACCTGGAGAAGGTATGCGGTCCGCAGGGCTGGTACGGCGAGGAGACCCTCGACGTCGAGGCCGTGCACGCGATGGCGCCGGGTGCCAACGTCACCTACATCGGCGCCAAGGACTGCGGTGCCGGGCTTGACGAGGCGTGGGCCGGTGCGATCGACCACCACGTCGCCTCCGTGATCACCAACTCGTGGAGCGACGGCACCGACAACATCAAGGTGCTCGGCAAGGCCTACGTCAAGTTCTACGAGCAGTACTCGATGGAGGCCGCGCTGACCGGCATCACGGTCAACTTCTCCTCCGGTGACGCCGGCGACGAGACCGACGGCGGCGCCCACCCGAGCGCCAAGACCGTGGGTTTCCCGTCCGACCTGCCGTACGTCAGCGGGATCGGCGGCACCAGCGTCTACATCGGCAAGAACGGCCAGCACCTGGGCGAGTACGGCTGGCAGAGCGACTACAGCACGCTGACCAAGGGCAAGTGGGCCCCGGCGCCGCCCGGAGCCTACTCCTCCGGCGGTGGCGGCGGCACCAGCGTGCTGTTCGGCCAGCCGTTCTACCAGAAAGGCCGGGTGGCCAAGGACGTCTCGGAGTACTGGGGCAAGACCCCGATGCGGGCCGTCCCGGACATCGCGATGCCCGGCGACCCGAACACCGGGTTCGAGGTCGGCGAGACCCAGACGTTCCCCAACGGCACCTACTGGGCGCAGTACCGGATCGGCGGGACCAGCCTGTCCTCGCCGCTGATGGCCGGCGTGGTGGCGGTGGCCGATCAGTTCACCGGCCACTCGCTGGGCTTCATCAACCCGCTGTACTACCGGATGCTGGGCACCCCGGCGCTGCACGACATCACCGCGCCGAAGTCCCCGCAGGCGGAAGTCCGCACCAACTATGTGAACAACCTCAACGGCAGCGAGGGCAAGTCCTACCTGCTGCAGACCATCGACGTGCAGAGCTCGACCCTGCACGACACGCCCGGCTATGACGACGAGACCGGCGTCGGCACCCCCGACGGCCCGTCGTTCTTCTACGCGGCCGCGGCCGCGTCTGGGCACTGACCCAGGGCCGCACACCATAACCACCGGGCCCGGGGCTGGCAGCACGCCAGCCCCGGGCCCGTCCCATGTTGTTACCTATTCGACGTTTTCAGCGGGTCCTCCGCATGTAACACTCTTTCGTGCCGGGCACACCCTTTCGTCACACGTGACACCTACTGGAGGAGGACCCGAATGCCACGAATGTGGGGGACGCTAGCCGGGGCAATGGTGGCGGCGGCCGGAAGCCTCGCCGTTGTTTCCTCTGGGGCCGCCGTCGCGTCGGCCGCACCGGCGGCTGTCCCGTTCGCGATCCCGCTCGGTGCGGTTCCGGGTGCCAAGCCGCCGACGATCGCCCAGTGCAAGGCCCAGTTCGGTGTTCCGTGCTACGGGCCGGCGCAGATTCGCGCCGCCTACGACATGGCGTCGCTGTACAAGGCCGGGCACGAGGGTCAGGGCAAGACGATCGTGCTGGTCGACGCGTTCGGGTCCCCGTCGATCAAGTCGGACCTGGCCGGCTTCGACAAGGGCTTCGGGCTGCCCGCCCCGCCGTCGTTCAAGATCATCACTCCGGTGGGCAAGCCCGGCACCAACTCCGACTGGGCGGGCGAGACGACGCTGGACGTGGAGTGGGCGCACGCGATGGCACCGAAGGCGAATATCCTGCTGGCCGAGACGCCGAAGAACGAGACCATCGGCACGGCCGGGTTCCCGCAGATCGTCAAGGCCGAGGAGTTCGTGCTCAACCACAAGCTGGGCGACGTCATCTCGCAGAGCTTCGGCGCCGCCGAGCAGACCTTCCCCAGCGCCAAGTCGATCATGGGCCTGCGCGGCGCCTACACGCTGGCCGCCAAGGACAAGGTGAGCGTGCTGGCGTCCTCCGGTGACGCGGGGGCCAGCAGCCCGTCGGACGCGTCGCAGAGCACGTTCTTCACCAAGCGGGTGGTCAACTGGCCGGCATCGGACCCGCTGGTCACCGGGGTTGGCGGCACCCAGCTGCACCTCAACCAGTCCGGCGCGCGGACCGCCCCTGACAACGTGTGGAACGACACCCAGCTGGCTGGTGGCCCGGCCTCCGGCGGCGGCGGCGCGTCCACGGTGTTCCCCCGGCCCGCGTTCCAGAAGTCGGTCTCCTCAGTGACCGGCAACCACCGCGGCGTTCCCGATGTGTCGCTCAGCGCGGCCATCGACGGGGCGGCGATCATCTACCTCAGTGGCAGCTTCACGCTGGTCGGCGGGACCAGCTGGGCCTCGCCGACGTTCGCCGGCATCGTGGCCATCGCCGACCAGGTGGCCGGCCACGACCTGGGCGACCTGAACGCGGCCCTGTACAAGCTGGGTCCGGGATCGGCGGGCCTGCCCGACATCACCCGTGGCAACAACACGGTCGCGTTCTCCCAGGGCGGCAAGTCCCACGTCGTCAAGGGCTTCACCGCGGTCAAGGGCTACGACCTGTCCAGCGGCCTCGGCACCGTCAATGGCGCCAAGCTCGTGGCGGCGCTGGCCAAATCCTGATCCGCAGGCAGGACCGCGGCACCACCAGCGGCGGGCGGCTCCGGGCAACCGGCGCCGCCCGCCGGCTCTTTCCCCTGCCCGGGGCGCGTGAAAGAATCCCTCGTGCCCCGATGCCTGACCACACCGCTGGATGAGGACACCGTCCGCTCGCTGCGAGTGGGCGAGGAAGTGCTGCTGGACGGGATCGTCTGGGGAGTGCGGGACGCCAGCCTGATCCGGATGGCCGACGAGGGTGTGGACCCGCCGGCGCCGCTGGCCGGTGCCGCGCTGCTGCACACCGCGCCGAACGTGCGCCGCGGCGATGATGGCGGGTTCGAGCCGTTGTCGGTGGGCACGACGACGTCGATGCGGATGGACCGGTTCACCCGCCCGTGCCTGGAACGCGGTGCGCGGGTGATCATCGGCAAGGGCGGGCTGAGCGCAGAGTCCGGCCGGGTGCTGGCCGAGCTGGGCGGGGCCTACCTGGCGATCACCGGCGGCGCGGCCAGCTATCAGACGACGCAGATCGAGGCGATCGAGGAAGCGCACTGGCTGGACCTGATGCCGGAGTGCTGGTGGAAGTTCCGGGTGCGGGAGTTCGGGCCGCTGTTCGTGGCCATGGACGCCCACGGCCGGTCCACCTACTCCGACGTCGCCGCGCGGGCCGCCCAGCGGGCGCAGGAAGCCTACCGGAGACTCGGGCTGTGACGGAGCCCGCCAGCACGGATTCCGCCAGCACCGGGCCCGCCAGCACGGGGCCCGGCACGGTACGGGTGTTGGTGCGCCGCAGTGACCCGCCGCGGCTGCAGGAGTACACGGTGGGCCGGATCCGGCCGATGAAGGTGCTGGACGCGCTGCTGGCCATCCAGCGGGACACCGATGCGACGCTGGCGTTCCGGTACTCCTGCCGGGTGGCGATGTGCGGCACGTGCACGGTACGGGTGAACGGCCGGGCGGTGCTGGCCTGCCAGGCGGAGATCCCCGATGGCGGCGGCCCGGTGCACGTGGAGCCCCTGACCGGGCTGCCGGTGCTGCGGGACCTAGTGGTGGACACCGCGCCGTTCTTCGCCCAGTGGCAGGCGGTCACCCCGTACTTCGTGCCGCGCACCAGCGGGGCTGAGCCGGCCCGGATCCGCCCGGACAGCCCGGAGCGGGCGCTGATCGACCCGCGGCTGGACTGCATCACCTGTGGCGCCTGCTGGTCCTCGTGCGGCATCGCCGCGGCCGGCCGGGGTTTCCTCGGCCCGGCCGCGCTGAACCGGGCGCTGGTCCTGGTGGCCGACAGCCGCGACGGCGCGGCCGCTCAGCGGCTGGCCCGGGTGGCCGCGGCCGACGGCATCGACCGCTGCCACTACATGTACGGCTGCACCGCGGACTGCCCCAAGGGCCTGGACCCGGCGGGCGCGATCCGTGCCCTGCGCCGCCGCCGGTTCCGGCTGCCCGGCTGGCTGCCGCGCCCCGGCAAGATGATCAGCAAAATGATGACCGGTGACCGGTGACCACATCTGGTTATGCCGGCGCCGGCGCGCCTGTCGAGGCGGTCCGGGCCGACGTGGCGATCATCGGCACCGGCGGCGCCGGGCTGATGTGTGCCCTGCACGTGGCCGGCGCGGCGCCCTCGGCGACGGTGGCGCTGGTCAGCAAGGGGATCGTGGGCAAATCCGGGTGCACCAGGATGGTGCAGGGCGGGTTCAACGCCGCGCTGCGGGCGCCGGACTCGGTGCAGGCGCACTTTGCCGACACGCTGCGCGGTGGCCAGTTCCTCAACGACCAGGAACTCGCCTGGGCGCTGGTGTGTGGCGCGCCCGCGGTAATCGGCGAACTGGAGACACAGGTCGGCTGCTTCTTCGACCGGGACGCCGATGGGCGGATTCACCAGAAGGCGTTCGCCGGGCAGAGTTTCGACCGCACCGTGCACCGCGGGGATCTGACCGGGATCGAGATCATGGGCCGGCTGCGGGACCAGATGTTCCGCACCCGCCCCCTGGAGTTGGAGGACGTCCGGGCCCTGGACCTGCTGACCGATGAGCATGGTGGGCTGGCCGGGGTGCTCGGTCTGAGCATCCGCCACGGCACGTTCGTGGTGATCGTGGCGCGGGTGGTCGTGGTGGCGACCGGGGGAGCGGCGACCATGTACGCGGTGGCCGCGCCGGCCCGGGAGAAGACCGGGGACGGGCTGGGCTTGTGCTGGCGGGCCGGGCTGGGGCTGCGGGACATGGAGATGCTGCAGTTCCACCCGACCGGGCTGCTGGCCGGGGAATCCCGGCTCACCGGGGCGGTGCTGGAGGAAGGGCTGCGCGGCGCGGGCGCGCACCTGCTGAACGGCCAGGGTGAACGCTACATGGTCCGCTATGACGCCGAGCGGATGGAGCGGTCCACCCGGGACGTGGTGGCCCGGGCCAGCTACACCGAGATCGCCGCCGGCCGGGGCACCCCCCGCGGCGGGGTGTGGCTGGACATCGCCTCGGTGCTCGGCGGCGAGGAGGTGCGGCGGCGGTTCCCCGGCATGACCGAACGCACCCGGACGGTCGGCCAGGACCTGTCCGAAGGGCCGGTCGAGGTCAGCCCGACGGCGCACTTCCACATGGGCGGGGTGCTCATCGGACCGGATTGCTCGACTGAGATCGGCGGGCTGCTGGTGGCCGGGGAGGACGCCGGGGGAGTGCACGGCGCCAACCGGCTCGGCGGCAACGGGGTCGCCGAGTCCACCGTGTTCGGCGCCCGGGCCGGCGATACCGCCGCCGGCCTGCTCGGCTCGCACCGGTTCACCGAGCCGGACCCCGGCCAGGTCGCGGCCGGCCTGCGGCAGGCCCTGGCGCCGCTGCGCCGGGAGTCCGGCCCGGACCCGTTCGGGCTGACCCGGCGGATGAAAGACCTGATGTGGGCGCACGCCGGCGTGGTCCGCACCGCCGGCGGACTCCAGCAGGCCGCCCGGGAACTGGACGACCTGGCCGGTGAGGTGGCCACGGTGCGTGCGGCCGGGCCGGCCGAGGTGAACTACGCCTGGCAGGAGGCCCTGGACCTGCCCAACCAGGTCACCGTGGCCCGCATCCTGGTCGCCGCCGCCCAGGCCCGGGCCGAGTCCCGCGGCGCGCACGCCCGCGCCGACCATCCCCGCCGCGACGACCAGAACTGGCTGCGCTACACCGTCGCCCGGCCCGGGCCGGACGGGGAGCCAGTGGTGGCGACGCGGCCGGTGGAGTTCACCCGGATGGGCCCGGGCGGGGAGCCGCGGTGACCGCCGCGCAGGTGGCCTTCCTGGCCGCGTTCAGCCTGCTGCTCGTGCTCCTCGTCGCAGCCACCGTGGGCATCGTGGCCGCGGCCGCCCGCCCGGCCGGGCCCACCGGGCGGCGCGGCCTGCTCCGCGCCCTCGGGCTCAGCCCCTCGCTGCCCGCCGCGCCGACCCGGTGGGCGCACTACCTGCACCGGCTCACCGGCATCGGCATCGCCGCGTTCCTCGCCCTGCACATCGCCGACGTCAGCCTGCTCGCCTTCTCCGCCAGCCTCTACAACCGGGTGCACCAGCTCTACGGCACCCCGGTGCTGCGGCTGTTCGAATGCGCACTCCTGCTGGCCGTGCTCTTTCACACCCTCAACGGCCTGCGGCTCATCCTCACCGACGTGGCCGGCCTGAGCCTGCCCGCCACCCGCCGGGCGCTGTGGGCCACCGTCGCGCTCACCCTGCTGGCCGGCCTGCCCGCCAGCGCACTGATCCTGGCGCCCGTCCTATGAGCAGCACCCGCACCGCAGACGAGAACAGTGATCAGGTGGCCGGCCGGCCCGCCGTGGCCGGGCGGTCCTGGCTGCTCATCCGGCTCACCGGCTTGCTGCTGTCGGTGCTGGTGCTCGGCCACCTGCTGGCCGTCCACCTGCTCACCGACGTCGCCCACACCACGTCCAGCTTCGTCCTGCGCCGCTGGAGCAGCGCGCTGTGGGTCGGCTGGGACGGCACCATGCTCACCGCCGCCCTCGCCCACGGCGCCGCAGGCGTGTGGACGGTGGTCCGCGACCACACCCAGCCCGGCCCACGCCGCCGGGCCGCCCTGATCGCGCTGCTGCTGACCACCCTGGCGCTGGCCGGGCTCGGCTGGTACACCATCGCCGCCGTCGTGCAGCACGCGCTAGCGGCCCGCTGACCTCAGGCCGGTCAGGGCAGGGTAGATCAGCTGGGCCAGCTCGCGCTGCAGCGGCAGCGCGCCGTAGGGGTTCAGCTGGGTGAACAGCATCGCCGCCAAGCCCTCGGCCGGGTCGACGAAGAACTCGGTGTTGAGCGCGCCGCACGTCGGTGGCTACCGAGTACATCCACCGCGTGCCCGGCACGTACAGCAGCGGCGTCGCCGCCCAGCGCTCGCACCGGGCGGCCAGGTCGGCGCCGGCCCACCCCGGCTCCTCCTCGGCGGCCCGGTACATCGCGTCCACCGGATGCACGCCGTGGAAGCCGTAGGTCAGCCCGGCCGTATGAGTGAGCAGCTGCCGGACCGAGATCGGCTCCGGCGACGGCGCGGTCCCCGGGCTGTCCGGCGGGCCGAACCGGTAGACGCGCGGCGCGGCGAACTCGGGCAGCCACCGGGCCACCGGGTCGTCCAGGGCGAACGCTCCCGCCTCGAAGAGCATCATGGCGGCCACCGACGTCACCGGCTTGCTCATCGAGTGCAGGCGCCACAGGGTTCCCGGGCCCACCGGAGTGCCGGCCTGCACGTCGGCCAGCCCGCGGCATTCGTGCCACACCACGGCGCCGCCCCTGGCCACGACCAGCTGCCAGCCCGCCAGCTTGCCGTCATCGACATAACGGCCGAGGTAGTCGCCGGCCCGCGCCAGCCGCCCGGCGTCGAGCCCATGCGCGCCAGGGTCAGCGGCCTCCGGCAGCTCGCTCGTCACGTCGTCTCCCCGGCCCGGAGCTGTGCGGGGGCGAAGGGGGCGCCGTGGCCCGGGATGATGAGCGCCGGGGCCAGCGCGAGCAGCCGGCCGCGGGATTGGTCCAGCTGGTCCTGGTCCTCGGCGAGCGGATCGGTGGCCGGGCCGTCCTGCGACCACCACAGGTGGGTGCAGGCGGCCAGCCCGCCGTCGGTGCTGACCAGCGTGCTGATGTCCTGCGCGGTGTGGCCGGGGGTGGCCATCAGCCGCACCGACGGCGACAGCTCGAACCCGTCGGCCGGCCGGTCGGTCCACACGTCCCCCTGGTAGATGGCCCAGAAGTCGTGAAACCGGGCCCGCTCGAACAGGGCGGCGTTCAGCGTGTGGTCGGGGTGATGGTGGCTGAACACCACGTCGCTGACGGTGGCCGCCTCGACGCCGAGCCGGGCCAGCGGGCCGAGGATCTGCTCACGCCCGGCGACCATGCCGGGATCCACCACGATCACGCTGTCCCCGTCGCGGATCAGCACCACCGTGCTGGCCACTCGCTCACCGGCATATCCCGTGCACAGAACGTCCAGCTGAGCCGTCATATCCCGATCATTTCATCCCTCTCCATCCCGTCTCCACATCCACTGCGCAGCGGCTGCACCGGCGGGCTCGACAGTGAGAACAGCTGGCCGCTCCCGCCCCGGGGACGGCTGGCACCGGTAGCGGGCGGCCCGGATTCCCATCCCCGCCCGCTACCCCCGGATCATCGCCGAAACCCGAAGGAGTGGCCCAATGACCAGCGCTCCAGCCCTGGCCACCCCGGGCATGACCGCGGTGCCCGCCGACGGGTGGCTCCCGCCGGCCGGCAGCGTGCTCATCGTCACCGACCGGCCCGGCCAGGAATCCACCGACCTGGGCGGGGTGCTGTACGCTTTCCGCCAGGCCGGTGCCAGGCTGAGCCTGGTGTGCCTGACCCGGGGTGAAGCCTCACCGCTGAACTCCACGCAGTCCGCGCGGCTGGAGTCCGTCCGGCCGTGGGAGCTGCAGCTGGCCGCCTCGGTCCTGGGCATCTCCTCGGTCACCGTGGCCAGCTTCCCCGACGGCGAACTGCACCTGCGGCCGCGAGAGGAGCTCAGCACCCGGATCCGGCACGCGATCCGCCGGTCCAGCGCGGACCTGGTGCTGGTCACCGCGCCGGAGGCCGGCGGCTGCGGTGCGGCCGCCGCCGCGTACGCCGCCGCGGCCGCCGCCTGTGCCGCCGCCCGGCAGGCAGGGGTGCCGGTGGTGGCCCGCACCGCGCGCGGGTCTCCGCGGACCTGGGCCATCGACCTCGGGTCCGCCGCGCACACCGCCCGGGCCATCCAGAGATCGGCGGCCGCCGCGCACCGCAGCCAGTCGGAGGCGCTGCCCGGGCTGATCCGCCGCCTGGACATGGCCGGCCCGCGCGAGCTGCTGCGCTGGCTGGTGCGGCCCCGGCTGGCCAGCCCGGCCGACCGGGCGCTGCTGGACGGCAGCCAGCCCTGGCCGGCGGCCGCGGCCGCAACCTGACATTCCGGACTCAGCCCCGGTGGCCGCGGGGGCCTATCGGGGGGACAGCAGTGGCCGTATCCCGCGTGCCACCATCGGGGGAATGGAGGGCCTGGATCCCTGGTCAGGTCCAGGCCCTCCGAATGCCGGCGGCTGTCGGCACCGGCGGTTAGCCTGTGCGGATGCGGGTGGCGGGACCGGATGGCGGGTGCGGCGATGGCCGGCGCTGACGATGTGTGCCGCCTGGCGATGGCCCTGCCGCACGTGGAGGAGATCGACAGCGACGGCTTCGACTTCCGCGTCGGCGGCAAGGGGTTCGTCTGGTCCTATCCCGAGCGGCGGCCGGGCCGGCCGCGGATGATCAGGACCGACATCGCGGTGCTGTACGTCGGGGATGAAGCGGAGAAGCAGGCTCTGCTGCTGGGGGAGCCCGAGCTGTTTTTCACCACACCCGGCTACGACGGCTGGCCGCTGGTGATGCTGCGGCTGGACTGGGTGAGCGCCGGGCGGCTGGCCGAACTGGTGACCGACGCCTGGCGGATGCGTGCCCCCGCCGCGCTGGCCGGCGAACTCGGCGAGGAAGGCGGCAGGCCCGGTTAGGGCGTGTCCCGCCCTAACCGGCGGCGCGCACCGTTTCCTCGGCGGGCGGCTGCGCGCCGGGGCCGGGCAGCACGTCGATGTCGGTGGCCCGCATCGGCTGGCCGCATTCGGAGCAGCGCAGCTCCACGTGGCTGATCTGGCCGCAGGCGTGATGCCGGTACAGGACCGGCGGCCCGGCCTCGCCCGCCAGCCACTTGTCGCCCCAGGCCACCATCACCATCAGCACCTCGAACAGCTCCAGGCCCTTGCCGGTCAGCACGTACTCGTGCCGGGGCGGGTGACTGGAGTACTCCCGCTGCTCCAGCACGCCGTTGGCGCTCAGCCAGCGGAGCCGCTCCGCGAGCACCTTGCGGGAGATGCCCAGGCTCTGCTGCATCTGGTCGAACCGGTTGATCCCGACGTAGATGTTCCGCACGATGAGCGGGGACCAGGGCTCACCGATCACGTCCATGGTGCGCGCGATCGAGCACGCCATCTCACCGAACTGTGTCCGCTGCATGGCACCACTCTAACTTAAAGAGTTCCCTTAGGGAATCTGCTGTGCTAGCGTCTGCCTTGTAAGTTCCTTAAGGGAATGCATAAGGAGGACACGGTGAACTCACAGCCACAGTCAGCACAGCAGAAGGCCGACGTCATGGCCGAGGCACTGGCCCAGCCCGGTGCGCAGGACCTGCTGGCCACCGCCCGGCTGGCCCGGCTGGCCTACAACGGGCTGGACGGCCTGCCGCGGGTGATCCCCATCGGGTTCCACTGGAACGGCGGGCAGATCGTCGTCTGCGGCGCACCCATCTCGCCCAAGGTCCGCGCCATGGCCGCCCGCCCGCAGGTCGCACTGACCATCGACACCGACGGGGAGACCGGCCCCCGGTCGCTGCTGCTGCGCGGCACGGCCGCCACCGACATCGTGGACGGCGTCCCCGGCGAGCACATAGCCGCATCCACCAAGGGCCTGGACGGCGAGCAGGCCAGCCAGGTCGAGGCGGGGATGCGGGCGATGTACCGGCAGATGGCCCGGACCGTGATCACCCCGCAGTGGGCCCGCTACTACGACTTCGCGGCCGGCCGCATGCCCGGCTTCCTCCAGGAACTGGCCGCCGGTGCATCCGGCTCCGCACAGTAAACGCCCCGCGCCGCGCCATTCCGCGCACCTGCCCCGCGTCGCCCCATTCCGCGCACCTGCCCCGCGTCGCCGCGTTCCACACGCCCGCCTCGCGTCGCTCCGTCCCCACCCTCACCGCGCCTCGGGTCGCTCCATCCCCATCCCCGCCCTCATCGCGCCTCGCTGGCCGGCGGGCGGAAGGCGGCGAACGGGTTGGTGATGTGCAGGCTGCGGTCGGCGAACCGGTACAGGGTGGCCGGCCGGCCACCGGCCGCGGTGGGCCGGGCCGTGGCCGGAGTGGGCTCGATGGCGCCGCGGCGGGTCAGGATCCGCTGCAGGTTGGTCGCCGCCACCGGGTGGCCGAGCGCGGCCTCGTAGATCTCCCGCAGCCCGGTGATGGTGAAGGTGGCCGGGGCCAGCGCGAAGCCCAGGTTGGTGTAGGACAGCTTGGCCCGCAGCCGGTCCTGCGCCGAGCCGATGATCGACTCGTGGTCGAACGCCACCGGCGGCAGTGCCCCGGCGGGGTGCCAGGCGGTGTCCGCGGGCACCCGCGGCCGGACGTCGGTGGCCACCAGGGCCAGATAGGCGGTGGCCAGCACCCGCCCGCGCGGATCCCGGCCCGGGTCGCTGCGCGTCTCCAGCTGCTCCAGATGCGCGATGTCGGTGAGGTCGACCTTGACCGCGAGATGCCGGCCGAGCGAGGTGCCGAGCCGCTCGCTGGCCCCCAGCGGGCCGCCCGGCAGCGCCCAGTGCCCCTCGAACGGCGGCCGCGCCCGGCGCCATAGCAGCACGTTCAGCCGCCGGTCGCGGACCTGGAAAACCACCGCGAGCACGTCATGCCGGAACCGGTCCGCGCCCGCCCCGCCCGGGCCGCCGGCGGCGGCGCCATGCGTCGGGCCGGTGGCCGTGGTGCCGCTGTCACCCCGGTCCGCCGGGGTCGCGGTTTGACTTGCCTGCACCCGAGCATGCTAATGTCTCGGCTACTTTTAGCTTCCGAGGCGAAAACTCCTGCGGCGGGACATCCGGCGGGGGGCAGGGCCGGGAAAGAGGGTCGGTCGATGACGAACGCACAGGCGGGGGATGTGGCCGGGGTGGCCGGGACCAGCTGGGCGGCGGAGGTCCGGCGGCTGGCGGCCGAGCGGGACGCGGTGATCCTGGCGCACAACTACCAGCGGCCGGAGATCCAGGACGTGGCCGACCACGTCGGCGACTCGCTCGCCCTGGCCAGGCTGGCCGCCGCTACCCCGGCGCGGGTCATCGTGCTCGCCGGGGTTTACTTCATGGCCGAGACGGCCAAGCTCCTCAGCCCGGGCAAGACCGTGCTGATCCCGGACCGGCGGGCGGGCTGCTCGCTGGCCGACAGCATCACCGCCGCGCAACTGCGGGCCTGGAAGGCCGAGCATCCCGGCGCCCCCGTGGTCGCCTACGTGAACACCAGCGCCGAGGTGAAGGCCGAGGCCGATGTGTGCTGCACCTCGGCCAACGCCGCCGAGGTGGTGGACTCGATCCCGGCCGGCCAGCAGGTGCTGTTCTGCCCGGACCAGTTCCTCGGCGCACACGTCCGCCGGGTCACCGGGCGGAAGAACATGCTGATCTGGGCGGGGGAGTGCCACGTGCACGCCGCGATCAGCGGGCCCGACCTGGCCGCGCGGGTGGCCGCCGAGCCCGGGGCGGAGCTGTTCATTCACCCCGAATGCGGCTGCGCCACCCCGGCCCTCTATCTGGCCGGGGAAGGTGTGGTGCCGCCGGACCGGGTGAAGATCCTGTCCACCGGGGGCATGCTCACCGCGGCCAGGTCGGCTGGCCCGGGCACGGTGCTGGTGGCCACCGAGACCGGCATGCTGCACCAGTTGCGCCGGGCCGCGCCGCAGGCCGACTTCAAGCCGGTCAGCGACCGGGCCAGCTGCCGCTACATGAAGATGACCACTCAAGATGTCCTGCTGCGCTGCCTGCGCGACGGCGCGGATGAGGTTCGCGTGGCCGAGCCGACAGCGGCCAGGGCACGCGCAGCCGTTCAGAAAATGATCACTCTGGGGGAGCCGGGTGGCGGCGAATGACGGCGGGCTGGGAGGCGTCCGCCGATCTGGTGGTGGCCGGCAGCGGGGTGGCCGGGCTGACCGCCGCGCTGTGCGCGCACCGGGCCGGGCTGCGGGTCGTGGTGGTGACGAAGGCGGCCGCCGCGGACGGCAGCACCCGCTGGGCGCAGGGCGGCATCGCGGTGGTGCTGCCCGGCCTGCACCAGCCGGGCGACTCGGCCCGGCGGCACGTCGCCGACACGCTGGCCGCGGGCGCCGGGCTGTGTGACCCGGCCGCGGTGCGGGCGATCCTGGCCGCCGGGCCTGCCGCGGTGGCCCGGCTGCGGCGGCGCGGCGCGGTGTTCGACACGGCCGCCGACGGCACGCTGGCGATGGGCCGGGAGGGCGGGCACAGCGCGTTCCGGGTGCTGCACGCCGGCGGTGACCGCACCGGCGCCGAGGTGGAGCGGGCGCTGACCGGCGCGGTGCGGCACGCCCGGATCCCGGTGCTCGAGCAGCACCTGGCCGCCCGCGTGCTGCGCACCACGTCCGGCGCGGCCGCCGGGCTGCTGGTGATCGGCCCGTCCGGGCTGCCCGGGCTGGTCCGGGCGCCCGCCGTGCTGCTGGCCACCGGCGGGCTCGGCCAGCTGTACCAGGTCACCTCGAACCCGGCGGTGGCCACCGCGGACGGCCTGGCGCTGGCGCTGCGTGCGGGCGCGGCCGCCGCGGACGTGGAGTTCATCCAGTTCCACCCGACCGTGCTGTACACCGGAGCGGCCTCCGCGGGGACCGCGCCGCTGGTCACCGAGGCACTGCGCGGCGAAGGCGCCGTGCTGGTGGACGGGGCGGGGGCGCCGGTGATGGCCGGGCTGCACCCGCTGGGCGACCTGGCGCCGCGCGACGTGGTGGCCGCGGCGATCACCCGGCGGATGGCGCAGGCTCCCGGCGGCGTCGGCGACCACGTGTTCCTCGACGCGACCGGTCTTGGCGACGCGGAGCTGCGCCGCCGGTTCCCGGCGGTGCGCGCCGCCTGCCTGGCCATCGGCGTGGACCCGGCCCGGCAGCCGATCCCGGTCGCGCCGGCCGCGCACTATCACTGCGGCGGGGTGCTGGCCGACTCCCGTGGCCGCACCGGTGTCCCCGGGCTTTACGCGGCGGGCGAGGTGGCCAGGACCGGGCTGCACGGCGCCAACCGGCTGGCCTCCAACAGCCTGCTGGAGGGCCTGGTGACGGGGGAGCGGGCGGCGGCCGCGATCGCCGCGCTGCCACGCGGCAGACGGCCGCCCGAGCCCGCCACCGGGGCCGGGCCGGAGCGGCTGCCGGTGGCCGCGGATCTGGCCGGGCTGCGCGCGCTGATGAGCCGGCACGTGTCCATCGGCCGGGACGAGGCCGGGCTGGCCGCGGCACAGGCGGGGATCGCCGGGCTGACCGGCTGGCGGGTGCCGGCGGCCGTCGCCGGCCACGAGGCGGCCGCGCTCACCCTGGCCGCCCGGGCGGTGCTGGCCGCGGCGGCCGCGCGCACCGAGTCACGCGGCTGCCACGTGCGCACCGACCATCCCGGCCGTGATGACGCGCGGTGGCGGCACAGCCTGCTCGTCCGGCTGGACGCGGCGGGCCGGCCCGTGCTGGCCGGCGACCTGCCCGCCGCCGCCCACCCGCAGGAGGTGGCTTGACCGCCCTCCTGGTGGTCGCTTTTTCGTGTGGATGTACTAAAAAGTATCCGTGATCATGGGAGGTTGTTGTATGAGCGTGGCAGACACGGCGAGCGGCATATCCGGCCGGACGGCGGACGCGGTGCGGGCGGCCGGGCTGGATCCCGCCGAGGTGCACGGCTGGGTGCGCGCTGCGCTGGCTGAGGACCTGCGCTACGGGCCGGACGTGACCACCCAGGCCACCGTGCCGGCGGACGCGGTCGCGGAGGCACGGATCACGCCGCGCCGGCCGGGGGTGCTGGCCGGCGTCCCGGTGGCGCTGGCCGTGTTCGACCTGGCCTTCGCCACCGCACCGGGTGACGGGCCGGGGACGGCAGCCGGTGGGTACCAGGTGCTGGCCGCGGCCGAGGACGGCACCGCGCTGACCGCCGGCCGGCCCGCCGTGCTGCTGCGCGGGCCGGTCCGCGGGCTGCTGACCGCCGAGCGGACCGCGCTGAACTTCCTGTGCCACCTGTCCGGCATCGCCACGACGACCGCTGGCTGGGTGCGGGCGGTGGCCGGCACCGGCGCCGTCGTCCGGGACTCCCGCAAGACCCTGCCGGGCCTGCGGGTGCTGGAGAAGTACGCGGTCCGGTGCGGCGGCGCCGCCAACCACCGGATGGGGCTCGGCGACTCGGTGCTGATCAAGGACAACCACATCGAGGCGGCCGGCTCGGTGACCGCGGCGCTGGCCGCGGTGGCGGCGCACGCCCCCGGCCTGCACTGCGAGGTCGAGGTGGACGACCTGAGCCAGCTCGCCGAGGCGCTGGCCGCAGGGGCCGCCGAGGTGCTGCTGGACAACTTCGCCCCTGAGCAGTGCGCGCAGGCGGTCCGGCTGGCCCGCGAGACGGGCGCCGCGGCCCGGCTGGAGGCCTCCGGCGGGCTGACCCTGGAGAACGCGCACGCCTACGCCGCCACCGGGGTGAACTACCTGGCCGTGGGGGCGCTCACCCACTCCGCGCCCTACCTCGACATCGGCTTGGACCTCACGGCCGGCTGACCGGCGCGGGCCGTGCTGGTCAGCCCGGCCGCCGCGGCGCGGGCAGGGCGCCGGCGAGCCGGTCCAGCTCCGCCTCGGTGTTGTAGTAGTGCACCGAGGCGCGCACCAGGTCGGGCAGGCCGCGGTGGGCCAGGTCGTGGCGGGCGTAGGCGGTCAGCGAGACGCTGGTGTTGACGCCGCGCTCGGCCAGCTGGCGCTGCACGTCGTGCGACGAGACGCCGTCCACGGTGAAGGTGACGATGCCGCAGCGCCGCTGGCCCAGGTCGTGCACCCGCACGCCGTCGATGGCCTGCAGCTGCCCGCGCAGCCGGTCCGCCAGCTCGCTGACCCGGGCCTCGATGGCCGCCAGTCCCCACGACAGCGCGTAGTCCACCGCCACGCCCAGCCCGATCTTGCCCGCGTAGTTGGTCTCCCAGTTCTCGAACCGCCGGGCGTCGGGGCGGATCTCATACCGGTCTGGGGCGGTCCAGGTCGCCGCGTGCAGGTCGAGGAACGGCGGCTCGAGCCGGCCGAGGAAGTCCCGCCGGACGTAGAGGAAGCCGGTGCCGCGCGGCCCGCGCAGGAACTTGCGCCCGGTGGTGGACAGCATGTCGCAGCCGATCCGCCCGACGTCGACAGGCAGCTGGCCCACCGACTGGCAGGCGTCCAGCAGGAACGGCACATTGGCCGCCCGGGCCACCGCGCCGACCTCCTCCGCCGGGTTGACCAGCCCGCCGTGCGTGGGCACATGGGTCATCGCGATGAGCTTCACCGTCCCCGGCCCACCCTCCAGGCGGCGCCGCAAGTCGGCCACGGAGAACTGGCCGTGCTCGTCGTCCTCGACCACCTCGACCACCGCGCCGGTGCGCCTGGCCGCCTGGAGGAAGGCGATCATGTTGCTCACGTACTCGGCGCGCGCGGTGAGGATCCGGTCACCCGGTCTGAACGGCATGGAGTAGAAAGCCATGTCCCAGCCCCTGGTGGCGTTCTCCACCACCGCGATCTCGTCCGGCTGGGCGCCGATCAGCCGGGCGATGCCCTGATAGACCGCCTCGACCTGGTCGTGCGCGGCGTCCGCGGCCTCGTAACCGCCGGATTCCGCCTCGCGCCGCAGATGGGCGATGACCGCCTCGGTCACCTGGGTCGGCGGCAGCGCCGACCCCGCGTTGTTCAGGTGAGCCACCCTGGCGGCACCGGGCGTGTCCCGCCGGGCCCGCTCGACATCGAAGACCACGCAGGAACGCTAACAGCTGGCCGGGCCGGCCGCGTGTGTGTGGCGGCCGGGGCCGCCGGTGCGGTCATGGCCGGGCTGCTGGCCGCCGCCCTCGGACAGCAGTCCGCACACCCCGCGGCCACGCGGGACAAGGATGCGGTGCCAGTCGCTCACCGGGACCGCGAGCCCGCGGCCGGGCCTGCCGTCCAGCCGCTCGACCCGGCCGCCTTCAGCCGGGGTGCGTGCGAGGCCCTCGCGCCGACCAGCGGCAATCGCCATCAGACGGTCTTCCTCGACGCCGGACACGGCGGGCCCGACCCCGGCGGCGTCGGCGTCACCGAGGCGGGCGCCACGGTCAGCGAGGCCCCGCTGAACCTGCGGATCGAACGGGACACCGCGGCCCTGCTGCGCGCCCGCGGATACCGCGTGGTCGTCTCCCGGACCAGGCAGACGACCGTGGTCAGGCTCACCCCGGCGATGCGCTCCGGCAAGGTGCTCACCGCGGCCGGCGTGCACGCCGACGTCGCCGCCCGCGACCGGTGCGCCAACCTGGGCCACGCCAGCGTCCTCATCGGGATCTTCATGGACGCCGGGTACGGCGGGGCCGGCTGCCTCACCGACTACGACGCCGACCGGCCGTTCGCCAGCCAGAACCGCGCCCTGGCCAGGCTGCTGCAGCACAACGTGCTCGCCGCGATGAACGCCCGCGGCTGGGACATCCCCGGCGGCGGCGTGCGGACGGACGTCGGCATGGGCTCGGCGCTGACGGGTGCCGACCTGTCCTACCGGCATCTCATGCTGCTCGGCCCGGCCAAGACCGGCTACTTCAGCACGCCCAGCCGGATGCCGGGGGCACTGATCGAGCCGCTGTTCCTGACCGACCCGTTCGAGGCGTCGATCGCGGCCAGCGCGCACGGCCAGCAGGTCATCGCGGCCGGCATCGCCGCCGCGGCCGGGCAGTACCTGAGTCAGTCCTGATCCCGGCACCGTGGGATACGCCCGGCGGCAGCGGCTGCCCCCCAGTCAGCCTGTCGCGGGCATTCAGCCCACGAGGATGCAGAACGGGTGACCGGCCGGGTCGGCGAGGACGTACAGCGGCTCGCCTGCGTCAGCGGTCCGGTCCAGCAGCACCTCGGCGCCGAGTGCGAGTGCCCGCTCCCGGTGCCTTTCCAGCTCGCTCACGCTCGGCACGGCGTAGTCGATGTGCATCTGCATGGGGATCTCGTGCCGGGGCCAGGTGCTCCGCGGCAGCGAATCCACCTGCTGGAACGCCATCTGCCGCGCGCCCTGGGCATCCACCAGCACCAGCCAGTCGGCGTCGTCCGGCCCGTCAGCGGGCGGCGGCTCGTCACCGGGCCGGTACCGCAGCCCCAGCATCTGCCGGTAGAACTCCGCGAGCTGCCGCACGTCGGTCGCGTCCAGGGCGGTGTGCATCGGCTGTGGGTAGTCCGCCATCAGCCTCCCTCCGCAGCGGGATCTTCTGCGCACAGACGTTAACGGCCGCCACCGACAATCTGCCGGGCTCACCCAGCCGGCGACGCGGGGCCGATCAGGTCCCATTTGTTGCCGGCGATGTCGCGGAACACCACGACCCGGCCGTACGGTTCGGTACGCGGGACGGTCAGGAACCGCACGCCCGCCCCCGTCATCCGGGCATACGCGGCATCGAAGTCCTCGACGTTGAGGAAGAATCCCACCCGGCCGGCGGCCTGCTTCCCGGTGACCGCGGCCTGGTCTTCCCCGTCGGCCCGGGCGAGCAGCAGGCCCGTCGCGGCGCCGGGGGGCCGGACCACCACCCAGCGCTTGGGCCGTCCGTCATTGGTCAGCGCCGGGGAATCCTCCACCAGCTCGAAACCCAGCGCATCCACGAAGAACGCGATGGCCGGGTCGTACTCGCCGACCACCAGGCTGATCAGGCCAAGGTGCATCCGGTCAGCATAGGGGCCGCCACCGTCAGCCAAACTGTGCGGGTTTCCACGTTCCGCGTCCGCGAGGGCACGACCTGGCGTGCTGCTGACCGTCGCCGGACGTCAGCATCCGCCGGGCCCGGTCCGGGGCCCGGCGGTTGCCCGGCGCCGGTGGTCGGCGTGGCGGCGGTGCCGGTCGGCCGCGGCGGCGAAAGCGCGGGTGACCTGGGTGCCGTGCAGGGCTGCCGGGCTGGTGGCTATCCCGGCCACCTCTGGTTCACCAACGGCGGCCAGATGCTCCTGAACCTGGTCGGCGAGGGCGAGGAACGGCTGGTAGTAGCCGGGGACGGCCGGTGCCTGGGTGGCCGGTGCCTGGGTGGGTGATGCCTGGGTGGACGGTGCCTGGGTGGACGCCGCCGGCGCCGGCGGCCCGGCCGTGGCCGGCCCGGCGACGGCCGCCGCCGTCGTCGTGATCGCCGTGCTGAGCTCGGTCGAGTACTCGGCCAGGGTGGGCAGGTCGGTCCGGGGCCCGGGCAGCGTGAGCAGCCCGTGGAACGGCGGTGACCACCGGTCACGCGCGGTCAGCGGTTCCGCGCCGGGGGCGAACAGGGCCCGCAGCGTCGCCGGGATGCTCGCGTGGTCGCGCGGCTCGGCATCGACGGTGCCCGCGCGGACCCGGGGCGAGACGACCACCGCCGGGACCCGCGGGCCGAGCATGGTGAAATTGAACGCGGCGGTCTTGCGGTAGAACAGCGCCCGCTGCAGCCGGCCCACCATGCTGACCTCACCGCCCGGCGCCGGAACTCCGGTCGGCGGCGGGACGTGATCGTAGAGACCGCCGTGCTCGTCGTAGGTGATCAGCAGCAGCGTCTTGGCGAACACGTCGGGGTGCGCGCGCAGGGCCTCGTAGATGGTGGCGATCAGCTGCTCGGCCCGGGTGAAGTCCGACTCGCCGCGCAGCGTGAAGTTGTCGTAGGCGGCGTTGCTGACCAGGTTGTTCTCCGGGTGCTGACTGTCACTCAGGTCCGGGACGCCGATCAGCGGCGCGTGGTCGAGCGTGCGCAGCGGCGGTCGGTGGTTGGGCTCGATGAACGTGTATGCGGTCAGTTCGCCCGCGGCGACGTGGTCGGCGAAGCGGGCCATCGGGAACCACTTCGCGTGCCGCTCCGGGGTATCCCAGAGCGCCGGGAACGCCCAGACCTGTGGGGTGTCGTCGTAGAAGATGCGCCAGTCCGCGCCGGCCTGCTCCAGTAATTCGAAGACCGTCCGGTTGGTGTACGGGCGGATCTCGATGTCGGTCAGGCCGTCCGAGGTCGCCGCGTGCGCGAAGTTCCGGTTCGGCCAGGTCTCCCCGGGCACCGAGCAGAACCAGCGGGAGCACACCGCGAACTCGGTGGCCAGCCGGGCCAGCACCGGTACGTTCTGCGGTGGCTGGCACGCCATGGCCAGCGGTCCCCGGCCCTTCACACCGGGGCTGGGCTTGGCCAGCAGCCGCCGGGCCCAGTTGGCAGGCGGCCCGAACAGCCCGCCGAACACCGGCGGGTCCAGGTTCCGCGCCTTGCGCTCATAGCTGCGGACGAAACCCCGGTTGGTCGGCCTGCCGCGGCGCAGCGCGAGTTGCTGCATCACCGCGTCGTGTGAGTGGTCCGGGCCGACCGACAGCACCTGTTTCGCCTCCGGCGACGTCGGCACGGCCGACCCGCGGCCCCACCCCGGGTTCCTGTGCGTATGGCCTACCAGGCCGTCGAACTCCGGATCGGGGTGCGGCACATAGCCGAGCAGGTGGTCAAAGGACCGGTTCTCCAGCATCAGCACCACGACGTGCTCGATATCGGCCATCGGCCTTCCCCGTTCCAGCCACCTATGCGCCACGAATCGTACGCGGCGAGCAGCCGCTTTAGGGGCACACGGCCGCCACGACTCGATCACGATCCCGGTCATCTCCTCGAGGCAACCCGGCCAAGCTGCACCAGAAACCCCGGGTGGCCCTCGTAGTGCGGAGTGAGGAGAACCCGGCGAGCAGCGGCGGATGCGCCAGCTCGCCCCCAGCACCTGGCAACAAACCCTGGCCAGCGTGCCCGGCGTCAGCCCAGCCCGGCCTGGCGACGATCCCGGCCACGCCGCCCTCGAGATCGCGATCTACCCCGACGTCGTCTGGCTCGCCGCACGCTGCCTCCGGGCGCCCGGAGGCAGCTACCGCACCGCGGTGTGACACACACCCGCTGCTGGCGTGCTCCATGATGTGCAGAGGCGGGCATGGGCCACTGTGCAGAGGCAGGCCATCTCCGGGTCCGGCCGGAAGAAGGGGTCGTGAATCGCCGTTCGTGGTTCGCCGTGGAGGGATCGCTGGAGCCGATCGACTATGACGGCCCGTCGTTCTTCCGCTTCCCCGAAGCCGTCGCCGAGCATGTCATCGAGCGTTACTCCGCACCCGGGGGCTGGATCATCGACCCGTTCTGCGGGTTCGGCACCACCCTGGTCGTGGCCGAGCGGCTGGGCCGTCACGCGGTGGGCTGCGAGGCCGACGAACGCCGCGCCGCCTTCAGCGCCTCACGCCTGCGTCATCCGGACCGGGTGGTGCATGGCCACTGCGAGGACCTCACGCCGCGGCGGTGGCCACCCTTCGCGCTGCTGCTCACCAGTCCTCCCTACGGGAGCTTCCGATCCGGCGACCACGACGATGATCCCGCCACCTACCTCGCAGACGCCCGCCGCCTGTTTGCCGGCTTCGCCGGGCTGCTGCGCCCAGGCGCCACCGTCGCGGTCGAGGTATCCCAGCTCAGACAGGGCAATCGCACGCGTCCGCTGGTCTGGCAACTCGGCGCCACGCTGAACGAGATCTTCACGCTGAGAGAGGACCTCGTCCGCGTCAACACTGGCAACACAGAGGCGGCCCCTGGATACGACCACTCTCACGTCCTGGCCTTCGACGTCCCGCCCGCCGCGCCATAACACCTGCCCGCCCGCCACCCACCAGCAGCGTCACGCCAAGATGCCGCGGAGCGTGACCCAGCTCAGCTGGGCCGGGCTCAGCGGCTGCCGCGTATGAGGAACTTTGCTGAGAGCCTGTTTGAGAACCTCATGCGGCTTGGAGCAGGGTTCGCGGTGACGCAGCCGTGGGCTGGGCTGGTCCTGGGACCGGCTCGGGCGGCGCGGTCTGGTGGCGGGCGACCCGGGCGGCCATGACGTGGATCATGGACCAGTACAGGTAGGTTTCATGGTGTTCGAGCAGTCGCTCGTAGTCGCGGACGCACCGGCGGTGTTTCATGATCCATCCGAATGTCCGCTCCACAACCCAGCGGCGGGGCAGCACCTGGAAGGAGTGCAGGTTGTCTGGGCGCCTGACGATCTGCACGATCCGGTGCAGCGTGCCGGCGGCCCAGGTGACCAGCTTCCCGGCGTAGCCGCCGTCGGCCCAGACGAGGGTGACGGCGCGGAAGCTGGCGGCCAGCCGCCACAGCAGCGGGCGGGCGCCGTCGCGGTCCTGGACCGAGGCGGCGGTGACTACGACGCACAAGATCAGGCCCATCACGTCGACGGCGAGGTGGCGCTTTCTGCCTTCGATTTCTTCCCGGCATCGTATCCGCGGCTGTCTTTGGCGACGGTGTCGGCGGCCTTGACCGACTGGGAGTCGATGATCGCGGCGGTGGGCTGCGGGCCGCGCCCGGCCAGCACCCGGGCCTGCTCGCGCAGCGTGTCATGCATCCGGCGGGTGGCGCCGCTGGCCTGCCAGGCGCGGACGTAGCCGTAGGCGGTGCGCCAGTGCGGCAGGTCGGCCGGCAGCGCCCGCCACACCGGCCCGTTGTGGGTCAGGTAGCGGATCGCATCGACGATGTCGCGGCGGCAGTAGCTGCCGGGCGAGCCGCCCACCCCGCGCACCCAGCCCGGCGCCGGGAGCAGTGGCTCGATGACCGCCCACTCGCCGTCGCTCATGTCCGAGGGGTACCGGCGCACGCGGGTGCTGCGCGACCCGGCCGGGCAGCACCGGCAGGCCACCCCGGCGCCGGGCCGGGAAGATGCGTCATCGCGCGGGTCAAGGTACAAAGCCATCAGGCCTCGGCGGAAGGGGAGTTGACACCACTGCCGCTACCAGGAGCCCGCCGTCGTGCCGGTGACCGACACGCACAGGAGACCCCGGGAGATCACGAAGTACTGCAAGCTACGCCGCGCCACGAGTTCTCGGATGCTCTTGCGGCCCTGGTCGAGCGTTGAATGTGAGTCCCGCGCCGCCGAAGTAGCGTGGATGACGGGAGAATCCCATACCGAAGCCATTCGCCGTGCGCTTGTTAGCGACCGCGGTATCTGGTGCCGTAGCGGCGGCGCTCCGTGAGTACGGCTCGGCAACGCTTGATGAGCACTCGTGTTTCCTTCACCGCCTTCACTCAGTCCCGGGGACCGGTCACCGCGACCTGCGCGGTCGCGGCATCACGGACTGGCCGGCGGGTCAAGCGTTGTGACGGATGCGCCGGTGCCTACGCGCGGTAGGCGCCGATCTGTACGCTGGCCGGGTGTGACAGCCATACCTCGCGCCGCGTGCGGATCCGGGGAGTCGGCGAGCCCGTCGCTGGCCCGGTCGGCAACGGTGCCGGCCGGACCAGGGCTCTGAGTTCCGCCCTGGGGGATGTCGGTTCCCTGGGGGCGCATGGGCGCTTACCGCCGCTCGGCTAGGGCCACCAGTTTGTCGACGGTGGGCGGGAGATCCTTGTTGAGGATCTTCTTCATGATCGGGCCCAGGATGAAGGCGGTCGGTCCGCTGACGCTCACGTCGAAGCTGACCTCAAGGCCGTCGCCCGTCTGCCGCAGTGTGTGGACCCAGTCCATCTTGCCGCCCATCGGAAGGAAGAACCGGTCGGTGTAGGCCTCGTGCGGCGTGCATCGCAGGATCTCGAACCGTCGGGCGGGCTGGCCGGCGAGCTTCACGGTGCCGGTGGCGCCCGCGCGGAACGCGGCTCCGGGGGGCACGGTGATCTTCTCCAGGCTGTCATCCCAGCTCGTGCGGTTGGCGTAATCAGCGAACAGGTCCCAGACCGCTTCCGGGGTGGCCGTGGTCCGCCTGGTGACGGTGATGACGTGCATTGCAGCGTCCTCTTTCCTTTGCGGTGTCGTCCGGTGACAGTCAGGATCATACATAGGTCTTATACATTTGTCTAGAACGTTTGTATAGATCCTTGATACCCTTGGCTCATGAGCCACAAAGAAGACCTGCTCGCCGGCGCGGTCCGCTGCCTGCGGGACAAGGGCTACGCACGGACCACAGCGCGTGACATCGTCGCCGCGTCCGGCACGAACCTCGCCTCGATCGGCTACCACTACGGCTCGCTGCAGGCCCTGCTGAACGCTGCGGTGATGCAGGCCATGGACGACTTCGGGGCCGAGATGGGGCGGGCCATGCGGGAGGAGCCGGCCGGTTCCCTGCTTGAGCGGTTCCAGCGCTTCTGGACGCAGGTCACCGACTCGTTCCGCGAGAGCCCCGGCGTCTGGCGGGCCACCTTCGACGCGCTCGACGTCGCGCAGCGTGAGCCGCAGGTGCGCACCGCGCTCGCCGACGGCATCGAGGACGCCCGCACGCTATGGGCACAAGCCGTCTACGGCCTGGCCGCCGACGACGCGGACGCGCGCTCGGTCGGCGCGCTGCACCAGGCTCTGATCAGCGGCGTCCTGGCTCAGTGGCTCATCGACCCCGAGCGCGCGCCAACCGCCGCGGACCTCGCCAGCGCATTGCGAGCCATAGCCCGGCTCGCCGGCCAGTAAGCCCGGCACGGCCGGCCGACTAGCCCGTCACGAAAGGGCGGCGCCGTTGATCATCGATCCGTGCCCAGATAGATACGCCGGTAACAGCGCTGGCCGAATGGTGCCAGAGAGGGGTGACCTCAGATCCGTAACGTCTCTGTCACCGACGCCCCGGCATCAGGGCGGGAGGCCCGCCTCGCTCCAGTCTTGCGCTGACTCGACGAGCAGGGTGCGCAGGCGGTTCACCACGTGGCTCAGGCCGGTGTCGAAGCCGCCGAATTCCTCTGCTGGCATGCCGGCGAATAGTTGCCGGGCGAGTTCACGATGCCCGTCGGCAAGGCGCCGACGTCATCAAGCGCGGCTTCTCCGACCTGCACGCGCGCATCGACGACATCGCGGGCGACCGGGTGGCCGTCCGGCTGACCTTCCGCGGCACCCACCAGGGGGATCACCTGGGCATCCCTGCCACCGGCCGCACCATCGAATACGTCAGCCACGAGTTCTACCGGATCGCCGACGGCCTGGTCGCCGAAGAATGGATCTGCTCTGACATGGCCACGCTGCACCGCCAGCTGACCGCCGACGACACCTGAGATTTCGATGGCCCTGTGGACCGCTCCCGAGGATGAGAATCGTCGATTCACGTATCAGCCAGGCCGGTAGCCTGGGCCCGGAAAACAGGCCGGTAGCCTGGGCCCGGAAAATGAGCGCAGAACATCACAGCAGCGGTACCGGCCGCGCTTGCCCGCTGCGATCGCGGCCGCCCGGGTCGCCCGAGCCGGTCCCAGGACCAGCCCGGCCCACGGCTGCGTCACCGCGAACCCCGCTCCAAGCCGCATGAGGTTCTCAAACAGGCTCTGAGGGAGTGTCGGTAGGAGGACTGTGATCCGGGCCTGACCGCTCGCGGGATCAAGGCCACCGACACCGGCGACGGGTGATGCGCCCCTGTCCGGCGGTCCGTCAGCAGTGGCGGGGGCTCACTTCGCCGCGCTCCTTAGCCGCTGCGGGCGCACCGTTGGGCAGGTAAACGGTGGCGGCCGGTCGAACGTCTCTTGAGTGGCGCTGCCGCGTGCGGGGGAGGTTGCCGTGGCTTTGCATGGGCGGGATGATCTTGTCTGGGGTTGCCAAGATGAAGATGACACCGGAGCAGGAAGCCGGCTATGCGCTGGACTATGGCGTCTCACGCGACGATCTGAAACCGGCTGTGCAGGCCGAGTACGACCGGCAGATCGAGGTGCGCCGCAGCCAGAGTCGCCCCACTGGACCGGATGCCATCTTCCCGGCGCTGGGCGTCCAGGTTCGCAGGGAAACGGTAGAGGCTTATGCTGCCCCACCTGGCACCGGAGAGCTCGGCCCATTGGCTGGAGCTGAGGCCCGGCTGACGGACGGCTCGCAGGCGTGGAGCCCGGGCCGGGCCATGTTTCTGCCGGTGGGTCTGGCTGGGCTGGCCACCAAAACCAAGGCGGCCGCGTTCGTGATTTTTGCTGACGGGACCTACCACGAGACCACGCTCAATGGCAACGCCGCTGTGAGGACCGCCCAGGCGGAGGCCATTAAGTTCAACCTGATGGCTGGCACACCCGCCCCGGCGGCCCAGCCACAGGACGACATGGCAGCCATCCTCCGTAAGCTGGCCAGCCTGCACGATGAAGGGCTACTCACAGATGAGGAGTTCGCGGCCAAGCGCGCCGAGGTCATCGCCCGCATATAAGCCCACTGAAAAGCGGTCTTCAATCCGACGCCTGGAAGTAGCGTCAGAGTTAGATTCCGCATCGGTGGGGATGGCCCTACCTGATGTGGCAACCAGAGGAGACCAGCGTCGCCATCCTGATTTGCCACGTATCCCGCTGAGTGGGTGACCGGGCGGGGCCGCTGCCTGACGATCGTCGCGCGCTGCTGTACTCATTTTGGTGATCGTTCAGCGGCTGCTGGGTGCGCCGATCGGTTCAGCCGCCGGTCTTGCGGCGAAACGAACGCCTGTTCTGGGCCGGGCCGTGGGCGCCGTGCACCTTACCGGCATCCTTGCCACCGCGGGCGGTGTTAGCGTCCGTCTGCTTAGCGCGCTTGCGTTCCAGCGCCTCGCGGAACTTGCGCTTCCCCTCTTCCTCAGAACCCTCAGGGTCCGGCTCCCCGGAACCCTCACGCTCCGGCGCATCATCAGTCATGCGGACCTCCTCCCCGGACAGCCACATCCACAGCCTCGCACATCTGAAGCTGGCCCGCCGCCTTGGCATGGCGGCGGGTAGTGACCGGCGTCACCGCGGCGACACCGTGAGAACGCCGAACTGACCGGATACCCAGCGATACTGACCACTGGCCACCCCGTCGAGACCTCGCTCGCAGCTGTCGAAAGTAGTGCGTCTGCGTACGCATGGGAGTACCGCACGATGCATCGATTTGCATGGCTCGCCGGTGCCAGCCATTCGGGCCAGCTCGCGCTGCTGCCTGGCCGACAGCTTGGGCTGCTTGCCGCGGAGTTTGACTTTCGCCTTCGCAACGGCCATGCCCTCGCGTGTCCTGAGCCGGAGGAGGTCGACTTCGAATTCGGCGAAGGTGGCCAGGATGTTGAAGAACATCTTGCCCATCGGGTCGGCGGGGTCATAGACCTGCCCGCCGAGGGACAGCTTGATGCTGCGGGCGGCCAGGTCGTCGCCGATAGCGCGGGCGTCGGGCACTGAGCGGGCGAGCCGGTCAAGCTTGGGCACCACGAGCGTGTCGCCCTCGCGCACGGCGGCGAGGGCCTGGTCCAGGCCGGGGCGCTTGCGGTTGGTGCCGGTGAGCCCGTGGTCGAGGTAGACGCGGTTCTCGGCGACGCCGAGTTCGCGCAGCTGGTCACGCTGGGCGGTGAGGTCCTGGGCGTCGGTGGAGCAGCGGGCGTAGCCGATCACGGTCGCGGTCATGGCCGGGAGCGTACGGATAGCCCCCGACATCCGGGATTCTCACCGGACGGGGTATCTGCGACACCGCAGGTGCAGGCCGCGGCCTGCGGGTGAGCCCGGGGGCGGGTGTGCGCTGGGGGTTCCGCCATTGAACAGGGGTTGCACAGTTTGCCGGTCGAGCACCGCCCGCATCCGCCCACCCATGCGACACTGGCGACCATGCCGCTGACCACGATCTCTACCGACGATGGTGCCCTTGTCATTACTTGGTCGCTCTCCGTGCCGGCTCAAGCTGTCTGGGCGGGGTTCAGCGATCCGACTCTGCTGTCGCAATGGCTAGGTCAGTCCACCGAGTGTGACATCAGATCAGGCGGAAGGCTCGTAGTCGACCATGGTGACGGCTACCTCTCCCGAAGCGCCGTGACCGAGGCCGAGGAGCCACATCGGCTAGCCATGACGTGGGAGTTCCCTGACGAGCCTGAATCTCAGATCGGCATCGAGCTGCGGCCCTCGGACGCAGGAACCGTGGTGGAACTCGCGCATCACGGACTGGGTGATCGCGTTGGCTCCTATGCACCTGGCTGGATTACGCACCTGACGTTCCTGGAGGCCGCTCTCGCGGGCGTCCCGATCCCCACATCACACTTCTGGAAGCTGCATGCCACCTTCGAGTCGTTGCGCACCGCGCGGACGGATGGATCGGCGCCCGTGACGGTGTCCCGCTGACCGATCGTCTAGCGGTTCTCCGCCACGAACTGGCTGGCGGTGAAGGACGCGCCAGCGGGGTCCGCAAGGATGGCGGATCGCACCCATGGCGCATTCTGCGGCTCGGCGAGGACCGTGCCTCCGAGTTCGCGCGCTCGCGCAGCGATCGCGTCCGCGTCGTCGACGGCGAAGGTCACGCTCCAGCGCGCTGGGCCACCCTCGCGGGGCAAGATCGTCGCCATGACGTCCTCGAAACCCTCGGGCGCGCCCATCTGCTTCATCCCCGCGCGCAAGCCGGGGTTGAGCTCCTCGAGATGATCGCCGTAGCCCGGCAGAGCCCACATCGGCGAGCCGGCATTGGTAGTCGTCCAGCCGAACACGGCGCCGTAGAAGGCCCGAGCGGCCTCCACATCGCCGGTGTGCAGGTTGTTGAAGTTCACAGCGCCATGCTCGTTGACCGCCCTCGAGCCGCGGTGCGATCCGGGCTGCCACACGCAAAAGACCGCGCCCTCGGGATCGGCGAACAGGCCCATCCGCCCCGCATCAAACACGTCGAAAGGCTCGGAGAGCACTCGCCCGCCCGCCTCGCGCACCCGCGCCGCGGCGTCGTCGGCGGCCTCGACGCGGATGTAGGTGTTCCACACCGCCTGCGGCGGTACGCCGGCGGGCGGCGAGGAAATCGCGGCCACGTCCCGGCCGTCGATCCGGGCCATGTAGTAGTGAGCCCCAGCGCCGGGAGGCATCGCGTCCTCGGTCTGCCAGCCGAAGAGCCCGGAGTAGAACCGGGCGGCGTCGGCGGGGTCGGGCTGGTTGGTGTCGACCCAGCACGGCACCCCGGCCGGGTAATCCTCGCGCGTGCTCACGGCGGCAGCCTATAGCGGCACCCATCGTGGAATTCGGCAGCGCCGTGCGCGTCAGGCCGCGCCGTACCTCGGACATCCACCCGCTTCTGTCAGCCGGCCGGAGCGGGCGTGCCTGTCTTCATCGTGCAGATCGCGACCCGGCGCGTTTCCGCTGGCAACCTCCACGCGGTGGCCTGCACCCGATAGACCAGTTTCAGTTCGTTTGACGCCGATCATCGCCCCGCGAGCGCGCGGCAAGCGGATCGGCGACGGGGACGATGGGACTCTCAACCTCGCAGTCCGAGCACGCGGGTGTCGGCACCCTGGTGGATACTGCCCGGCATGGCGAAATTCGAGGACCAGGACCTGACTGATGCCGAATTCCGCGAGTGCGACTTGACTCGCGCCCGTCTGATCGGGGTGGTGATGCAGGACGCCGTCATCGACGGGCTGGTGAGCAACCTGGTGGTCAACGGAGTCGAGGTGACGTCGTACGTCGAGGCCGAGCTCGACCGGCGGCATCCAGTGCGGCTGCTGATCCGCTCGGCCGATCCAGCCGACCTGCGGCAAGCTTGTCGACAGCTGCGGGCCGACTGGGCGGCCACGCTCGAGCGGCTCAGAGGTTTGCCCAAAGGTTCCGAACACCAGCGCGTCAATGGCGAGTGGTCGGCGGTGGAGACTCTGCGCCATCTGGTGTTCGTGCACGACTCGTGGTTCCGTCGCTGCTGCCTGGGATCGACCAAGCTGTTCACCGCGATCGGGTTGGCGTCCGAGTTCGTTCCTGACCAGGAGGAGCAGGGCCTAGATCGAGCGGCGGCCCCGAGCCTCGACGAGGTGCTGGCCGTGCGCGACGAGCAGTGCGCCGAGCTTGAGCGCTGGTTGTCGACCGTGACGGCCGATGAGCTGTCGGCGCCCGCGCCAGTGCCGGCGGGCCAGGGCTGGCCGCCGTACGCCAGGGGGAAGTCGGTGCTCGAGTGCATGCACGTGGTGCTGGATGAGGAGTGGGCGCACCACGGTTTCTGCGTGCGCGACCTCGATCTGCTCGGAAGGTGACCCAGGCGCACCCGCGAGCGAGCTGTCGTATACCCGCCCGGTAAATATACGGTCGGTGGCTCCGCCTTCTGCCACCTGAAGTCCCAGCGAGCCCGTATAAGTATTCACGGGGTGCGGGTCGGCGAACTTCCTGTTCTGCCGCCGACCGGATGTTATTCAGCGACGGAGGTGCTGCTGGCACGCGACGTGCTGAGCCTCGCCAAGTCATCTGATGAATTCGGCCTCCACGTCGGCAGTCGGCGTGAGCCAGAAGGTGTGCACTACATTGCGGGGCGGACAACTCCACGGTCTTCAGAAATCGAGGGCTACCTGCCTGCCGGGCCAGCACGAGGTGCCCATTGAACCAGTGGTGGCGCAGAGTAAGGCCGCGAAACTCATGTGCACATGCAACGCGATACGGGTCTTCTCCGGCGGCACCTGCATCGGGCCGAAGACCGAGACCGCGGCCAGCACCTGGTCAAAGGCTGCCCGGACGTCCCGGTCGGTGTCAGCGAAAAGCTGGTCCAGGTCACCGGGCCGAGCGCAGGTGTGGACCTGGTTCCGTTTCGCGAAGTTGCGCCTGCATCTGGGGCTGGCCCGCCATGGTCAGCCCGTGCGGCGGCGGGCAGTTCCGCATCTGCTTCACCGCTCCAGTCGGGACGGATGTGATGCTGCGGGTCAGCGCCACACTGGCGCCGCAGGCGATACAGTCGCCGCTGCAATCCAGCGGAGCTACAGCACCCTGGTCGGTGACGAACGCTGCCAGGCCGGTGAACACCTGGCCCTGGCAGCCTTCGGATAAAGCAACGGCCCCTCGCGGGGCCGTCGCGCCGGCCTGCAAACCGGCAAGGGTTGGGTTGTGACCACTACGATACCGGACCGCCCGTATGTCGCAGCCTCCCTCCTGGCCAAGGCAGGCGGGAGGGCTTGCCCCCAGCCCTTTACCCACTCTCTCCCGATCATCAGCCTCGCGCTGGACACGGCCACCGTCGGCGTGCCGAACCCCGGATGATGGATGTTTGTCAAAGCGGGCCAGGCCCAACCCAAGGTGGGCGTGAACTAACGCCCGCTTCTGCCGCGAGTCGGTGCGTTAGCGCGTGTCACAGTGGCGTGAGGAGCATGAGTATCTCATCGCGGTCGTCGCCTGGGGCAAGCCGGAGCGCACCGGGCCAGCGGCCCGTCACTGCCCAGCCGAGCCTGGCATAGAAGTGCTCCAGCCCGGTCCCGCCGCGTACGGCGAGGCGAAGCTGCTCCAGGGTCATCTCTGCTCGCGCGACCTGCCTGGCGTGCACCATCACGGCAATGGGAACCCGGCCGCCCCTCCGGCGTTGCTGACCAGGATCCAGCAGTCGGTAAGTTGCCTCCTCAGGCCAGGGGTGACCTGTTCCGGGCTGGTTATCTGGCTCATCAGCAGATCAGTATGCTTGCCCACCCAGGAAGTCTGGCAGACCACCGTCGGCCCGTCCGCTTCTAGCCGCGTATCGCGCTGCGCGGGTGATCGGGCGGAGGCCGGTGCCTGACGATCGTCGCGCGCTGCTGTACTCATTTGGTGATCGAGCTCGTCCAAGCTGTTACTGGCCTGCTGGGGTGCCTGCAGGCTCAGACCCGCAAAGGGCATCGACGTGCGCCAGGAGACCGTGACGCTCGTCGTTTGCCAGCTCGAAGTTAGAATTCATGGCCATGGCGGGGATTGTGCTGCGCGTCCGGCTGATCGGCGGCGATCACCTGGACGTCAGCTATGAGGAACCCGGCACGGCCGACGCGGACGAGGTCACCGAGCATGTCATCTCGGCGCTCGCCCAGGACGGCGGCGTGCTTCGCGCCCGCCATGGTGAGAGGCTCGTCGTGATGTTCGGCAGAGGCGTCGCCGCCATTGAAGTGGCGCCTCGCGGTGCGATCCTCTGACTGGCATTTGCCCCGGCGAGAAGGCCGCTCAGCCCGGCCAGGATCATCAGATCCCGTGTGCCGCTAGGCTTCCCTGTCAAGTCGGATTCAGTCAAACTCGGCGTCCGCATCTGCCGCTGGCCGGTCTATTCGTCTGAGGCTATTGACTGGGCTGCTGGGTGCAATGGGCCTGGTCGGGCCCTGATGTACTGATTTCGTGGTGGTCCTGTCATCGTGCGGGTGGCTTTGGGCGTCTTAGCTGGGGATGCGGTGCAGTGAGCACCGCGGTGATGGGCGCCCTGGGGCAATGCCTTGGATGGCGGGAGGAGGCCTGGCCGGTGATAAAAGGACCGCGGCGGACGTGGGCTCCTGGCTCTGCTTCGAAGACGAATCGGGCCAGGGCTTAAGGCCGCCGAAGGGCCGCACCTGGGGCCGGCGTGGCCACACCCCGGTGGTGAAGGTCACCGGCTCCAGCAACCGGCGGGTGTCGCTGGCTGCGCTGTTCGCCGTCAAGTCCGGGCACCGGCCCCGGCTGATCTACCGCACTCGCGCGGCCGGCAGCCGCGGCGCCGACCGGCGCAAGGGCTTCACCGAGGCGGACTACGCCCGACTGCTCGACGCCGCGCACCAGCAGCTCGGCGGCCCGCTGGTCGTCGTGTGGGACAACCT
This sequence comes from Streptosporangiaceae bacterium, assembly GCA_036501145.1. Classification (GTDB taxonomy): domain Bacteria; phylum Actinomycetota; class Actinomycetes; order Streptosporangiales; family Streptosporangiaceae; genus PALSA-505. The sequence continues at coordinate 46,142 of DASYAV010000172.1, read as the reverse complement.
GAACACCCATGTCAGCGCCGCGATGGCCGGCCTGGTCGCCGCCCGTGACTGGCTGACCGTCTGCCAGCTGCCGCCCTAGGCGCACGACCTCAACCCGGCCGGACCGGTGTGGTCACACCTCAAGCGGTCGCTAGCCAACCTGGCCAAGCGCAACATCAGCCAGCTCACCACGCTGGTGAAGACCCGGCTCAAGCGGATGCAGTACCGGCCCGGCCTGCTCGAGGGGTTCCTCCACAGCACCGGGCTCAACCTCAGCCCCTTCTGTAATCCCCACAATTAAAGATGGTTAGTCACCGACCTGCGTGCCCTCACTCGGAACACCTGAATCGTGGCCCTCCTTTACAATGAAGTCGGACTTGCCGAGCTGGTGGATGTAGATAATGCAGTCTTCAGAACCCAGGAACTTTTCGTTGTGGAACTGCCAGGCCGGCTGAAAAACATACGACCCCGGTGTCAGTTCCTCCGGGGCGTTGCTGTCGCCTTCGACTGTGTGGAGCCAGATCCCCTGCACCAATACCGCGTGGTAGTCCGTCGCGTGAGTGTGCATGCCCGCCTCGAACCCGCCGCCCGGCTGCTTCAGCAGCATGCCGAACGGACCTTCTTTGGGGTCGCCCCACAAGACCGAAACCTTTTGGGGTGAGCCGGGACGCACATCCTCCCACTTGAGGTCGGCGGCCGGCGTGATCTCTTGCTTGCCTTTTTCCATTTGTCTCATCTCCTCATCAATCGGATTAGTTATCTTTCCAGTGTTCGCGGTGCGGACGAGTCGTCCGTCGGCGGTCACGAGCTCGATCGCGTGGACGTGGCTTGCGGCGAGTCCGTACTTGCGGCCGAACCAGCTTGGGGCGCCGCCGACGGGTAGCCGACGACACCGACATCGGGCGAAGAGCCGGCGAGCGGGGCGAGGCCGCGCTGTGTGGCGGCGTCGACGAGCTCGGCTAAGCGGACGCCGGCGTCGATGTGCGCGATCTGGGTCGCGGGGCCGCTCCTTGCCGGTTCGGTCCCGCGGTCAAAGCCCAGTTGACCTTCATGGCCCCATGGTGGCACCCTAGAGAGGTAAGCACAATTTAGTTGTTCTTATTCTAAGGCTAAGCACTATTTACTAAAGAGGGCACTCGTGATCGACGTTCGAAAGCTTCGGATGCTCGCCGAGCTTCAGCGGCTCGGCACGATCGCCGCCGTGGCCAACGAACTCCACCTGACCGCTCCCGGCGTCTCCATGCAGCTTGCCGCGCTCGAAAGGGAACTCGGCATCCAGATCACGCAGCGCCAAGGGCGCCGCGTGGTACTCACACCAGCCGGCCGCGTCCTTGCCGCACACGGGCACGACATTCTCGACCGCATCTCCCTCGCCGAGCTCGAAGCGGCCGCGCTGCGAGCCGGAACCATCGGGCACTACGCCGTGTCGGCCTTTCCCTCCGCCGCCCGGACCTTCATCGCCGCCGCCTGCCGCCGGATCATCCACGGCGACGGTCCGGCGCTTGAGGTGCATCTGACAACGTCCGAACCCGAAGCGGCTCTCGACGCCCTCTCCTGCGGCACCGTCGACCTCGCCGTGATCCACTCCTACTCGAACGTCCCCCGCGACATCCCGCACGGCCTGGCGACCCGCGCGATCGGCACCGATCCCGTCTGGCTGGCAACCGGAACCCCCAGGCAGCCAACCGAAGCAGGCCCCTCCACGCGCCTGGAAGACTACGCCGACAGCCCGTGGATCGTGCCAACCGACGGCTACACCTGCTTCGACATGGTCGAGCGCGCCTGCGGGCTGGCCGGGTTCCGCCCCCGGATCCTCGCGCAGTCGATGGACTTCTCCGTCCAGCTCGAACTCGTCGCCGCCGGCCTCGGCGTCGCCCTGATCCCCGACCTGACCGTCGAGACCATCCCGGAAGGAGTGACACTTCTCAGGCCCACCACCCCGATCGAACGTTGCATCTTCCTCGCGGCCCGCGCGCCCCGCTACTCCGACCCGGGCATCCAGAACCTCGCCGAGATCATCGAGAAATCGGCGGCAGCACGACTCACGGAACGACGACAACGGCTCCAGTAGCCCGGCGAAATACACCCCAAGCGGCCGGGCTGGCATCCAGCAGCACCTGCAGCTCATCCAGCTGATCCACGGTGAGCTTGCACCGCGTCCCGCCCGCGCCCTTCGAAGCCAGCGCCGCCCGGCCACCGGCCACCAGCGCCCGCAGCCAGCGGTCCGCCGGCATCCTGCTCACCCGGAACCGCCGGGCCACCTCCCGGTCAGTGACTCCAGCCTCAATCAGCTCCGCCGCCGCTGACCGCACCCGCTCCCCGGCGGGCCCGCTCGGCCGCGGTCAGCCCACCACCATCGGGATACCTCATACCTCCGGCATACCGCACGACCCGCCCACCGACACCAGCCCGTAACCCCCGTGGTTAAAGATCGGCTAGTACACGCGCCGTTGCAGTACTAAGCCAGGACGGCACCGTAGGCGGCGAAGAGCCGCCCTCATCTGCCGCGAGTAGCGGGTACCCGGTGGGCGGGGGCCCTCGGTCGCGGCGCCTGGATTGTCCTCAGGTGGCAAGGCAGAGGCCGACATATGCCGCGGTCTCACCGTCGAGGGCGTAGCGGTCGAACTCCACGAAGCCGTGCCGGCCCGCAAACGCGAGACCGTCTTCGTTCGACGCGAGAACGACTGTCTCAATCCGGCGCGCGCCCATGCTTCGCGCTTCGGCCAGCTTGGCCGCGAAGTAGTCCGATCCCAAGCCCTTACGGCGGCAACGCACTGTCATGCCGCCGGGGGCGCTGGATATATGCATGTTCAAACGCCCGCGGCGGTCAGGATCACGGTCGCCTGCTCCGCGGCCCTCCGGACGCGGGCGACCGGGTCGCGCCGGAGTTCGGCCACGGTGGCCAGGGCCTCCCCGAGCAGGCGCCGGGCGGCAACCTTCGCGGCCATCTCCCGGACCCGCCACGCCTCATCGGCCAGCGCATCCAGCACCGCCTGCCGCGCCATCTCATCCCACGCATACAGCAGCGCCCGGGCTGCCCATACCCGCAGCCAGTACTGCTGCCCGCCGCCGAGCACCGCGCGGGCAGCCGGACCCCCAATGGCGAAGACCAGCGCGTCATCGGCATCCCGCCGGCTCAGCAACTCCACGCAGCCCGCCACCACCCCGGCCGTTCCACGGCGGGCGCATTCCATCTCGATACTCTGCCGGGGAGTCAGCCCCCACAACGAACGCGACGGCATGCCCCAGTGTGACACCGACATCGCTTCTGCCGCGAGCCGGTGTGGTAGCGCGTGTCACAGTGGCGTGAGGAGCATGAGTATCTCATCGCGGTCGTCGCCTGGGGCAAGCCGGAGCGCACCGGGCCAGCGGCCCGTCACTGTCCAGCCGAGCCTGGCATAGAAGTGCTCCAGCCCGGTCCCGCCGCGTACGGCGAGGTGAAGTTGCTCCAGGCCCATCTCTGATCGCGCGATCTGCCTGGCGTGCACCATCAGGGCACTTCCGATCCCCTGGCCGCGTGACGAAGGAAGGCTCTGCAGATGGCTAACGGTGCCCCAATGAGCGACAACTGGGCTCGGATTGCGGTGGATGTGCACCCAGCCGGTCAGGGTATCGCCGGTTCGCGCGATGAGGAGCCGGCTGCACTCAGGGCTGAGGCCAGCGAAGAGTTTGTCAGCGACCGGTGCGACGTGGGTGATGCCGACAGGAGGAAATGGGAACCCGGCCGCTCCTCCGGCGTTGCTGACCAGGATCCAGCAGTCGATAAGTTCCTTCCTCAGGCCAGGGGTGACCTGCTCCGGGGTGGTTATCTGGCTCATCAGCGGATCAATATGCTCGGCCACCCCGGAAGTCTGCCAGGCCGCTGCCTCCCGTCCGCATCTGCCGCGCAGACGCTGAATCGAAAATCGGTCGGTCAGCGGGCAGGCGGCAGCATCCGGCGGGGCGTGAGTGGAGCCGGATTGTGAGTGAACCGCCCCGGAGCTTCCGGAGGTGATGTGCCCTGGGTTTCCCGGAGCCCGGATGGTCGTCGAGGTGCGGCCGGATTACCCGTCGGACTGGCCGGCGATCTGCGCGGTGGCGCAGAAGCTGGGCGTCGGCAGCGCGGAGACGGTGCGCAAATGGGTCCGCCAGGCCGAAGTGGATGACGGCCAGCGGCCCGGCGTGACCACCGATGAGTCGGCGGAGCTCAAGCGGCTGAAGCGGGAGAACGCTGAGCTGCGGCGGGCCAATGAGATCCTCAAGGCGGCGTCGGCTTTCTTCGCGGCAGAGCCCGGCCGCCCACGGCGGCACTCGTGAGGTTCATCGAGGGCCACAAGGACAAGTTCGGGGTCGAGCCGATCGGCCGCGTGCTGTCCGGGCACGGCTGCACGATCGCCCCGTCCACCTAATACGACGCGGCCCGCAGGCAGCCCTTGGCCGGGGCCTGCCGTGATGAGCAGCTGAAAGTCATGATCACCCGGGTTCACCAGGACAACTACGGCGTCTATGGGGTGCGCAAGGTTTGGCTGGCGCTCAACCATCAGGGCGTTCCTGTGGCCCGGTGCACGGTGGAGCGGCTGATGCGCGAGCTGGGCCTGGCCGGGGCCCGCCGGGGCAAGAAGGTCCGCACCACCCGGCGTGATGCGGCCGCGGCCCGCCCGGCGGATCTGGTCGCCGCCAGTTCAGCCCGCCCGCACCGAACCGACTGTGGGTGGCTGGCTTCACCTATGTGCCCCACATGGGCTGGGATGGTCTACGCGTTCGTCATCGACGCCTATTCGCGGCGGATCCTGGGCTGGCGCGTGGACGCTGACCTGGGGATTCGCGGCGATATTACAGCCCCAACGGGTCTCGCGCGGTCCGTCGAGGTACAGGGCTGATCGCGCGCTTCTGCCGTTGAACGTGCGAGTCGGGGGGTGAAAGGCCTCATGCGTTGCCCAGGCGCTCCATGGGTTGTCCCGTCACGTCGGCGATGATGTCGAAGTCTTTGTCCTGGTGGAGAACGATAAGGCCAGCGAGTTCAGCCGTGGCGGCGATGATCAGGTCGGGAATTGAGGGAGCACGGTGCTGGCCACGGTCAGCAAGCAGGCTCAGCACTTCAAGGGCCCGGTCCTCAATGGCCGGGGTCAGGTACTCCACCGGCATCGAGGCCAGCGGCGGCTGGCGCAACCCGCTGCGCAGGTCAGCTCCCGTCCGCGCCGAATATCCCACCTCGAGGCGGGTCACTGTAGTGATCCTCACCAGCCCACGCTCGATCCTGCTGGCCCATTCGGCCGCATCGGGACTGGCCGCGAGACGGGCGAGCGCCGACTTGTCAATCAGCCACGTAGTCACCGCCATGCCTGAGTCATCACCTCCGGGTCGGCGAGATCGGTGAAAGTCTCGGTGAACCGCAGCAAATCCTGGACTCCGACAGCAGAACCTTGAACCGCGGCATCCTGAGTGAGCCGGCGACGGACATATTCGGTTCGGGACAGCCCGAGACGCCTGGCGTGTGCGTCCACTGCGGCGATAACGTCATCGGGCACGTCGCGGATCAGCATGTCGGTCATGCTAGACCTCCTTCGATATCGCATGATATCACTCGAGGCAGGCCTCAGTCGGAGTGTTGCCTTGACGTACTCATCTGCTCCGGAGAGCGTCACGGTCAGTGGTACTCGGCTGTCACTTCGATCGCACCGACGATGCTGGCGTTGAGAGCCGATAGGTCTTCTGCAGGAATCCAGTACTCGAGGATGGTCTGGCCGCCGACCTGGTGGACCTCGTACTGGTCGAGGAACGACCGGCGCACCTGGAAGCGGGTGACGAACCCAGCGCCGGATTGCCTGACGTTCCAGTTGCGGGCGATCTTGGCTGCGTAGTCCTCGTTGAGGACGGGGTAGAAGATCGGCTGCCCGGGCAGCCGCGGCGGCCATTCACGCCAGCCAGAGGCTTCAACCAGCGCTAGCTCCTCGGCGCCCGCCAGCCGGGCTGTCTTGTATCAGTCCGCCGGGACCGTGCCTCTTCTCAAGTGTGACCGGACAGACGCGGATCCATGTCTGCAGCGGCACCCATGGCATCCTCGCCAGCCGGGCAGCAAGCCGGCGCAGCTATATCGAATAGCTGGAAGGAGTATAAATATGGCTCTTGAAGAGCGGATCACTAGTTACACAACCTGGGTCGGTCAGACCGATTACCTTGGCTATACCCGGGTGATCACCATGAAGCTGGAAACCGGCACGGTTGTGTACATTGGGTTTCCGGTAGACCGCCCCGGTAACTGGCTGCAGTTCTCATCAGGCGTAATCAACATTTACATGACCGCCGATCAGTACGACAACGTCTATCACATCCTGCAGACCGAGGATCCCGTTTTCTGTACCGCTCTTGATCTCTTCGGCCTGCAGGTGGGTGCGGTGCACACCCAGCTCGACCTCAGTCTCGGCGAGCCGACCGGCGAGGGATACCAGGACCACAGCCTGGAAGCACTGGTCGTGCGAGCCAGGGAACACCAGAACGACACCGAGCATCCCTGACTGTTATTCAGCGCTTGCCCTCCGCCAGATATCTGCCCTTGTAGGCAGGCGTGATCAGGAAAACCCGTTGCGGATGGCCAGCATGAGATGTTTGGTTGATTGGCCATCGATCACGGGAGGGAACAGACGCGCATGGTGCTGCCCACCCCCACGCTGCACACCGATCGCCTTCGGCTGCGTCCCTTCGGCGACGCGGATGCGGACGGCCTGTTCGCGCTGCACAGCAGCGCCTGCGTGCTGCGCTACTGGGACGCGCCGCCGTGGAGCGAACGCGCGCGCGCCGGGCGGTTCATCACGGCTTGCCGGCAGATGGCCGAGGAGGGCACCGGGGCGCGGCTGGCCGTGGATCGTGTCTGCGACGGGGCGTTCATCGGCTGGTGCAGCCTGAAGCGGTGGAATCCGGATTATCGCAGTGCATCGCTGGGCTACTGCTTTGCCGATACGGCGTGGGGCCATGGCTACGCGACGGAGGCCGCGCGCGGTTTGCTGCGGTGGGCGTTCGGCACGCTGGACCTCAATCGCGTCCAGGCTGAGACCGATACGCGCAACGTGGCATCTGCCCGGGTGCTGGAGAAGCTCGGGTTCGTGCGTGAAGGGACGTTGCGGGAAGACTGCGTCGTGAACGGCGAGGTCTCTGACTCGTGGGTCTACGGGCTGCTCAGGCGGGAATGGCAGCCGTCGTCCGGGCCGGTTCCCGCCCGCTGAGTCCTCACTCCCTCGCCAGACGTCCGCCGGCACCCCGGGTGCGCGCGGCGTTCAGGCGCGCGGCGTTCAGGCGCACGACGACCTCGACGATCGCGTCCTCCCCGATCGCCTCCTCCCGCTGCACCGCCACCTTCACGGGCACCAGGTAGCGCCCATCCCTGGGGAACAGCGCAGTAGTGAACTCGGTGCCGCCGATGGTGACGTAGACCGGAACCTGGCCCCAGTAGATCAGGCCGCAGGCTGCCTCCTTGACATCCTCGCTTTCCTCCGCCGTCATGGCCACGAACAGGTACGGCGCCGGACCGCGCCACTCGATCACCTCGCCGGTGAAGGTCCACTCCATGCACCCATCATCGGAGATGCACCCGCGCGCCGGCGACCCCCGCCAACGAGCTAGGGTTGCGCAACGTGTGTTTCGAGGTCCATGACCTGCAGGGGGCCGTTAACCGGGCGGCCGCGGACGGCTACCGGCTGGACGGTGGCATCGGCGAGTATGAGGGCATTTGGCGGATGGCTTATGTCCGGGGGCCGGAGGGGATTATCGTCTCGCTGGCCGAACGCATCGGCTGATCAAGGAGAGGTTCTGCGCCATGACGGACGGCCCGCTGCGGGGCGCGGTTGTCCCCGCCCGCCCGGGGATAACGCCGGAGGCGTTCGACCGTGCCCACGGGACCACGGCGAAGAGCGAGCTGATGTGGCGCATGGCTCGCGAGGCCTACGGCGCTGACTATCCCGGCGAACTGCAGCCATGGGGCATGACCACCTGGTGGACTCTGGGCCGGTTCGTCTCCGGATTGCGGGTCGGCCCGGGTCAGCACCTCCTCGACCTGGCCTGTGGCCGCGGCGGGGTCGGCCTGTGGCTGGCGCGAGCGACCGGCGCACAAGTGACCGGTGTGGACTGGTCACCGGCCGCGGTTCGTGAGGCTGCCGCCCGCGCGCCGGAATTCGTGCCGGCGCAGCGGGCCTCGTTCGCAGTCGGTGATCTTGCCGCCAGCGGACTGGGATCCGGCAGCGTCCATGCTGCCGTCTGCGCCGACGCGGTCTTCTTCGCGACCGATCGGGTCGCGGTGTTCACCGAGATGACACGCGTCCTGCGGCCGGGCGCCCGGTTTGTCTTCACCGCCGATGAGAGTGCGGACCCCGGGTATCCCTCGGCCGTTCCCGATTGGGCGCCGATTGTCCAAGCCGGCGGCCTGGTCGTCGAAAGCCGGGAGGAGATCCCGCATTGGCGCGAGGACTTGCAGCGGATGTATGACACATGGATCGCCAGCATCGACGAGGTCCGCCACAGCCTCGGCGATGAGCCGGCCGAAGACCTGCTCCGGGAAGCCACCCAGGTTGGCCCCACCCTGGGTGGCAGGACCGGGGTGCTCTACACGACCACCCGCCGCTGACCGAACCGCACAAGCAGAGATTCAGCGGGTTGCCTGCCCGAGGGCCAGCAGGTTGCCCTCGCTGTCGCGGAAGAACGCGCCACGCTCGCCGTTTCCCTTGCTGGGATAGTTGCCAGGGACGGTCACGATGTCGCCGTCGATCGTGAAATGGGGGACATCGACGGGCTCGAAGCGCAGTCCGCGCTCGCGTAGCTCGGCCACGACCCGGTCGAGGTCGTCTACCTCGAAGCCGATCTGCGTTGAGGTGCCTGACGCGGTTCCGGAGGAGAGGAAGAGATGGAACTCCGTCGTCCCGCACACGTAGCGCAGCCCGCCCTCGCGTTCTTCGGCCGCCTCGAGCCCGAGGCGGTCACGGTAGAACCGTCGCGCCCGCTCCAGGTCCTGAACGGGGAGCTTGGTGATGGCATATGCGGAATCCAGCGGCCCTGCCATAGCGTGCCTCCTCATCGTGACGGCCAGCGAGCGTCGTAGAGAGCGTAGCCAGCACCGGTTCTCATCGATGGCCCAGGTCTCGCGGATGGTCTCGTTCCCGGGGCGGCGTGGTTGTACCGGCGGCGTGCCGCGGTGTAGAAACGGGTCGGTGAATGTCAGCGCGCACGATCCTCCCGTGGTCTTGTTTCATTCGATGTTCGGCCTGCGAGCGGTGGAACTGAGCGCGGCCGAGCGCCTGCGCGGCTCCGGCTACCTGGTCCACACCCCCGACCTCTTCACCGGCGCTGTCGTGGGCGATCATGGTTCGGTGCCAGCGCTGCAGGACGGCTTCGCGCTCATGGACCGAATCGGCTGGGACACGATCGTGGGACGGGCCCGCGCTGCCGTACGCGACCTGCCCGCCAGCACGGTTCTCGGCGGGTTCTCGATGGGCGTGGGCGTGCTCGGCAGCCTGTGGCCCGACCGGCCCGCAGCCGCCGGCGCGTTTCTCCTGCACGCGACCGCCACGGTGCCCGAAGGCATCCCCATCGGCACACCGGTACAGACCCATGTCGGCGCCGACGATGACCGGTTCGCCCCGTCCGACCAACTGGCCGCCTTCCGTGCCAGCGCGGCACAGGCCGGCGCCGAGGCCACACTGCACGCCTATCCCGGCGCCGGCCACTTTTACACCGACCCGTCCCTGCCCGATTACAACCCCGCCGCCGCCGCCCGCACCTGGCAGCACATCGACGCGCTCCTCGACAAGGCCCGCCAACGCACCACAGCTAACAACCCGCGCAACGCGGCCGGCTGACCGCCGCGGCTAGCCGGGCTTGCGGGCCAGCACCACCTCGGTGTCGCCCGGCCAGTCCCAGAAAATGCCCTGGGCGGAACGGCTCGCGAGCAAGGCCCGCACCTCCGCGGTGAAATCGCCGAGACGGCCGCCAAACAGGTGTGGCGCCGAGAACGACATGGACAGGTAGCCGGACAGCACGCTCTGGCTGTCCCGCACGAGGTCGGGGATGCCCGGGGCGAAGATCCGCCGTGGGGCACCGAAGCGGGTCCGGGCCAGCACGTCCTCAAAGCGGTGAGTTCGTTTCTGGGCGGTGCCCTGGCCGGCACGCTGGGTGGATCCGAGGTACTTCTCCACCAGCGCCTCGATCTCGTCGTGCGGGATCGGCGGCACCCCGGGATCTGGTGGCCGGGGACGGCCGGCCACGGTGTGCGCGATGAGTGCCAGCGCGCCGCCCGGCGCCAGCATGTCGTAGACCGTCTCGGCCACACGCTGCTCGTCGGTCCAGTGGAAGGACGAGCCGAAGGTCACCAGCCGGTACGGTCCCGGCGCGGCCGCGGGCAGGTCCTCGGCCAGGCCCCGCACCCACCGGATGTTCCCGATTCCTCTCTCCCCGGCGGCACGGCTCCCCTCGGCGAGCATGTCGGCGTCCGGATCCACACCGATGGCCTGCTCGAACAGAGGCGCAAGGCGGACGGTGAGCACGCCGGGGCCGCAGCCGACATCCAGCAGCCGGCCGTTCCCATCGAGACCCACCTGCTGCGTCAGGACCTCTTCGAGTTGCGGTGAGTACGCGGGGCGGCCGTAGCGATAGTGGGCAGCGGAGCCGAGGTAGATGGTCGGGTCGTACGGCATCGCACCAGTATCTCCGAGGCCACGGCCGGCCGCCGCGCTCGCCGGAAAGCCCCCGGCCGGCAAATCGCTGGTGGATCCGCCCGGGCCGGGTCATCATGGGCGCATGTCTGCTCCGGCCGCTGCCGCTCACTGATCACGCGTTTCCTCGCCTGATCACACCCGCCGTCGTTACGGCGGGCCGCGTAGCGTGCAGTCCGTCAGCTTGGAGTTCTTGACCGATGACCATCCAGTCGTCGTGGGTCGAGATCGCGTGTGACGAGTCCGGGTTTTCCGGGAGCAACCTCCTCGACCCTGCCTTGCCCGTGATCACCCACGCCAGCATCGACCTGTCCGTACCTGAGGCCACCGAGGTGGTCGCCGTGCTGCGATCCCGTCTTGGCCACCGCCCGGAGTACAAGTCCAGCCAGTTGCTGCGCCCCGGGCAGCGGCTCGCGCTCGAGTGGCTCCTCACCGGTCTGCGCGGGCGTGCCCATGTCCACGTGATCGACAAGACCGGGTACGTCGCCGCCCGGGTGCTCGAACTGTTCGCCGAGGAGCCGTCGTACGGCGCGGGCACCAGCCTGGGCTCGGATCACCGCGATGCCGTGCTCGCGCTCCGGCGGCACGCCGGGTTCCTGACCGCGTTCGTGAACCTGACCAGGACGAAGCGGGTCCGGCTGATCGGCCACGATGCGATCGACCGGTTCTTCGCGGCGATGCCGGCCGGGCTGCCCGCGCTGCGCGAGGTGACGCGGGCGCGGGTCGAGGAGGTGATGGCCCGGCTGATAGCAGAGGACCGGGCGTTTCCGCCTCCGCTGGAGCCCCTGCTTCCCGCCTTCGCCGAGACGCTGCTGTTCTGGAGCGCCGGAGAGCGGTCGGTCGCCGTGGTGCATGACGAGCAGAGTGCGCTGACCCGCGACCGGGTGGCCCGGCTGGGGACGTTCCTCACAGCGGCGGTGGCGCCGGCGCCACCGCCGCTGCGCTCATTCCGGCAGGTCGATTCGAGGGACGACCCGCGGGTGCAGGTGGCTGATCTGCTGGCCGGGGTCGCCCGCCGGCGCACGCCAGCGCTGAGTGAACTGCTCGCGCCCTACGTGCAGGGCAGCGCCTGCGAAGAGGGCAGCGCCTGCGAAGAGGAAGGCAGTGCCTACGAAGAAGGTAGTGCCGACGCGTCCAGGGCGGCGTTGGCGCGGCGCAGCAGCGGGGCGAAGTTGGCCTGAAGCTGCGTGAGGGTGGCCAGGTTACGCCCGATGAGGGCCTGCTGGTAGGCGGCCTCCACGGCCAGCCAGGTGTTCAGCAGGTTGGTCTTGATCTTGCAGGCGACGTCGGCGGCCGCCGTGTCGATCTCGGCCTTGTTGGGCGGGGACTTCCAGTGCTTGCCTTCCAGTTGCTGGGGGGTGCTGTAGTGGTAGAAGTGCCGGGCCATGCATCTCGACCATGCCTGCTCGACCGCGTGGATCCGCGGGTCGCTCGCCGTGAAACCCACCGCCTGCTGGGCGATCTGCGGCACGGGGTCGGGCGCCGGCTCGCCGACGGTCGGCCCGTACACATCCTTGCTCGACTGCTCCAGGCAGCTGACGTGGCCGCCCGGGCCGCTACTGCTTCCGGGACCGAAGCCATACAGCGCTTCGGCGTAGCCCCGGCCGGCCTTCAGCGACTGGCCGAACCCGGCCGCGCCGACGATGCCGATGATCGCCGGTTCGGAGGATGACGACCCGGCCCCCTTGGGATGCACGAACCCGAACGTCCGCGCCTGCGCGGCACCGGTCAGGCCCGCCCCGCCGGTCTCGATCGATTCCAGCGAGGCCACGCTGGAGAACGGCGAGGAGGCGGAGGTCGTGTCATCGAAGCCCCGGGCCGCCATGCAGCGCTGGATCAGCAGGTTGCTGGCGTCCGCGAGCGCCTCCTGCTGCTGGGTCGAGATCGCCTGGTATGCCTCCAGCGGCATGGTGACCGTCAGGCTGGAGTTCGCCGGGGGGATCGGCGGCAGCGTGATCTTGGGACGGGATCCCCCGCCACCCGAGCCGCCGATGAACGTCACCGGCCCGCTGAACGCAATAGCCCCGCCGGGACCGCCGACCACCGCGCCAGGAAGAAGCACCGGCCGGCCGAAGACGTGGCGCGCGGGCGGCGAGGCGTGCCCTCCGGCGTGGGCACCGCCGTGGTTCGCCGGACTCGCCGTGCACGCGCCCAGCAGGCAGCCGGCCACCAGGGCGGCCGCACCGCGGGCGAACGTCACGCCGGGGCCCTTCCGGCGGGCCCCGTCCGGCCGGAAGTCAGCGGCGGAGCGCATCGGCGGGCTCCAGCAGGCTGGCGCGCACGGCGGGATACAGGCCGGCCAGCAGCCCCACCACCGCCCCCGCGAGCGGCGCGGCGATCACGACCCGCGGGTCCAGCAGCGCGGTCCAGTGCCGGTAGACCGTGATCACCAGAATCGTGACCACTCCCAGGCTGGTGCCGATCAGCCCGCCGAACAGGCCCAGCGCGGTGGACTCGGTCAGGAACTGGATTCCGACGTGGCGGGGCCGCGCCCCCAGCGCCCGGCGGAGCCCGATCTCTCCCGCTCGCTCCAGCACCGCGACCAGGGTGGTGTTCGCGATCCCCACCGCGCCGACGATCAGCGCGATCCCCGCCAGCGTCAGGTACAGGGCGTTGAGGCTGGTGTTGACGTTGTGCTGTATCTGGGCCGCGCTGGGGGCGGCGGCGCCCTTGAGCAGCGTGGGATTGTCGGGCCGGATCGCGACCGGGGCCTGCTCAGCCACCACCTTGGCCGCGTTGAGCCGGGTGTGGATCAGCATCTCGGCCTGCTCTCGCGTGGGCGGCCCCCACAGCCGCAGCGCGGTGCTCTCCGGCACCGTCACCCCGACGTCGACCTGGGGCAGCCGCTGTGAGTTCGAGACTATCCCGATCACGGTGAACGGCTGGCCGTCGATGAAGATGGCGGGCTGATCCTCCAGGCTGGTGATGCCCAGGCTGGCGGCGACGCTTTCGCCGATCACGGCGACGTTCTGGCTGCGGGATTCATGGAACTGGTTGAACAGCGTCCCGGAGACGACCTTCACACCGGCCGCGGCCAGCAGGCCGGGACTGGCGGCCGTCACCGGCAGGGCACGATCCGAGGCGAGGAAGCCGCTGGCATAGGCGGCCACCGCGGCCTGCTTGAACTGCACCGGCCAGTAGACCCCGGCGGCGACCACGCCGTGGATCCGGCCGGCCAGCGAGTCGGCGTTCGGGGGAAAATCCATGGCCGGGGGTGATGACTTGGCGGCCCCGACGTCGAACACGTAGGCCGTGGAGGCCTGCAAGACGTTGAACTGCTTGCCGATCTGGCCGGACGCGGTCTGTGCGATCCCGACGATGGCGACGAAGCTGCCGATGCCCAGCATCACGCCCAGCAGGGTCAGCGCGGACCGGCCCGGCCGCTGGAGCAGCCCGGCCAGCGCCTCGCTGCCCAGGTCGCGGATCCGCAGCCGGGACCGGGGAACGCCGCCGCGGACCCGCCTACGAGTCAGGAAAGGCATGGGTGTCCTCGCTGGGCCGGCTGCCCGGTGGGTGCGGAGGCTGCGGCTGCTGCGCGGGAGGCTGCTCGGCCAGCTGGCCGTCGCGGATCGTGATCTGCCGCTGCGCCCGCCGCGCCACCGCCGGGTTGTGGGTGATCACCACCAGCGTGGTCCCCTGGCGGTGCAGCCCGCCGAGCAGGCCGATGAGTTCCTCGGTGGTGACGGTGTCCAGGTTGCCGGTCGGCTCGTCACACATCAGCAGCGACGGGCGGTTCACCAGCGCACGCGCGATCGCGACCCGCTGCCGCTCGCCACCAGACAGCGCCGTGGGCAGTGCGTGCGCCCGGCCGGCCAGCCCGACCTGCTCCAGCGCGGCCATCGCCGCCGCCCGCCGGTGCCCCCGTGGCTGGTCGGCGTAGACCTGCGCGAGCATCACGTTCTCGATCGACGTCCGGTACGGCAGCAGGTGGAAGGACTGGAAGATGAATCCGATGCGGCGCGCCCGCACCGCGGCGCGGTCACGCTCAGCGGCCGTTCCCACGTCGATGCCGTCGATCTCGATCGTGCCCTCGGTGGGCTTGTCGAGCAGGCCGAGCAGGTTCAGCAGCGTCGACTTGCCCGACCCCGACGGCCCGGTGATCGCGACGTGCTCACCCCGGTAGATGACCAGGTTCGTCGGCTTGAGGGCGGTGACGGGCGGCGGGCCACGGTAGGTGAAGGCGACCGAGGACAGCCTGATCACCGGCTCGGCGGTCATCGTCACGGACCCGAAATCTTCAGCGTGCCGGACTGGGCGGGCGCCTGCCCGCCGCCGCGCACCGGGTTCGCCAGGTAGTTCTCGCCGGTGACGACCTGGTCGCCCGCCTTGAGCGCGCCGGCCGTGCTGGGCGCGACCCCGACCAGGCCGTCGCCCGTGGTCACCACCGAGACCGGGACCCTGGTGGCGGAATCGGGGCCGGTCACCTTGGAGACGTAGTCCCTGCCGTCCTGCCCGGCGAACAACGCGGCCTCGGGCACCGCGAGCATCCGCCCGCTGCTTTGCGCCGCCCGGATGGACATGATGACGTTCTGGCCCGGGCCCATCGACGACGGCAGCGGCTGGCTCAGGTTGAGGTAGAACGGGTAGTACAGGCCGCCGGAGACGCTGCCGCTGCTCTGCGCCTTCCTGCTGACCGACTCGATGGTGCCGTGGGCGACGGCGGGGCTGCCCTGGGTCGTGATCGTGACGTGCATGCCGGGCCGGACCAGCGCGCCGTAGGCCGGATTGAGCTGGCCCTTGACCTGCGGGGTGCCCAACGTCAGCGTCACCAGCGAGCCGCTCACGAGGCCGCCCACCTTGCCGCCGAGCTTGGCCACCCGGGCGGGGAACCTGTGCACGAACATGATCTCCGACAGCGGGACCTCGGCCCCGCGATCCGCCTTCGGGCCGAGTTTCACCGCTGGCGCGATGTAGCCGAGGCGGTTGTAGAAGGCGGCGACCGCCGCGGCGGTGCCCCGGCCGTAGACGCCGCTGGTGTCGGCCCCGATACCGAACCCCAGCGACTCCAGTCCCGCCTGGAGCTGGGCGATATCCGACCCCCTGTCGCCGGGCGCCATGTCCCGGTAGGCCGGCACCGAGCCCTGGAACACGAAGAACGGCTGCCCGGCCACCTCGATGATCACGTTGCCCGGTGACACGTAGCTGCCCGGCGGCTTGAAGATCTTGGTCACCACCTGCTGGGTGTTCCCGCCGGCCCCGCCGCCCGCGGCCCCGCCGCCGAGCGACGACTCCTGCGGCGGCTTGCTGATCACGCCGTTGGCCTGGACCGTGTTGCGGATGACGGTGTCCTGCACCGGGGCGGTGAGCCGGGTCAGCCCCGGCGCCTTGACCTCGGCGGCCTGCTGCGCGGGAGATTTGATGCTGGCCGACAGCAGCAGCCCACCGGACGCCGCGACCAGCGCCAGGGCGACGATCACCAGCACGATGATGCGGCGTCGTCGCAGGCGCCCATGGCCCGGCTTGTCGGCGACGGGGACGTCCACGCCCATTCACTCTCCTGCCGCGGAAAACGGCACGTTACCAGGCGATTGCCCGCCCTTGAGAATTAAACGCCCATGAGCCAGAAAACGTTGCCCCTTACCTGGTATCGATCTGATTGCGGTTGTTCCTGGCCATCGCCGCCGTGAGCCTGGTGAGCGTGCGGTCCCCGGGCCGGCCGGCTGCTCGCGTCAGTCGTCGATGACGAGCTTCATCACGTCAGTGCCGGACCGGACCACCACGGCATCGGCCCGCATCTCCTCGGGGAGATCGTCCTTCATGTCCTCGCGCACGAGGCAGACCGGGCGGCCGACCGGCATGATCGCGTAATCTCCGGCGACGGCGACATCGATCAGAAGCTGCCAGATGAACTCGCCCGAGGCGTGGTTGATCATCAGCCCGGTGCTGCCGATCCCGAACACGTCGGCGTCACCGTCGGGCGTGGCCAAGCGCGCAAAGCCGCCGGCCGGGTTCCCGTCCAGATACGGTTCCAGTGCGCGGAACGCCCCATCGGGGCGCCCCGCCGCGGCCTGGCCCCGTGCGAACGACTGCAGGAGAATGCCGAAGCTCATGATGTGATCATCCTGCACGGTTTGCCGGTATCGCACCCGTTTCTGCCACGCAAGGCCGGTTTTGGCCGAGACGGCTGCGCCGGGCCGTAGCGTGATGGTTATGGCCAGCGACAGCGATCCGCAGATTCCTGCGATCCCGGTATCGGCCGGGGCGCTGATCTTCGACCGGGGCGGCCGCTTGCTCATCTTGAAGCCGACCTACAAGTCGGGCTGGACGATCCCCGGCGGCGTCATGGAAGCCAACGGGGAAACGCCCTGGCAGGCGTGCCAGCGCGAAGTCGCCGAAGAATGCGGTATCGACGTGCACAGCGGCAAGCTGGCCTGCGTGGATTTCCGCCCGCCGCGCCCGGGCAAGCCAGGCGGCGTCCGGTTCCTGTTCGACTGTGGCCGGGTGGACGATGAGCGGCTGGCCGCGATCGTGCTCCAGCCCGAGGAGATCTCCGAGTCCCGGATCGCCGCCCTGCCCGATGCCTTCCGGCTGCTGCGCGGCCCGATCCGGCGGCGGGTGCAGGCGGCGACCGGCGGCCACGGAGTGGTCTACCTGGAAGATGGCCGCCCGGTGCCCGCCGTGCCTGCCTAACGTCGGAGCAGCCAGCTCATGCGTGACCCAGCGCGGCTGGCCAGCCGCAGGCCCTTCGTCCCTACTGTCAGCTTGCACCCGGTGCGAACGTAGGGGCAGCCGGACGGGGACCTGGCACGGATCGTGCATCACATCCAGCACACAGGCTCTACCCGAGAGGCAACGTGATGCTGTCCAGTCCATCTCTTGACCTGATGCCGCAGCAGTGCATGCTGCCTACCGCCGCACTCGTGGCCTACGCGGCGCTGCTGGCCCTGCCGGGGGCCGAGCTGGAGCAGGCGGTCGCGGCCGAACTGGACGACAATCCTGCCCTGGTGATGGATGCGGCGAAGACCTGCACGAGCTGCGGGATGCCCGGTGGCATGCGATGCGGGGACTGCGGATGGCAGACCCGTCGGGCCGGTAACACCGAAACCTGCCTATCCCCGGGAGGAACCAGCGCGGGGGACCTGGCTAGCCGCACCAGTTGGCCTGAGATCGTGCTGCGGGACTTGCGGTTACTGCTGCCCGCCTGCGACGCCGGGATCGCGGCGGCCGTGGTGGCCAGTCTTGATGACCGGGGCTACCTGACCGAAAATGCGTCCGTGCTCGCCGGAGTCGGCAGGTCCGACGTGGCTTCCGTCGAGCGTGTCATCCGCACGCTCCGGGAAACCGGGCCGGCAGGCATCGCAGCCAGGGATCTGCGTGACTGCCTGCTGCTGCAGATGGACCGGTTGGCAGCCGACGGGGTGACGAATCCGGTAGCCCGCACGGTCATAGCTGATCATCTGGCCGCCCTCGCCCGTGGCGCCGGTGCGTCGATCGCCCGGCAGGCCGGCGTCCGCGCCGAGGACATCGCGCAGGCCCGTGACTTCATCAGGCGCGAGCTGCTGCCGCGGCCGGCTCTGCCCGGCGGGTCATCGGCAGCGGAGCCGATCGTGCCGGTCAGACCGGACGTCGTCATATCCGCCGATGCCGGCGCGCCGGACGGGTTCGCCGTGGAAGTCGTCGAGGAGTGGCGCCTGTCGTTGCGGGTTGACCCGTCCTTCCGGCGCGTAGCCAGGCACGACCCCGCGGTCTCGGCTCTGGTGAGACGGGGTGACCTGTTCGTCTCCCGGCTGCGTCAGCGATGGGCGACCATGCGGCGGGTCACTGAATACCTGGTGGGCCAGCGCCCCGACCTGGTGCGCGGCGGCCAGCTGCGCGACGGGCGGCTGACCCGTGCCGACGTGGCGGCAGGTCTTGGGCTCAATCCCTCGACGGTGAGCCGGGCCACGGCCGGCCGGTACGCCCTGCTGCCGTCGGCCCGCCTGCTTCCCTATGCTGCCTTCTTTGACGGCTCGCTCGGCATCCGCCTGGAGCTGCAGAACCTCATCGCGGCAGAGAGCCGTCCGCTCGCCGACACGGAGCTGTGTGAGCTGCTGCAGCGAGCTGGTCATCAGGTGGCCCGCCGCACGGTAGCGAAGTACCGCAGCCAGCTGCAGATGCTCCCGAGCGCGCACCGCTGATCCCGCTGGCGCAGCGCCTGGAGCTCAACGTCGGCGCCCGCCGCGGGAAAGCCCTACCGCGAAGCTCGTTTCGTTATCCGGGCCGTCATCCACCCCAAGGCCGAAGCGCCCTTCGCCCGCCGCACGTCTCGCGGTGGCGCCGCCCGAGGCCGCGGGCCCTGGCACGCGAATTGCACTAACGAGGGACGAACAACGGGATCGGCGGCGCGAGATCCCGGCGGGCGAGCCCTCGCCGCGATGCCGCCTCGAGAGCCCCAGGAGGGATGGATGCACGACATCGGACGGACGCAGCTGGAACAGCAGACGTTCGGCGAGTTCGAGGTCGGCGAACTCGAAGGCGGCGAGTTCGGGGAGCACGGCGACCACGAGGGTGGCGACCGTGAGACCAGCGAATTCGCGGAGTTCGGCGAGATGGAGGAGTTCGGCGGGCCTCCGGCGCACGCCGAGCAGGAGGAATTCCAGACCGCCGCGGAACTGGAAAGCCCGTTCAGCGAAACGGAAGAAATGGAGCTGGCCGCCGAACTGCTGGAAGTCACCAGCGAGCAGGACCTCGAACAGTTTCTCGGCGACGTCTTCAGGGCGGCCGGCGGCTTCGTCCGCTCGGACACCGGGCGTGCGCTCGGCGGCATCCTCGGCGACACCCTGCGCTCCGCGGCCAAACAGGCCCTCCCCGTCGTCGGGCGCGCCCTCGGGGACGCGGCGGGAGGCTACGCGGACTTCGGTGCGAAAGCCGGCACGGCGGCCGGCTCGCTGCTCGGCCTGGAACTCGAGGGCCTGTCGGCCGAGGACCGCGAATTCGAGGTGGCCAGGCAGCTGGTCAGGTACGCGGGCTCCGCGGTCCGGCACGCCGCCGCCCCACGGCGCACACCGCCGAAGGCTGCGGCCCGGACGGCGGCCATGCGGGCGGCCCGGGCATACGCTCCCGGCCTTCTGCCCAGGCTGCACGGCCGCTCCACACAGTCGTGGCCGCGAGGCGGGAGGTGGATCCGGCGGGGCCGGACGATCGTGCTTTACGGATCTTGAACAAGGGCGCTGGAAATAAGGAGACAAGCCCATGAGCATTCAGACGCCAGAACGAGCAGAGTTCGGCGAATTCGAAGGCGGAGAGTTCGAAGCGGAGGGCGAGTACGAGGGCGAGTTCGAGGGCGAGTACGAGGGCGAATTCGAGGGTGAGCAGTTCCTCGGGGACGTCGTGGGCTCGGCGCTCGGCGGCGAGGCGGAGGGTGAGTTCGAGGGCGAGTACGAGGGCGAATTCGAGGGTGAGCAGTTCCTCGGCGACATCCTGGGCTCGGTGCTCGGCGGCGAGGCGGAGGTGCCACTCTCCGAAGCCCAGGAGGTTGAACTGGCCTCCGAGCTGCTGGAGACCGGCAGCGAGCAGGAGCTCGAGCAGTTCCTCGGCAACGTCCTCAAAGGCGTCTCGAAAGCCCTGAAAGGGCCGCTCGGCGGTGTGCTGAAGAACATCGCCAAAAAGGCGCTTCCGGTCGTGGGCGGCGCGCTCGGGTCGATGGTCGCTCCCGGAATCGGGACCGCGCTCGGCAGCAAGCTCGGTTCGATGGCGAGCGGGATGTTCGAGCTCGAACTGGAAGGGGTGCCCGCCGAAGCGGCCGAGTTCGAAGTCGCGAAGCGCTATGTCAACCTGGCCACCTCAGCGGCTCACCATGCCGCGCAGGCCCGGCCGCATCCCGGGGTGACCCCGCAGCAGGTCGCCCGGGCGGCGGTAGCCGCCGCGGCCCGCGACCAGGCCCCCGGCGTCTATCACGCGATGATGCGCTCGCTCGGCGGACCGGCCGCCCCGCGTCATCCGATGGCCGTTGGCGCCCGGCCGGCCGCCGCAACGGCTGGCCATGCCGGCCGTCCGCTGCCCGCGCGGGCCCCGGCCCGGATGCGCGGCCCTGGCTACCCCGGAGCCGCGCGGCCCCGGGGATACGGCTACCGGATGGGCGCGCAGGGCCAGCCGCCGGCCGCCCGTGCTGGCCGCCCAGGTCAGCCCGCTGGCTACCGGGGCAGGCCCTACGGTTACCGCCGGGGTTACCAGGCGCAGCCGTCTCGGCACCAAACACAGCCTGCGGGGTACGGATGGAGTCCCCAGGCCCGTCCGGCCGGCGCCCGGCGCAGGCCAGGCGCCTACCAGCCCGCCCGGCGGCGACGGTACGGATCGGGATATGGCGGCGGCTACGAGCCGTGGGCCGACGGCACCGGCCGGGCTCCGCGTGGCGGCGCCCGGACGTCGGGTCGGTGGGTCAGGCGCGGCCACCAGATCATCCTGCTCGGGGTCTGACCGACATGGCCGCGGCACAGCTCGCCACCTGGATGCTCGAACGCGAGGCCCGCGCCATGCTCGCGCGGCTGGACCGGGTCAAGCCGTTCGCCGTCCAGGAGACCATGCTGCCCGCCGCGGCCCTGTCCCCGGCCGCCCAGGCGGGAATCGAGAATTACCTGATCAACGGGCGCAGGACGCTCCGGAGGCAGATCCGCCGCTACATCGAGTGGTTGCGTGGCGCTGGCTCCGGAGCCTCCCCGGCCGAGCAGCAGAAGCGGTTCACCTTCCTGCGGCTGCGGTTCAACCAGGCACTGTCCCAGCTGGACATGTTCTCCGACGCGATCACCCAGCGCAGCGAGAACGAGACCGGGCTGTGGCTGTCCGGCCTGGACATCGCCGCCCAGGACGCGCTCGACCTGCCGGGCGGGTTCTTCCGCGCACCGCCCGTCGTGTGCTACCTGCACCGCGGGCTGGGCGGCGCGATTCGCCGGGCGCGCACCCGGCTGCCCGGAGGAGGTGAGAATCCGGTGTCGATAATCCGCATCCCACGGGAGCGGATGATCGGCTACGGGATCGCTTCCTCCCTGGTCCACGAGACCGGCCACCAGGCGGCAGCCCTGCTTGGCCTGGTCCAGTCGCTCCGGCCCGAGATTCAGCAGGCCCGCCGCCGCGCCCCGGGGCCAGAGCGCGTCGCCTGGCGTCTGTGGGAGCGCTGGATCTCCGAGATCGTCGCCGACCTCTACTCGATTGCCCGTGCCGGCGTGTCATCCACCATGGGCCTGGTCGGGCTGGTCAGCCTGCCGCGGGCGTTCGTGTTCCGGATGGCGGCCGACGATCCGCACCCGTCCGCCTGGATCCGCGTCCACCTGTCCTGCGCGTTCGGCAACGCGCTGTATCCCGACCCGCAGTGGCGGCAGCTGGCCGGCGTGTGGACCTCGTTCTACCCCGCCGCCGGCCTGCCGGCCAACGGGCAGCGGGTGCTCAGGGCGCTCCTCACCACGATGCCCGCCTTCGTCCACCTGGTGCTTGGTCACCGGCCTGCGCCGCTGCGCGGCCATTCCCTCGGCGCGGTGCTGCGCAGCGGCGACCGCACGCCGGCCGAGCTGATCCGCCTGTACCGGGCCTGGGCCGCGGATCCGCAGATGATCCGCGCGACGCGCCCGGCGCTCGCGTTCGCCGTCGTGGGCCAGGCCAGGGCCAACGGCCTGCTGACCCCAGAAGCAGAGGACCGGCTGCTCGGGCGGCTGATCTCCTACTGGGCGCTGGACAGCACCCTGCAGGCCAACGCCAGGCTGGCCGCGGCACTGCCCGCCCCCTACCAGCCGCAGCCCTACCAGCGGACCCGAGGCTCTCGGCTATTCGCCAGGACCGTCCCTGCGGCCGCGATACCCGCTGACCGGATGCCCGAATACCAGACCGTGAGCAAGGAGTAGCCGAAATGGCAACAACGACGACCCACAAGCCGCACTCGCTGCCGAAAGCCTTCGAGGCGCTGGACGAGGCTAACCGGTGTGTGGGCGATGCGAGCTCGGACCTGGATACCGCGCAGCAAACCGCCGACAGCTTGGTCCAGCTTCAACAGCAAGCGCAATTCGAGAACAAGAACGCCGCAGCCAGGTTCGACGTCCTCGTAGCTAAGCGCGGCGAACTTGCCTCCGCGGACATCGCGGACCTGCAGGCCGAGCTCACCAGGCTGGACAACGAGTACAGCGTCATCAACAGCGAAATTCAGCAAGTGGTCGCGGATGCGCCGAAAGCGAAAGCGGCCGACGCTACGCTCGCCGGGTTCTCGACCGCCATGCAGGAGTGGATGACGCAAGCATCAGCTGCCGTTTCGGCGATCGGTGATTGCGTGACCATGATGACAGCTGCGCAGACCGGCAAGCCTACGCCGGCACAACTGAAAACCGCCGGCGGTCGCCTGGCTAGCGCTCACGCCAGCCTTACCGGGCAAATGGATGCGGTCAGTACGAGCGGCGACCAGGTGCAGGCCGCCGTGGCGGGCATTTCGCTGACTTCGTCGGTCGAGCAACGCCAGGCCGAGCTTGTGGCCAGGCGGAAGAAGAACGAGCACGACCGGGCCAGTCTCAGGGCGGCATTGGCCGAAAGCCAGGTCACCGCTCTTGACCCAACTCTGGTCCAGTACTTCACCGAGGAGCACACCGCGGCCAAACGGCTGGCCGCGGAGGCGCCGAGGGCCGTGCAGCAGGCGCAGGGGGTGGTCGCTGAGAAAGCGGAAGCGCTCGCCCTGGCCCAGCAACAGCAGCAGCAGGCGCAGGACCACTTCGACACGGTTGAGGCGGAGTTCATCGAGGCGATCGACGTGGGCAAGCCCAACGTGACCGGCTGGGCGACAGCGACCGTGCACCTCACGCAGAAGATTCCTTCGCCTTACAAGCTCAGCTGGGACGCCGGTGGCGCTGACGTGAAGCAGGTGCCGCAGAAGGATGAGACCGGACTCACCGAGACGGTTCTCATCGACACCAACATGCTGCCCGTCGGGGACACGCCCATAACGGTAAGCATCGAGCGGTAGACCAATCCGCAGCCAAGAAGATAAGAAACGAGGGATCCCCGATGGGACCGAAACCACCGAAAGCACACGGGACCGTTACCAAGCTGCCTCCCGCCCCGCCGACCGTCCAGGTCACCATGGACCGGTCGAATATACCCTTCACTTCGGACCAGGCGCTCTGGGTCGTGATCAGGAACAGCACGAACGCGCTGGGGTTCGAGAACTACGCCGCCTTCATCGATCCGATCATGGCGGGGCTAGGTGCGCTCAAGGGCCGGCTGAAGAGAGAATTCTCCCGGATCAACAACAGAGTCGAGCTCGCATTCCCCGACGCCGAACCGTATCGGCTGCTGAAAGTCGCGACCGAAGTCTTCATGATGGCCAATTCCGGCGTCGTCCTGCCAAATGCCACTGGCGGCGAGGACGAT
This sequence comes from Streptosporangiaceae bacterium, assembly GCA_036501145.1. Taxonomy (GTDB): domain Bacteria; phylum Actinomycetota; class Actinomycetes; order Streptosporangiales; family Streptosporangiaceae; genus PALSA-505. Next base: position 22,170 of record DASYAV010000172.1, on the reverse strand, counting down.
ACGAATCTGGAGAATGCCAGATTCAAGTACATCGACATGGACGACGAAGACCTCCGTATCTTGCAGCCTTTCATTCCTGCGGACATCAAGCAGGAGTGGGGTGACTATCTCAACCTGCGGCCCCAGCTGACGACAACGCCCGCGCCGGGATCCGACCAAACATCCAAGACCATCGAGACGCTGCCCTATCTTTATGACATAGTCAATTTCAAGCTGGGCGATGTGTCGATCCGCCCCGGTAATGAGGCATACGCGGCCTCCCGTGCCTTCTACGGAATCCTGCAGAGAAAGCTCACCCGGCCCTGCCTCGTGGAGCTCCTCTGGAATTACTGGCTCGAGGAAGGCATGCTCGTCCAGACGACGAACGCCATGAGCTGGCGCTTCCAGAACCGGCGCGGCCCCCATGAACACGACCCGCTGGCCATGGTGGAGATCGACCCACTCCGTGGCCTCAACAACCTGTTGTGGGGCTGGGTGCAAGACGAAGAGCACCGGATGACCATCCCGCGGCGAGCGTACGAGTTTGACCACGAGTACGGCCTCAAGCTGCTGGGGAAGGCGGTGCCGGCAATCCATGGCGCCGACTCGCGCTCCCGGTTCCTGGAGGCCTTCCACACGCTGCTCATGCTGTGCACGGTGTTCTACAAGGAGGATGACGACACCACCGTCGTCGCGGACGGCTTCCCGGTGCTCAACGCGCTGATAGACGTCCACCTGCTGCTCAGCCAGGGCGCACACAACCAGTACGGGGACCTGCCGTGGACGGCCAGGCAGGAGTTCCTCATGCAGCAGTGGATCCTGGCCCGGCCGGAGATGCGTGAGTTCCTTCCCCGCCGGATCATGGTGGACTATCCCGAGGCGTGGATGGACTCGGTGGAAACCATGAAGACGCTGCAGGGCTGGACCGACACCTCCATCCTGCACTTCCGGAACCTGGCCATCTTCGGCGAGCAGGTCCTGCTGTCGGCCCGGTTCGGTGAGTGGACCTCTGAGATCCATCCCGAGAAGGCCGCCAACTGGGCCCGTTACTGGCGGCCGGAGATCCAGGGATACATCTACGCCTATCGCGCGGCCACCGGCGTAGACCTGGCGGCGGCCACGGTAACCGGGCAGATCAGCTCCACGATCCCGGCCGTGCTCCTGCGCCAGCGGCTGTCCAGGAAGGTGCCGGTGGACGGGGCGGCCGCCCCCGCGGTCAGCGCGGACGGCACCCGCGCCGTCGGCGGCCGCAGCACCAGGGCCCGGGCGATAACCGCTGGGGGCAACGGCGCGCGTTCGCGCCGGTCACGTGCCAGCACCGACCGCACCCGCTCGGAAACCTGACCGAGCCGCCGCCGTGCTGGACCTGACATCCTCCCTCTACCTGGGACTGCGGCACAGCACCGCCGCCAAGCCCGGCCGGGATCCGCTGACCACCGGGGTCCCGGCCGCCTTGGCGGAAGCGCCGGAAGCCGCCATGGCCGCCGAGCACCTGGCCAGCCTCATCGGCCTGACCGCTGCGACCATGGCCCCCTCCACCCTGCACGCGTTCTGGGATCTCTTCCCGGCGATCGGCGCCTGCCGGATCTACGTGGACGCCAGCACGTATCCCATCGGGCGGTGGGGGGCAGAACACGCGCGCTGCGGCGGGGCGTCGGTCCGCACCTTCGGCCATCACGACCCCGCGGCGCTGCGCCGGGTGGTGTCCAGCGACGGCGGTCACCGCCCGGTCATCCTCACCGACGGGCTGTGCCCGGGATGCGGGCGGGTGGCGCCGGTGGGCGACTACCTCGCCATCGCGGAGCGTCTCGGCGGATCGGTGGTGGTCGACGACACCCAGGCCCTCGGCATCCTGGGCACCCCGGCGCCGGGGCACCCGTACGGTCGCGGTGGCGGCGGCACGGCCCGCTGGGCCGGCCTCGCCGGCCCCCGGCTGATCATCGTGGCCTCGCTGGCGAAGGGATTCGGCGTTCCGGTGGCGGTGGTGGCGGGCAGCCGCCCGGTGGTGCGGCGTTACGAGGCGAGGGCCGAGACGCGTGTGCACTGCAGCCCGCCGTCCAACGCTCACCTGAGGGCCGCGGCTGATGCCCTGGCCTGTAACGCCAGCCGGGGAGATGAGCTCCGCGCTCATCTCGCCCGCCTCGTGATGCGGTTCCATACCTTGCTCAGCCGGCGCGGCGTGCGGCTGACCCCGGGGCTGTTCCCGGTCCAGACGGCATGGCCCGGCCCCGGCGCCGACGTCCGGGACGTCCACCGGCGCCTCGGTGAACTGGGCGTGCGGGCGGTGCTGCACGCGCCGCGCTGCGGGCAGGACCTTGCGCTGTCGTTCATCATCACCGCCGCGCACCGGGAAACCGATATCGATCAGGCCGTCCGGGCCATCGGCACGGCCTTGTCCCCGGCGGCGGCACGGTCCACCGCCAGGCCGAAGGCGGTGGCCAGATGATCATCGACAGTCACTGCCACGCGGGTAAGGGCGACGGGCTGACCGGGCCCTGGGACACCGACGCTCCGCTCGGCGCCTACCTGCGCCGGGCGCAGCGCGCCGGCATCGGCCGGACTGTCCTGTTCGCCGCCTTCGGCTCGGACTACCGCCGCGCCAACGCGGCGGTGGGCCGCATCGTCGCGGGCAGCCCCGGCCGGTTCTCCGGGTACGCCATGGTGGACGCGGCCTGGGACCGGGGACGTGTCCGCGGCATGGTCGCGGAGGCGGTGACCGGCTGGGGCGCGTGCGGCATCAAAGTGCACCGGCACGATGCGCGGATCACCCGCGAGGTGTGTGAGGCTGCCCGGCTGTTTGCCCTGCCGGTGCTATACGACGTCATGGGGGAGGTGCCGACGGTCGAACTGGTCGCGCCGCAATACCCGCAGGTGGCGTTCATCGTGCCGCACCTGGGCAGCTTCGCCGATGACTGGAAGGCGCAGCGGGCTCTCATCGACGTCCTCGCCCGCCATCGCAACGTCTACACCGACACCTCCGGCGTGCGCCGGTTCGACCTGCTGGTGGAAGCGATCCGCCGGGCCGGGCCGCACAAGGTGCTCTACGCCAGCGACGGGCCATGGCTGCATCCGGGGGTGGAGTTGGCCAAGGTGGCCGCGCTCGGCCTGCCGCCCGGTCAGCATGAACTGGTGGTCGCCGGGAACTGGCTGCGCCTGACCGCCCGGGCCAGGGCCGCCCATTATGCGGCAGGACCAGGCCCCGCTGCCGCGCGGCGGGGCGGGGAACCCAGCCGTGAACCCTGGCCGCTTCCCGTCGTGGAGGAACGTCGCGACCCCTGGCTCGCACCCGACCCTTCGGTGGTCAGTATGGCCTAGTCTTTCCCTCCGGTCTGCACCCGGAGGCCGCCAGCGGACCTGCGCATCTGCAGCGCCCGCTCGGTCACCCCCAGCATGCGTGAGGCGCGGCGGACGTTGCCGTGACCGGCCGTCATGGCGGCCGCGATGGCGGTCTGCTGGGCCACCTTCCCGATCTCCCGCAGCCCCACGCCGGCCGAGACGGCCCGCCTGACCGCATCCTCGAACGGGCCCTGCCACCATGGTGAGCCTTCCGGGTCGAGCCGGGGGCGTTCCGCGTTGGGCAGGCTCCCGACGGTGATCGGGCCCTGGCCGACATGCCTCGCCGCGATCCGGGCCATCAGCAACTTGAGCTCCCTGACGTTACCCGGGTAGTCCCGCCCGGCGATGAATTCGGTCACCGCCGGATCGAACGGCGGCTGGCCAAGTGCCGGGACCAGCTGGCCGAGAAAGTGCAGCGCGAGAGGAACGATGTCCTCCCGGCGCTGCCGCAGCGGTGGGAGTTCACATCCCCAGGCCGCGATGCGGTGATAGAGGTCAGACCTGAAGTCGCCGCGTTCCACCGCCTCGGGCAGAGCCCGGTTCGTCGCGCAGACGAGCCTGAATTGGGTATCGCGCCATATGTCGCTGCCCACCCGCTTGTACGTGCCCTCCTGGATCACCCGCAGCAGTTCGGCCTGGAGGGGGGCGGGCAGGTCGCCGATCTCGTCGAGGAACAGCGTCCCGCCGTCCGCGCGGGCGAACGCGCCATCCCGGGCCGTCACGGCGCCGGTGAACGCCCCGCGTTCATGGCCGAAGAATTCGCTGCCGGACAGCGTCGGCACCACGGTCGTACAGTCCACGACCACGAGCGAGCCTTTGCCGGAACGCCGGTCGAGGTTGTGGATCACCCGGGCGGCAAGTTCCTTGCCCGTCCCGCTTTCGCCGGTCAGCAGCACGGACGTCTCGGTGAAGGCCGCCACCTCTACGATCTGCCGGAGCAGTGTCAGCCAGCTCGCGCTGTCGCCGACCAGAACCTGGCGGACCACGTCCGACCGCAGCATCCGGTCAACTTCGGTCCAGCGCTCAATACGCGCGGCCACCTCACGGATGGGCGGGTGCTCGTAATCCCAGCGCAGCACGTCGGTGGCACCACCACGCAGCAGAGACCAGGCGTATGCATTCTCCAGCGACGCCTCAGGAAGGGCCACGGCGAGCACGTGCTGGCTGCCCCAGCAACCCGCGTCATGCACTTCTTCTATGACGTCGGCAGTGAGGTGATCGAAGAAAAGCAGGCATGGCGAGAACGGCGTCGCTTTGGCCGCCCGCGACGAGTCGAGATCCACTGCCAGCCCGGCGTCGCCCAATTCGGCTGCTAAATCATTTGCAGTCGAGGGCGATGTATCCGCTAGCAATCGAAGTCTTGCCCTCGATGGCACAATTCCTCCCGGTAGGTAGCCGGGACGGGCCTCCTCCTCGATCCGGTCCTCTGATAGGCGCATTTTTGGCCGACGAATTGACCAGGTCAACAGGACGAAAGTCCCAAATTGGCACGATTACGCCCTTAATTCCCGGCGGAGTAACTTGTGAGGTGGGCGTTTCAGGCGCGCATGCTGGGTCATCTCGCGCTCATGCCACTGCGGAGGCGTCTGGGGATCGGGGGCGCCTGTCACAGCGAGACGGCGTGTGCTGTCTTAACGGGTGACCGGCTCGATGAGAGGAGAACCGATGAGTAACGGCATTGCCGGGCTCCGGGGCACCAAGACGATCCTGCTGACGACCTACAAGCGGGACGGGACGCCGGTGCCCACCGCGGTGAGCCTGGCCTTCGACGGGGACCGGGCGTTCTTCCGCTCCTACGACAAGGCGTGGAAGACGAAGCGGCTGCGGAACAACCCCGGGGTGAAGGTGGCGCCCGCGACCCTGCGCGGCAAGCCGACCGGGCCCGCCGTGGACGCCAGGGCCACCCTGCTGGATGCCGGGCAGGCCAGCGTGGCCGCACATGCCCTGGCCCGCCGCCACCCGGTGCTGCAAGGACGGATCGTCCCGCTGATGCACCGCCTGCGGCACTACCAGACCATGCACTACGAACTGCATGCCGGCTGAACCGCAGCCGCCCGGCTCGCCCTGGTATGCCACAATCACCGCATGCCAGAACGACTCGAGGTGCAGCGGGCGGTGGCCGCCTCACCAGGCGAGATCTTCGCCGTGCTCACCGATCCCCGGGGGCACGTCGCCATCGACAGCGCCGGCATGCTGATGGAAGCCAGCGGGGACATCGTCACCAAGGCAGGGGACACCTTCGTGGTGCACATGGACCGGGAGGCGCTGAACGACTACCCCCTTGGCCTGTACGACGTCACCATCGAGATCGTCAGGTTCCAGCCGGACCAGGAGATCGCCTGGACCGTCCACGGCCAGCTGAATCTGGGCCACGTGTACGGCTACCGGCTGGAACCCATCGACGGCGGCACGCTGGTGACGTCGTATTACGACTGGTCGGGTGCCGAGCAGGAGTGGAAAGACGCCGCCATCTTCCCGGTCATCCCGGACAGTGCGCTGCGGGCGACGCTGGGCATCCTGGCCCGCACGGTCGCCCCGGGCAAGCCCCGCCCCGCCCTCCCGGACCCCGGCTGAAACGCGCCCGCCCCGGCGTCAGAAGTCCTGGTCGAAGGACACCTCCCCGGTGATGCCGACCTGGTAGGCGGACACCCGGCGCTCGAAGAAGTTGGACAGCTCCTGCACGTCCTGCAGTTCCATGAACGCCAGCGGGTTCGCCGACCCGTACAGCGGCGCCAGGCCGAGCTGGGCCAGCCGCCGGTCGGCGACGTGCTCCAGGTAGCCGCGCATGTCGGCCAGCGACAGCCCGGGCACGCCCTGGCCGAGCAGGTCCCCGGCGAACTGCGCCTCGCAGTCCACCGCCTCGGCCAGCATCTCGCGCACCTGCCCGGCCATCTGCTCGTCGAACAGATCCGGTTCCTGGCGGCGGACGGTATCGACGACGTCGAAGGCGAACGCCATGTGCATGGACTCGTCGCGGAACACCCAGTTGGTCCCCGAGGCCAGCCCGTTCAGCAGCCCCCGCGAACGCAGGAAGTACACGTAGCCGAACGCGCCGTAGAAGAACAGCCCTTCGATGCACGCGGCGAAGCAGATCAGGTTGAGCAGGAAGGCCCGCCGGTCCGCCACGGTGCGCAGCTCGCGCAGCGCGGAGATGGAGTCGATCCACTTGAAGCAGAACTCCGCCTTCCGGGCGATGGAAGGGATGTTCTGCACCGCCGCGAACGCTTCCGCCCGCTCGGCTTCATCGGGCACGTAGGTGTCCAGCAGGGTCAGGTAGAACTGCACGTGCACGGCTTCCTCGAACAGCTGCCGGGACAGGTACAGCCGCCCCTCGGGCGAGTTGACGTGCTGGTACAGGTTCAGCACCAGGTTGTTGGCCACGATCGTGTCGCCGGTGGCGAAGAACGCGACCAGCCGGGATACCAGGTGCCGTTCGGCCGCTGACAGCTTGCCCAGGTCAGGCAGGTCGGAATGCAAGTCCACCTCCTCGACCGTCCAGGTGTTCGCGATCGCGTCGCGGAACCGGTCGAAGAACTGCGGGTAGCGCATCGGCCGCAGGGTCAGGTCCATGCCCGGGTCGAGCAGCAGGTGATTGTCCGTGACGGCTGCGCCGCGCTGGACGGTGCCGGTCATGGTCTGCGTCTGGCTCACTGACATGCCTCACAGGTCTCGGGGTTCTCCAGCGAGCAAGCCACGGCGTCGCCGGCGGTGCCCGTGTCCGTGCTCGTGCTTGTGCTCGTGCTCGTGGCGGGCAGGCCGACGGTGGCCTGCTGGATCCGGGTGGCCGGCCGCGAGCGCAGGTAGTAGGTGGTCTTCAGGCCGGACTTCCAGGCGTGCAGGTACATCGAGGACAGCTTGCCGATGGTGGGCGCGGCCAGGAACAGGTTCAGCGACTGGCTCTGGTCGATGAACGGCCCCCGGGCCGCGGCCAGGTCGATCAGCGCCCGCTGCGGCAGTTCCCACGCGGTGCGGAACAGGCTGCGGGTCTGCTCGGGCAGCGCGGTGATCTGCTGCACCGAGCCCTCGGCCCGCTTGATCTCCTCCCGCACCGCCGGCGTCCACAACCCCTGTGCCTTCAGCTCGGCCACCAGTGCGGTGTTGACCTGGAGGAATTCCCCGGACATGGTTTCCCGCTTGAACAGGTTCGACACCTGGGGCTCGACGCACTCGTAACACCCGGCGATCGAGGCGATCGTCGCGGTCGGGGCGACCGCGATCAGCAGCGAGTTGCGCAGCCCGGTCTCCTTGATCCGCTTGCGCAGTGCCTTCCACCGGCCAGCCTGGATGCACGCCGCACCTCCCGCGGGCCACAGGTCGGGCTGCAGCTGGCCCGTGGCCGCCCGGGTGCCGGGGAAGGCCGGGTGCGGGCCGTGCTCGGCGGCCAGGCCGGCGGAGACCTCCAGCGCGGTCAGGTAGATCTCCTCGGCGATCCGTGCCGACAGCTCCCGCGCCTGCGCGGAGTCGAACGGCAGCCGCAGCGCGAAGAACACGTCCTGCAAGCCCATCACGCCCAGGCCCACCGGCCGCCAGCGGGGATTGGAGCCGGCCGCCTGCTCGCTGGGGTAGAAGGTCAGGTCGATGACCCGGTCCAGGAACGGCACGGCGGTGCGCACGGTGTCGCGCAGCTTGTCCCAGTCGACCTGGATGACGCCGTCCTTGCCGGGGGCCAGGTGCCGGGCCAGGTTGACCGAGCCGAGGTTGCAGACCGCGGTCTCGGTGTCGGTGGTGACCTCGGTGATCTCGGTGCACAGGTTGGACAGGTGCACGACGTGGCCGGCCGTCCCGGTCTGGTTGCACTTGGCGTTGCAGGCGTCCTTGAAGGTCATCCAGCCGTTGCCGGTCTGTGCCAGCGTGCGCATCATCTTGCCGTACAGGTCCCGGGCCTTCACCTGCCGGACGTACCGTCCCTCGGCCTCGGCGGCCCGGTAGGCGGCCTCGAACGCCTCACCCCACAGGTCGGTCAGTTCCGGCACCGCGTCCGGGTCGATCAGCGACCACATCCCGTCGGCCTCGACCCGCCGCATGAACTCATCGGGGATCCAGTTGGCCAGGTTCAGGTTGTGCGCGCGGCGGGCGTCCTCGCCGGTGTTGTCCCGCAACTCCAGGAACTCCTCGATGTCGGGATGCCAGGGCTCCAGGTAGACGCAGGCCGCGCCCTTGCGCCGGCCGCCCTGGTTGACCGCCGCCACCGAGGCGTCCAGGGTCCGCAGGAACGGCACGATCCCGTTGGACACGCCGTTCGTGCCGCGGATCAGCGCGCCGCGGGAACGGACCCGCGACCAGGCGATGCCGATGCCGCCGGAGAACTTGCTCAGCCGCGCGACCTGGCCGTACCGGTCATAGATGGAATTCAGGTCGTCGCGGGGTGAGTCGACAAGGAAGCAGGAGGACATCTGCGGGTGGCTGGTGCCGGAGTTGAACAGCGTCGGCGAGCTGGGCAGGTAGGCCAGCGAGGACAGCAGCCGGTAGAACCTGACCGCCTCGGCCGGCGTGGCGGACAGCCCGCACGCCACCCGCAGCAGGAAGTACTGCGGCGTCTCGATCACCAGCCGGGTGGCCGGGTGGCGCAGCAGGTACCGGTCGTAGACCGTCCTGATCCCGAAGTACCCGAACTCCAGGTCCGCCTGGGGGCTGATCGCGTCGTCCAGTTTGCGGGCGTTGTCCTTGACGAACGTCGCGGTCTGGTCGCCGATCAGCCCTTCGGCGTGCCCGAGGCTGACCGACTGGCAGAACGAGGCGATGCCCTGGCCGCGCACCTCCTTGGCGATGTAGCCGGCCAGCAGCCGGCCGGCCAGCCGCGAGTACTGCGGTTCCTCGCCGGTCATCTCCGCCGCGGTCTGGATCGACAGCCGGTCCAGCTCGGCCGTGGTCGCCCCGTCGTACAGGCCGCTGATCGTCTTCGTCGCGACCCGCATCGGGTCGACCTCGTCCAGGCCGCCGGCGCACCGCTCCACCGCACGGACGATCTTGTTCACGTCCACCGGCTCGGCGTCCCCGTTCCGCTTGCGCACCCGCATGCGCGCCGGAGCCGGCTTGCTGGGCCTGGGATCAGTGACCGTCATATCTGTCTCCTCGCCAACTCGTCCCCGATGACCCCGGGTCGCGTGCGCACGGCGAGACAGACGGCCGGCCGGCCGGTGGCAGCAGACCGTTTTGCCCGTCAGCCGTCCCGCGCGGCCGGGGTTCCGCGCGCACCTCACGCGCGGTGCGCTGGCAGGTCTTCGGACTCGCGGGCACCGCGCCGGGTGGCGCTTCCTAGTGGCCGCCGCTTCCCGGGCCGCAAAACCCAGTGCTGTTCCCGCCGCGCATGTTCGCGCGGCCCGGACGGCTGTCGTTCCCGCTCACCGCTGCGGGGCAGTCCCAGATTCGCACTGGGTTCCCTCTTTCCCCCGGAGCCTGGCGGGCCCCGGGACCAGCTGCGAGAACACCATATGTAGAGGGCCTGGCGATCCCAAGCACCATATGTCGTGCCGGCGTGTCGCGGACGTTTGCGGTCAATCCCACCGCGCGCGGTCCGCGCGGACCGGCTGGGAGCCGCCGGACGGCAGGGAAAGGCCCTCAAGGTATGGCAAAGGGTGCTGGCCCTTGACAGCGCGCATTCCGCCGGGAAATCCTGCGGTACGGGGAAAGGGCCTGGGTGCAGGCCTGAATTACGGGGGATACTAAATGCGAAGATTCTGGATAATAACGCCCACAGTTGTCCTTGCCGTGGCCGCACTTGCCACCGGAGGTGCATCCGCCGCGGCCGCGAGTTCACCTGCTAAAGCATCGATAACCGTCAAGCCGTCCGCCATTTATGCGCCGACCTCGCTCTGCCCTGGCAGCTCGCATCCCACCTCGACGGTCATCACCGGCACCGGGTTTCCGGCGTCGGCCGCCTACACGGTCACCTACAACGGCAAGACGGCCACCAGGGTGACCGGCACGACCTCCGCCAGCGGCGGCTTCACCGCCACCCTCACCAACGTGGCCCAGCCCGACGGCTATTACCAGGTGAAAGCCCGCGCGGGCACGGTCAGCGCGGCCACCTGGGTCTCCACGAACGGTTATACCTGCGTAACCGGCCAGGGCACGCTGAACGCGCTGCACTGGAAATGGCAGGGCGCGGGGTTCGACGCCAGCACGGCGGCGGTCATGCTGATATCCGGAAGTGTCTACCATTCCACCACGACCAGCGCCAACGGCGCGTTCTACGTGAAATTCACCGCTCCGTGCCCGGCCAAGGGAAAGCTGCCGATGTCTTTCCAGGTCTACGCGCAGGGCAAGAAGCAAACGATCAGCGCGGGCAGCCTCGACTGCACCTGACTTCGCGCGGCTACCCGGCCAGCGACCCGAACGCCGTCCGGTACCAAGGGCTCCACGGCACCGGGCGCCCGGCCTCGTCGACCTTGACGATGACGCGGTGCCCGCGGGCCAGCGTCCGGTCGCCGGCCGGGTCAGCAGCAGCATCGGGGCCCAGCCGCTGCCGTGCGGCGTGCGGTACCCGTGCACCGGCAGCAGGCCGGCCCCGTGCCGCTGGTAGAAGCCGATCCGGCGTGACCTGATCCGCGCCTGCACCGCGCCGCAGCCCGGCTCGGCCGGATCCTCGACGTCGAACACCAGCAGTGTGTAGCCGTCCGCGCGGAGCAGGGCGGCGAGCTCGTGCCACATGATTCCGCCCAGCCCCTGGCCGCGAAGCCGTTCATCCACCACGAAGTACCGCAGGAAGACCCAGCCGGTCTCGCCGAGCGGCCGCAGCACGGCGAACCCGCGGGGCTGTCCGTCACGCACCAGGGCCAGGGACATCTCCCCGGCCTGCCGCTGGCGGGTGAGGGTGGTGAAGCCGGCCCGCAGCCGGGACGGGAATCCTTGCTCGTAGATACGCCGGACCGCGGCGGTGGCCGCGGAGCCGAGGGAGTCGACTGGTTCCAGCGTGCAGGCCGCCGCGGTCATCCGGCGAGGCCGGCGCGCACCTGGCGGGCGGCCGCGACCAGGTTCCGCAGCGCGGCCTCGGTCTCCGCGTAACCGCGGGTCTTCAGGCCGCAGTCCGGGTTGACCCACAGGCGGCCGGGCTCGACGGCCTGCAGCGCCAGCGACAGCGCCTCGGTCATCTCGGTGACCGTCGGCACGCGCGGGGAGTGGATGTCCCAGACGCCGGGCCCGATGCCCCGCCCGAACCCGGCCGCGGTCAGGTCGGCGACGAACTCCATCCGGGAGCGGGCCGCCTCGACGCTGGTCACGTCCGCGTCCAGCGCCCCGATGGCGTCGATGATCTCGCCGAACTCGCTGTAGCACATGTGGGTATGGATCTGGGTGCGGTCGGTCACCCCCGACGTGGCCAGCCGGAACGCCCGCACCGCCCAGTCCAGGTACGCCGCGCGGTCGGCGCGCCGCAGCGGCAGCAGCTCACGGATGGCCGGCTCGTCGACCTGGATGATGCCGATCCCGGCCGCCTCGAGGTCGGCGATCTCGTCCCGCACCGCCAGCGCGACCTGCCGGGCGGTGTCGCCCAGCGGCTGGTCGTCCCGGACGAACGACCAGGCAAGCATGGTGACCGGGCCGGTCAGCATGCCCTTGACCGGCTTGGCCGTCCTGGACTGCGCGTAGCTGGCCCAGCCGACCGTGATCGGGCCGGGCCGGGCGACGTCGCCGTGCAGGATCGGCGGCCTGACGTACCTGGTGCCGTAGGACTGGACCCAGCCGTTGCTGGTCGCCGCGTACCCCTCCAGCTGCTCGGCGAAGTACTGGACCATGTCGTTGCGCTCGGGCTCGCCGTGCACCAGCACGTCCAGCCCGATGTCCTCCTGCAGCGCGATCACCCGGTCGATCTCGCCACGCATGATCGTCTCGTAGCGGTCACCGCCGATGCGCCCGGCCCGGTGATCTGCGCGTGCCCTGCGGATCTCCTCGGTCTGCGGGAACGACCCGATCGTGGTGGTGGGCAGCACCGGCAGGCCGTCCGCCTGCGCCGCCTGGCGGGCGCGGTAGGTGCCGCGTGGCCGGCCGTCGCCGAGCGTGTCCAGCCGTGCCCGGACCCGCGCGTTCACCGCCGGGGCCGGGACCCGTGCCGTGGCCAGTTTGGCGGCGACCGCGTCGTGCCCCTCGGTCAGCGCGCGGCCCAGCGTGACGACCTCGCCGGCCTTCTGCCTGGCGAAGGCCAGCCGCCCGGCCAGCCCGGGCGCGAGCGACCTCTCGGCTCGCAGGTCGAGCGGCACGTGCAGCAGCGAGCATGACGTGCTCACCGTCAGCTGCCCGGCCAGGCCGAGCAGCGACGCGCACATCGACAGCGCGGCCGGGAGATCGGTGCGCCACACGTTCCGGCCGTCGACGACCCCGGCGACCAGCGTCTTACCGCCGATGCCGCCGGCCCGGGCCAGCGCCTCCCGGTTGCCGGGTCCGGCCACGAAGTCCAGGCCGATGGCCTCGGCCGGGCTCGCGGCCAGCACCGGCAGCGCGTCGCCGATCTCGCCGAAGTACGTGCTCACCAGCAGCTTCGGCCGCCGGGTCAGTGACCCGAGCCGGTGGCAGGCGTGCCGCAGCGCGTCCAGCTCACCCGCGGCCCGGTCGGCGGCCAGCACCGGCTCGTCCAGCTGGACCCACTGTGCCCCGGCCTCGTGCAGGTCCCCGAGCAGGCGCGCGTACACGTCCAGCAGCAGGTCGAGCAGAACCAGCGGGCTGAACCCCGGCTCGGTGGGCTTGGACAGCAGCAGGAAGGAGACCGGTCCCAGCAGCACCGGCCTGGTCTCGATGCCGAGCGACCGCGCCTCGAGGTACTCCCGCACCGGCTTGTCGCCGGCCAGCCGCAGGTCGGTCCCCGGCCCCAGCTCGGGCACCAGGTAGTGATAGTTCGTGTCGAACCACTTGGTCAGCTCCAGCGGCGCTATCCCGTCGGTTCCGCGGGCCATCGCGAAGTAGGCATCCAGCCCGGTAAGCCCCGCGAACCGGGCCGGCGCCGCGTTGACCAGCACCGCCATGTCCAGCACGTGGTCATACAGCGAGAACGTGTTCGACGGGATGCTGGTCAGCCCGGCATCGCGCAGCGTCCGCCAGGTCTGCCGGCGCAGCGACGCGGCGGTCTCTGCCAGATCGGCGGCTGTGCCCCGGCCGGCCCAGTACGCCTCGGTTGCCTTCTTCAGTTCCCGCCGCTCGCCGATCCGCGGGTACCCGAGCACGGTCATTTCCATGGCCTTGTCTCCCTCGCCCAGCCATCAGCCGTGGCTCACCGGGGGAGGCAGCAGACGCGCAGCCGCGTCGCAGCCCACCCGAGAGGCCACGGACCAACCGCGCGCCGGCCGGCGCGCGGGCGGAGGCAGGTCTTCGGACTCACGGGCACGGCGCCTGCCGGCGCCTTCTACTGGCCGTCGCTTCCCAGGCCTGAGGCCCAGTGCTTGATGACGGCGGTCGTTCCCGTTCACCGCTGCGGGGCAGTCCCGGATTCCCACCGGGTTCCCTCTTGCGACGCACCCCGGCCACCGGCCAGGCCGCGAACCATCCGCAGCAGCAGTATACGAAGCGCATATTCCACCTGCCGGCAGCGGCGCTGCGGCGCCCGGTGGCCGCCCCGCCGCGGGAAGACCGATGAGTTACCCGGCCGCGGGCGGTCTGATCTGGTGACCGCGCTCACCGGGAGCGCGCAACCCCTGGAGGCCGTAGTGGCTGACGATGAGGCCCAGATCCGCGACCTGCTGGACCGGATGGTGGCCGGCTACACGACCAAGGACGCCGCGCAGATTGTGGCGGACATCGCTCCGGACGCGGTGAACTACAGCCTGGCGCCGCCGCTCCGGTTTGGCCGTGGTGACCTGCAGGACATCGGCGGCGGCCGCAAGGTCGACATGACCACCGCCGATGGTGTGCAGACCTGGCTGGACGGGTTCGGCGAAGGGCCGTTCGAGTTCGAGATCCGCGACCTGCAGGTGGTGGCGGGCGGTGACGCCGCCTACGCCCACGGTCTGGCCCGGATGGGTTCGGCGGGCAATTTCAGTTTGTGGTTCAGGATCACCTTCGGTCTGCGCAGGATCGACGGCCGCTGGCGGATCGCCCACCAGCACGAGTCGGTGCCGTTCTACATGGACCAGAGCATGCGGGCCGCCGTCGACCTTGAACCGTAGGCGGGGCCGGGTGCCGGGGCTGCTGCCAGGTTCCGCGGCGCTTCAGGGGCTCAGGGCGATCCAGTAGCGGCGGGTGTGGCCGAGTTCGGTGTCGCGCACGTCCTCCAGCACGCCGCCCGCCTTCTCGATCACGCGGGCCGAGGCGAGGTTGCTGTCGTCGCAGGTCACCAGGACCTTGTCCAGGCCCACTGCCCGCGCGTGCGGCAGCACCGACCGCAGCGCCCAGCTGGCCAGGCCGCGGCCGCGGGCCGAGGGCCGGATTCCGTAGCCGATGTGCCCGCCCGCGCGGAGCAGGAAGTCGTTCAGCTCGTGCCGCAGCGCGATGGCCCCGAGATAGCTCTCACCTTCGGTGATCCACCAGTAGGTGCAGTGCACCCGGCCTTCGGCCGGCGGCACGGAGGTGTCCGCCTCACGCAGCAGCCTGCCGGTCCACGCGGCGAACCCGGCGGCGCTGTCCACGTCGTCGTCGGCGTGCAGGCCGGCCCCGTCCTGGTGGGCGTCCCGCCCCCAGTCGTCACGGGCGGCGAGCCAGGACGCGTGCAGCCGTACCGTCGGCGGGGTCAATTCCGGCATGGCAACGCACTGTAGCGGCGCACGTGTTACCCACGCGACCGGGTATTCCCGCGGGCACGCCGCCCGGTCAGGCGGCGACCGACGCCAGTGCCGCAGATCAGGCCCAGCTGAGCCGCTGCCGCAGCACGGACCGTTCGGCCGGGTTGCCGGTCAGGGTGAGCGCGCGCTCGTCGGCCGCCCGGGCTTCGCCGGCCCGGCCGAGGCCGCGGAGCAGTTCGGCGCGGGTGGCGTGGAACAGGTGGTACCCGTCCAGGTCGCCGCCCAGCGCGTCCACCTCGCGCAGCGCCTCGGCCGGCCCGCTGACGTAGCGCAGGGCGATGGCCCGGTGCAGCCGGGTCACCGGTGACGGCGCCAGGCGGAGCAGCATGTCGTACAGCACGGTGATCTGCGTCCAGTCGGTGTCCGGCCAGCGGGCCGCCTCGGCGTGGCAGGCGACGATGGCCGCCTGCAGCTGGTACGGGCCCGGCCGTTTCAGCGCGGCGGCCCGGGCGATCAGCCGCCCGGCCGCGGCGATGCCCTCGTGGTCCCACAACGACCGGTCCTGGTCCGGCAGCTGGATGATCTCGCCGCGGCCGCCGAACCGGGCCGCCGCCCGGGCCCGGTGCAGCCGGATCAGCGCGAGCAGGCCGGCCACCTCGGGTTCGGCGGGCATCAGGCCGTGCAGCAGCGCGGCGAGAAACTCCGCGTCGTCGGTGAGATCCCGGGCCGGGGCCTGCTGGCCGCCGCTGGGCAGGTAGCCCTCGTTGAACAGCAGGTAGATGACGGCCATGACCTCGGTGAGGCGGGAACCGAGCTCGTCGGCATCCGGGATCCGGTAGGGGATGCCGGCCTGGCTGATCTTCCGCTTGGCGCGGGTGATCCGCTGCCCGACGGTGGACTCCGGGATCAGGAAGGCCCGGGCGATCTGGGCCGTGGTCAGCCCGCACACCACCCGCAGGGTGAGGGCGACCTGTGCGGCCCGGGGGAGGGCCGGGTGGCAGCAGGTGAAGATCAGTCGGAGCCGGTCGCCTGGTTCCGGGCCGGACGGCCAGGCGACGAGCGCGAGCTTGCGCCGGTAGCGGCTCTCCCGGCGGAGCACGTCCAGGCCGCGGCGCCGGGCCACGGTGTACAGCCAGGCGTCCGGCCGCTCCGGGATGCCCTCGGCCGGCCAGTGCGTGAGCGCGGACTCGATGGCGTCCTGCACCAGGTCTTCGGCCGTCGCGAAGTCCCCGACCAGGTGGACCAGCGACGCGGTGAGCCGGCCCGCGCAGTCCCGCACGGCCCGGGCCAGCTCGTCGTGCGAGGGCTGGGTCACGAGGCGATGGGCCGGATCTCCACCACCGGGCAGGCCGGCCACGCCTTCGCCACCCGCAGCGCTTCGTCCAGGTCGGCCACCTCGATCTCCGCGAAGCCGCTCACCACCTCCTTGCCCTCCACGAACGGGCCGTCGGTGACCAGCGGCTCGCCACGGTCCAGCCGCAGCAGAGTGGCGGAGTCCGGCGGCATGAGGTGGGTGTGGTGGGTGATCTTGTCCTGGTGGTCGGTGAACCACTGCTGCACCCGGGCGTAGGCCCGGCCCCGCTCGGCGTCATCCATGGCGGCCAGGTCGGCGGCGAACTGCTCGGTCTCGACGAACATCAGCACGTACTTCATCGCGGGCTTCCTCCCCGGCGTGTCTATCCGAACGGTGCCTAGCCGAACAGCGCGGCCATCCGCCGGCCCATCTCCTCCGGGCTGACGTCCTCCACGTGTGTGGCGACGGTCCACGCCTGCCCGAACGGGTCGATCAGGAAGCCGTCCCGGTCGCCGTAGAACTGGTTCTCTGGCGCCCGCACCGCGTCCCCGATCTCGATCTCCGCGTGCACGACGGTCGCCCGGGCCGGGCTTGGCTGCTGCGCTCATACCGCTATCCCTCCGTCGGGTGTCAGGTCCCTCTGCTAAACAGACGAGCGGCCGCCGGCCCGATCCGACAGCCGGGCCGGCATTCCCCGGCGGGCTAGCGAGGTTCCGCATCGGCCGGGCCAGCCGACCAGGTGAGGCCCGGTTCCCCGGGGGCGCCGCGGGACAGCCGGATCCGGGCCAGCAGCCGGTGCCCGGGGCGCATGGCGTCCTCGATGACGCGCGGGTCAACGAGGCCCAGCTTGAGCTTGCTGCCGCGCACCAGCCGCAGCGTGCCGTCGGCGCGGACGTCGCCATGGGCGAGAAACAGGTGCCGGTCGGTGCGGTCGCCACGCACATAAGGCCCGCTGAAGTCGTATCCGTCCGTGTCACGCCGCACGGTGACTTCCGCCTCCCAGCGCGCCGACGGCGCGTCACCCGGCACCGGGCCGGTCACCCGCCAGGGGTTGCCCGGGGCGTCCAGGCCGGGCCCCTCCTTGCTCTTGGTGCACAGCGCGACATGAATGTTGTGGTGCTCCCCGCCGCCGTCCGCCGCGCAGCTGAGCCCGGGCAGGCTGGAGCCATCGATCAGCACGGTGAGCCGGCCCAGTTCCGGCGCCGGCCGCCGGGCCGGGCGCCGCGGCGGGGGAGGGGCCGCGTTCTCCGCATGGGCGCGCCGCAGCCAGCCGAGCACGTCGCCGTCGACGTCCTGCGGCCCGGCCAGCGGTATCCGCACCGTGCTGGGGCCGAGGTCCCGCGCGGGCAGCAGCCGGCCGCCGGGACGCTCGTGCTCCAGCCGCAGGCCGAGGTCCACCCGGCTCCTGGTCGTCGCCTGCAGCACGGCGAACACCCGGCGCGGCGTGGCCAGGCTGACCAGCGTCTTGCGGGCCTGCACCGTCACCGGGCCGAGCGTGGGCAGCGCCGCCAGCACCGCGTCCAGCACCGGCCGCAACCGCGGCCGGTCGGCGTACTGGCCGGCGATCAGCTCGTCCGCGCCGGACGTCGCCGGCGGGCCGGCTGCCGGTCCTGGCTGAGACACCGTGCCTCTCCTAGGTCAGCCTGCGCTCGCGTTTGGCTTCACCTTAGGTCACCTCGGCCGTATTCAGCAGCTGGCTGAGCGCCTGGCTGAGGTCGGCGTCATGCCCCGGCCCGTCCCAGGTCACAGCCAGGATGCTTACCTTTCTCGCGGCGGCGCCGGCAATGTAGTCGGCGACGCTTGACGACAGCGCCTGGTTGGTGACCAGCAGCCCGCCAGCCGAATCCGCCAGCTGCCGGTTGCTGACCAGCGGTGCGAGGTCGATCTGCTCGAGCCTGCGGCTGTGCCGGTAGACCGCGGAAACCAGCACCCTCCCCGCCGGGGCGAGAACGGCGAAGTCAACAGGCGGTTCCGCCGCCGTGATGGTGGCATCCGAGGGCCGCAGGCGTTCCAGCGCCTGGCGGACCTCCTGTTTGTAGGCGGTCGCCCGGAAGGCGCTGGCCGCCGGGCTCACTCTCGGCTCGATGATGGCCGCGCCCTCGAGAATGCCCATGGCCAGCTGCGGATCCCGCTCCGCCACCTCGTCGGCCCGCTGCACCGCGGCGGCGGCCCTGCGGTCCAGTTCCACCGAAGCCGCGCCGCTGCCGAACCGGATCAGCGGCGTGCCCTGCACGCCGATGAGCAAGAAGGCCGCCGCCACCACCAGCAGCGCCGCGGTGCCGGCCTGATTGGAGCTGCCGAACAACGCATAGATCGCCACACCAGCGAAGGCGGTCCCGATGACGACCGCGGCCGCTCTTTCCCACCCGCGCAGCGGCCTGCCGTGCTGCGGGCCAGGATCCCGCGGAGGGGCCACCATGCCGATGAACCTATCGGATAGGCCCGGCGGCGGGCCGGAGCGTGCATGGGCAGAGCGGGTTCAGCGTTTGGTCCTGGCCGGGTTGAGCCGCACCAGCCGGGCCGGGTTGGTCTCGTCGAGTTCCGCGACCTCGCCCCGGGACTTCACGAAATCGGAGAAGGAGCGGTAGCCCAGAGCGCGTTCGCTGAACGACGGGTCCATCCGCCGCATCTGGCTCTTCACCGCCGAGCTGTGCAGCCAGTCAGCGTCGTCCTTCTCCTGGCCCAGCCGCAACGCCCGTTCCAGCAGCCTGGTCGCCGCCTCCTGCGGGTCTTCGGATTCGGCATCCGTGTCGTCCGGGCCGGTGTCGTCATCGGCCTGGACGGCTGCGCGCCGGCCCCGGCGCTTCCCCTGCCCGGCCGCGCTGTCACCGGTCCCGCCGGCTGGCGCCCGTTCGCCGGCCCCGTCACCGCCCGGCAGTTGCGCGGCGTCGGCCGGCTCGATGCCCGGCAGCGCGTCGTAGGTCACCATTTCGTCGCACGCCGCGGCGAGTGCCCGGCTGGTCGACCCGGCCACCCCGACCGCCACCACGTACCGGCCCAGCCGGCGGCACCGCTGGGCCAGTGCGATGTAGTCGGAGTCCCCGGCCACGATCACCACGTGGGTCAGGTCGGGCAGCCGGAACATGTCCTCGACCGCGTCCACGGCCAGCCTGATGTCGGCGCCGTTCTTCGCGTACGCGGCCGCTGGGAACAGCTGCACCAGGTCCACCGCTCGGCTGACCAGCTGGCCGCGGTAGTCGGCGTTCATCGGGGCCGACCAGTCCGCGTAGGCGCGGGTCAGCACCAGGGTGCCGAACGACGAGGCGAAGTCGATCACCGCGCCGACGTCCACGGTGGCCCGGCGGACCTTCCCCGCGATCTCGGCGTCCGCGGGATGGTCGGCCCGGCTGAACGCGCGCACCTTGTCCCGCTGGAACTGCCCCCGCCCGTGCACCTGGTCGTACCGGGAGATCACGATGTTGTCGAAGTCGAGGTACACAGCGACACGCGTGGCACCATCGTCAGCCATAGGCAATCTTCCCCACAATTGGTTCTGCGGTGGCAACACGACTCACCCGGAGGGGCGATGAGCGGATACACGGTCAAGCCGCTCGATACCAGTACCTGGGACGCCTTCGCACAGCTCGCCGGGCGGCACAACGGGGTATGGAACGGCTGCTGGTGCACGTGGTTCCATGCCACACCCGCCGAGCGGGGCGGTAACGAGCGGTCTTCCGACAGCAACCGTACCCTCAAGCGGCGGCTGGTCAGCGAGGGCCGGGCGCACGCCGCGCTGGTGTTCGACGGCGATGAGGCGGTGGCCTGGTGTGAGTACGGCAGCCCTGACGAACTGCCGAATATCTACCACCGCAAGGAGTACGAGGAGGGCCTGGACCGGCTGCCCGACTACCGGCTCACCTGTTTCTTCGTGGACAAGCGGTATCGGCGCAAGGGAGTGGCAGCGGTCGCGCTGCGCGGCGCCCTGGATCTGATCGCCCAGGCCGGCGGTGGGGTCGTCGAGGCCTACCCGCACGACACGGCGGGCGAGAAGGTCTCGGCGTCGTTCCTGTACAACGCCACCCGGAGCATGTTCGAGCAGGCCGGGTTCGGCTACCAGCGGCCGAAGGGCAAGAAGAACTGCGTGATGAGCAAGACGGTCCCGCCCGGCTAGCGGCGCGGGTCAGAGCTCGACGGGCGTGCTGCCGCCGGACAGCCAGTCCTGCCGGAGGATGGCGTAGCCGAACGAGTCGTGCACGCTGCCGTCGGAGCCGGGCCACGCCTGCCGGTGATGCGCCTCGCGGACGTAGCCGCAACGCTCCAGCACCTTCTGCATAGCGACGTTGTCCCGCCGGGTATGCCCCTCGATCCGCCTGATCTCCGGGAACTCGGCGAAGAGGTAGCCGGTGAGCCAGCGGACCGCGGCCGTGCCGAATCCCCGGCCCCGGCAGGCCGAACGCAGCCGCAGGTCGAATACCGGAGTCGGGTCGCCAAGGTCGCGCAGGGTGACGACGCCCACCGTCTCTTCCGCGGCCCGGATCCAGAAGCTGCGCACCCCCGGGCCGGTGAACCTGCCCGCGGCCAGCCAGCCCTCGGCCGTTTCCCGCGACGGCCGGCTGGTGCCGTGAAACGGCCACTCCTCGCCGCTGAGCAGCCCGGCCAGCGCGGCGGTCTCGGCTTGGCTGTCACCGATCGGCACGAATCGCGGATCCACCGGGCCAGCCTAATAGGCTCGGGATCATGGTCCATCAGCTGTCCCGCCAGCAGGCGCGGCGCATCGCGGTGCGGGCGCAGTGGCTCGCCGCGCCGCGGCCGGCCAGCCTGCTTGGCCTGGTGCGGCATCTGACCCTGCTGCAGGTCGACTTGACCGCCGCGGTGGCGCCGAACGCGGAGCTGGTGTGCTGGAGCCGGCTCGGCTCGTCGTTCAGCCCGGGCCATCTCGACGCGCTGATCACCGACCGGTCGCTGGCCGAGTTCCGCGGCATGCTGCGCCCCGGCGAGGACATCGCGTTGTTCCGGGCCGGCATGCGGGCCTGGCCGGGACCGGAGCCGCTGCGCGACTGGCAGGTCTACATCCGGGACTGGGTCAAGGCCAACGAGGCGTGCCGCCAGGAGGTCCTGCAGACCCTGCGGTCCGAGGGCCCGCTGCCGGCCCGCGAGCTTCCGGACAGCTGCGTGGTGCAGTGGCGCTCGACCGGGTGGACGCACCACCGCAACGTGATGAAGCTGCTGGAGTTCATGGAGTCGCGCGGCGAGGTCGCGGTGTCCTCACGGGAGAACCGGGAACGGGTCTGGGACCTGGCCAGCCGGGTCTACCCGGACAGTTCCGTGCTGCCCGAGGACCAGGCCAGCGCGCTGCGGGACCGGCGCAAGCTGGCCTCGCTCGGCATCGCCAGGGCGAAAAGCGCCGAGGTCCCCGGCGAGGCGCTGGACGCCGGAGCCGCCGGGGAGCCCGCGGTCATCGACGGCGTCCGCGGCACCTGGCGGGTGGATCCGGCCCAGCTCGGCCAGCCGTTCCGCGGCCGGGCCGCGCTGCTGTCCCCGCTGGACCGGCTGGTCATGGACCGCAAACGGCTGGCCGAGATCTTCGAGTTCGACTACCAGCTGGAGATGTACAAGCCGGCCGCGAAGCGCCGCTGGGGGTACTACGCCCTGCCGGTCCTCTACGGGGACCGGCTGGTCGGCAAGCTGGACGCCGCCGCCGACCGCAAGGCCGGGGTGTTCACCGTCCGCGCGGTCCACCAGGACGTGCCGTTCACGGCCGAAATGACCGCCGCGGTGGACGCGGAGATCAACGGCCTCGCGGACTGGCTGGGCCTCGAACGGCGCGACGTGGCCGGCTGACCGCCCGCTCGCGGGCCGGCGGGAGGGGGGGCCTGGCCCCGCGCTAGCCGGCCGGCGGGAGTGCTGGCCGCGCGCTAGTGAGCCGGTCGTGAGATTCGGTCGCAGTAGCGGCAGATCGAGTCGATGATCTGGTCGGGG
>DASYAV010000171.1:0-7104 GCA_036501145.1 Streptosporangiaceae bacterium | reverse complement strand
AAGGAGATCAGGGCGATCACCTTGGCAGCCCTGAGCCGATGATCTCCGCGCCGCTCCCGGGCTGGCCACCGCCCGGGGACCTCCCGGTCGGCTAGACAGTCTTCCCTGCCGGGCTGGCGCTCGCCGTGGCCGGGGTATCGGGCGGGATCCCTGACGCTGTCCGTGATCGCCGCCGTGGTGGCCGGGAGTGGCCCGGGTTCTTCCCAGGACCGTTCTGGCCCTGGCTGTGCCGGCGTTGCTGCTGGCCTGGATAGGCGACCCTGACCCTGGTGGCGGCCTCGGTGCTGGCTGGCCTGGTGGGAGCGGACACCGCAGCCGCGGTCCGGCTTCGGCTGGCCGCGCTGCAGCGGCTCGGCGACCGGTTCGACGCGCTGGTCACGGGCTTGCCGTTGCTGCGGGCCTTCGGCCGGGCCCGCGATCACGAGCGGTCTGTGGCAGTCTCGGGCGAGGACGTGCGCGCGGCGACGTTTGCGACCTTGCGTGTCGCGTTGCTCGCCGGCATGATCCTTGAGCTCCTGGCTGCCGTCGGCACCGCGCTGGTGGCGGTCCCGCTCGGCCTGCGTCTCGATGCGGGCCGGGATCTCCCGCAGGCCCTGACGGTACTGATCCTTGCCCCGGAGGTGTTCTTGCCGCTGCGCAGGCTCCTTGCGGATTTCCATGCGGGTGCCGGCGGCCGGGCCGTACTGGCCAGGCTGGGCCGCCTCACCGCCAATGACCGGCCCGCCGCGGCCGGAACCGGGCAGCACCCGACCGGTCGCGGTGGTACTTGAAGGCGTATGCCTGTTCGCCGCGGGCCGGAGCCGCCCGGTGCTGGACGGCATCGACCTGCGGGTTTCTCCCGGGGGAGCGAGTGTGTCTCATCGGCGAGAGCGGCGTCGGCAAGTCGAGCCTGCTCCGGGTGGCCGCGGGCCTTATCGCTCCGTCAGCGGGCCGCTGCCGGCACGAAGGCCTGGAGGGTCCGTGCCTGGCGGCAGGCCACCGGTCCGCGCTGGGCTGGGTGCCGCAGCACCCGACCGTGCTGCCCGCGACCGTGCTGGACAACGTCGCCCTTGGCCGCCCCGGTGCCGACGAGCGCCGCGCTGGCCGCCTTGGAAGCTGCCGGGCTGGGCACATGGCTAAGGTCCCTGCCGCGAGGGCTGCACACGCCGCTCAGCGAACTCGGCGCTCCGCTGAGCCCGCGAGAGCGCCGCAGGCTGGCCGTGGCCAGGGGCCTGGCCGGGCCCTGCCCGCGGCTGTGGCTGCTGGACGAGCCGACGGCCGGCCTGGACCCGGTCTCCGCGCGGCGGCTGGTGACGGAGCTCGGCAGGATTACCGAAGGCGTGACGGCGGTCATCGCCACTCACGACCCGGCGGCCATGGTCCTCGGCCAGCGGACGATCGAACTGCGCCACGGCCGCATTCGCCGTCCTCCGGACCAGCCGCACCGGCATGACAGACCGCACGGCCCCGGGAGGCCGTCGACTACCCGGGTGAGCGCGGGGTGACCGGATTCCGCTTCCCTGGCCCGTTTCCTGGCCTGGACCGTCGGGCCTGCCACCACCTGCTCGCCGCCATCGGCATAGCCCTGACCGGTGAGCTCGCCGCAGTGGGCCTGCCGGCCACCGGTGCCTGGCTGCTGCTGTCGGCCGCGCTCCGGCCCCCGATCCTGCTGCTGTCGATAGCCATCGGCGCCGTGCAGGTGCTCTCGCTCTTGCGTGGTACCGCCCGTTACGCCGAGCGGCTCGCGAGCCACAGTGTCGGGCTCGGCTTCCAGGCCGCCCTGCGCACCTGGCTGTACCGCCGCCTGGAAAGGCTCGTCCCCGCCGGGCTTCCCGGCGGGGACCGCGGCGATCTGCTCACCCGCCTGATCTCCGATACCGAAGAGGCCCAGGACCTCGTGGTCCGGGCCGCCGTCCCGGTCCTTGCCGCCGCCGCGGCCTGGTGCGCTGCCGTCACCGCCACCGCCATCCTGCTGCCCACTGCGGGCCTGGCGCTGCTGGCGGCCGATGTACCCGGGGGGGAGCGGTGGGCTCATGGATCCTCGGCGTGCTTGGCAGCAGCGAGGAACTCGCGGCCCTAGGAACTGCGGACTGGGTCCTCGCCCAGCTTGCCGAGCGCGAGCGAGCGCTCGGAATCCGCACCAGGGCGGTTGCCGCTGCCGCCGGGCTGGGGCAGGCATCCATTGCCCTCGCCGGGGGCGCAGGGCTGGCCGGCGTCGCCTGGACGGGCGCGGCGGCGCAGCGATCCGGGCGGATCAGCCCCGTCGAGCTCGGCGTCCTGGTCTTCATGGCCCTCGGCGTGGCGGGACTGCTCCGGGGCCTGCCCGATGCCGTCAGCCGGCTGTCGGTCGGCCGGGCATCCCTGCAGCGTCTCGCCGGCCTCAGCCGGCTTCCGGGCCCGCTGGTCGCGCATGCCGAAGACCAGGGCCGCCACGAGCGCGCCATTCACCGGACCCTGCGCTAGGCGGGTCTCATCGCAGCACCGCTACCGTCGCCCTGCGGGGAGCGGCGTTGGCCTACCCGCACCGCCGGGACCCCGTGCTCCGCGGTCTGGACCTAGAGCTCGCCCCGGGTCGGCCGGTCGCGCTGACTGGGCCGAGCGGATCAGGCAAGACGTCGGTTGTGCTCGCTCTGCTGCGCTTCATCGACCTGTCCGCTGGCGGGCTCACCGTCGACGGCGCGGACGCGCGGATGCTGCCACCGGAGCAGGTCAGGGCGATGATCGCCTGGAGTCCTGAGCAGCCGGCGCTGTTCCCGGCCCCGCTTCGCGCCAACCTGCGCGTCGGCGCGCCGCACGCCACGGACCGGCAGATTACCGAGCTTCTCGGGCTACTGGGGCTCGGCCCGTGGCTGGACCAGCTTGAGTCCGGCCTCGATACGGTGATCGCGTCCTCGGGCCATCCGGTTTCCGGCGGAGAACTACAGCGCCTCAGCGTGGCCAGGGCCTTGCTGGCCAACCGTTCCGTCCTCCTCCTCGATGAACCCACCGGTCCACCTGGATCCGGACGCGGCCGCTACCGTCCTCAACGCGGTCCTGGAGCTGGCAGCGGACCGCTCGCTGCTGTGGATCACCCACCGGCCGGAGGAGCTGCGCCAGTTTCCCGAAGTCTGTCGGCTCAACCCGCTGGATCTGGGTGATGCCGTCGACCCGGCCGTTCCAGGACAAGGTGGCGATGAGGCTGAGCAGGTGCGGTATCCGGATCTGGAAGACCGGCTGGCCGGACAGGTTCCCGGTGGTCAGCAGCGAGAAGCTGGCGCCGTTACTGGACTTGTGGACCGCTTCGGCCGGCCGGCTGGGAGGGCCTTACCGGCACCGAACGCGACGTTGCGGACCTGGTTGCCGGAGGGCTGACGAATCAGCAGGTCGCGAACCAGATATTCCTCAGCATGCATACCGTCGCCTTCCACCCGCGCCAGATATTCCGCAAGATCGGCATCAGGTCCCGGGTCGAGCTGACACGCGCTGTCGTGCAGCGGTCCGCGGACAGCCGGCAGGGCGGGGCTGACACCGGCTTAGCCGCTGGTGCCCGCGAACGCCAGCTTCCCCACCGCGATGCACGACCGCGGAGCGGGCGTCGCAGTGCGGCATGCGCGGCCGCCTGCTGGCCGGCAGGCCCCGGCAGCCTTGCCGGCACTGCCCGGCAGGCGGCCTCCGACGGGTCCGGCACCGTCGCGCTGCCCCGGCAGACCCAGGCCCGCTGTCCACGCCAGGCACCGGCCCGGGGCCTTGCTCGAGTCGGACGGCGCACCAGAGGGCTGCCCCGATCGCCGCCGCGACGGCAAAGAACCACAGCATGCCGCACCCCTGTCGTTGGGTCCGAGCTGCACCCAAGGCGGTAACGTGCGCCGATGCTGCACCCGGCTTTGGGAACTCTCAGACAAGAGTGAACGAGTGGCTCGGATGGGCGCATCACTCGTTCGACTAGAGCCCTAGTCCAGGAACCCGCCGGTGCCGAACGCCCGGTATCGTGCTCGCGGCCCGTGCAGATCGGCGGTCGCGTCCCGGCGGATTCACGTGGATGTCATGGACAGCCATTCGCGCTAACCGGACCTTCGGGCCTGAGCCCGTTGCGGCCTTCGCACCGCTGGTGCATGGCGCCGGGAGGAATGGTGGAGTGCCACCTGATAGTCGAGGACCCGGATCGCTACCCCAACATGTGATGTGGCTGCGTGTCCCCTGGGCCTAACGTTGAAAGCCGGATAAGCGCATCTCCGTATGGGGAGCCCGATGAAATCTGACAGCCAGATCAGAGAAGAGGTCGAGAGTTATCTCGTCGTCACTCCGTAGCCCATCCCATCGTTGCAGTGCCCGCAAGCCGACACCCTATGCCTGCAGGGCAGGAACCCCAGGTTCACGGAAATGCGCGTAGAGTCATGACGCCCCCGGACGCTCGTCCGGCGGCCGCCGGCGGAAGTGCGGTGCCGGGCAGATCAGAGCCGCGCTCCATCGACGACGAGGGGCTGCCCCGGCCACCCCCAGTGCATGGAAAACTACCCAGGTGGCTGCTTCGCGGCCTGGTGCGAGCCGAGAGCATCACATTCATGGCTATCGCCGTGGCCCTGGTCGTGATCGCCGTCGTCGTCTTCGTCCGCGGCGTGCACGATCTGGTCCTGGTGCCTCACGGCGAGCAGTTCGCGGTGACAATCACGCGAGGCGTCAACGACGCGCTTTTCATCGTGGTCATCCTCGAGCTGGTCAGGACAATCGTCGCGCGGCTGGAAGGAGGCGGCTTCCAGCTTCAGCCGTTCCTGGTGATCGGTATCATCTCGGCGACAAGGGACATCCTCACCGTCGGAGCCGAGCTGTCGCTGGTTGGCGAGCAAGCGCCATTGGTCCGCACGATGACCGAACTGGGCGTCAACGCCGGCGTCGTGGTCGCGCTGTCCATCGCCCTGGTTCTTGTGCGGCGTTTCGCTCGCCTTGACCGTGCCTGAACCTCCGGACCCGGCGTGGTTGACATGATCATGTTAATGGCGCGCCTTGGAGGAACTCCGTGACACGGGTGCCGCCCAGCCACCTGCGGCGCAGCAAGCGGCGTTCGCCTTCAACCATCCCGCCCCACACTCCGTAGACGCCGAAATCGGACCCATGGCGCAGGGAATACTCCAGGCACTCCGCGCGTACCGGGCATGCGACACAGAGGGCGATCGCATCGGCCGCCTCTTCCTGCGCCATTACCACGTCATTGGCCACGGGAAACCACCGGTCGGGATCAATGCGAGAACTAACGCACAGGCCATACTGGTACACCAGACTGGCGAGGTTACTGTCGCTCAGCTCACCCGGCTCATACCGCACCGGGCGAGACCGCGCGGTGGTGAGCACCGGTTGCACCTCCTGCCATTGACACGTGATCCACTGAGCCGTCCGCGACAGGCCCGCGGCGAGCGGCGGCACCGCCGACAACGAGGGCAATGACTGCCGCACTCGGCCGCCCCGGCCGGCAGCTTCATCCACATCAGGGATCCCGGTGGATATCACCTGCGGGTCGGGAACTCCCGACCCGCATCCAGAACGATCGCAGCGTTACTGCCACCTGGGACAACCGGTCGGTTTCCTCCCAGCCTCGCGCGGGCGGGCCTTGAGCGCATCCCCTGTGCGTGTAGATCAGTGTGACCGCGCCGGAGGATGAAAATGACAGCAGGGCCGTGCTTGCACCGGCTCGTCGCGGCCCCTGGAAGTCTGACCTGTCAGTGCGCGCCTATGCGGATCCACGGGCCCGCGGCCGTCCGGCACGGCCGCCGCCGGAGATGCCGGCGGCCGCCAGCACGCACAGCACGGCCAGCACGATCGAGCAGCCGAGCACGGCGCGGAAATCACCGAAGTAGTCCGCGGCGACACCGACGCCGACGACCGGGATGGCGAGGCCTGAGTACGCGAACACGAAGTAGCTGGAGATCACCTGCGCGCGGCTCTCGGTCGGGGCCAGCCGGTTAGCGGCGGACAGGCTGCCGATGACGAGAGCGCCGAAGGCGGTCCCGGCCACCACGGCGGCGATCACGAACAGCGTCAGGGATCCCGCCGATACCCCGGCCACGGCGAGCGCCAGCCCGGCAGGGAAGACTCCGAGCCCGGCCAGGAGGACCGGCCTGCTGTTGAGGCGCGCCAGGCTCAGCGCGGCGACGGTGCCTGCACCGAAGAAGAGACACGTAACAGCGCCTGCGACCGCGTAATTGGCGTGATGGAGCATGGCGGTCGTGAAGCCAGGTGCGAGCGACGCGAACAGCCCGTTCAGTGCGTAGGCGGCGAAGGCGGCCACTCCGGCGGCGATGAACTCGCGCCGCCCGTCCGCGGGGACCGCCAGGCCGGTGAACCGCTGACTGGGCCGCTCCCGTCTGGTCACCGTCTCTGGGACGAAGGCCAGGGCCAGCGCCGCGGCGGCGAGGAGGCCGAGGAAAACCTCGAAGACGAGCACGGTCGGCTGCGGAAGGTACTGGGCGAACAGCCCGGCCATGAGCGGGCCCAGCGCTGCGGCGCCGGCGTTCGCGGCGGCGGCCACCAGCGATGCGCGCCGTGCGGCGGATTCCCGGATCATGTCGGTGAGCGCCGCGGTGGCGGTACCTATCATCAGCCCGGCGGACACCCCGGACAGGACCCTGGCGGGGTAGAGCCAGCCGGGGCTGGCGGCGAGGATGAACAAGACGGTGCTGGCGGCGCTGAAGCCCAGGGCGGCGGCCATCACTGGTTTCCGGCCCGCCTGGTCTGAAGCCCGGCCGGCCAGCAGCAAGGTGGCGAGCACGGCGACCGCGTAGACTGCGAAGATCAGCGTGAGGATCCCCGTGGAGAAATGCCACTGACGCTGATAGATGGCATACAGCGGGGTCGGCACGGCGGTGCCCAGTATGACCGCGGCGAACACGTACGCTGCCAGCCAGACTGCGATTTCTCTTGGCGCGGCGCGCCGGCTCAGCCTGTTCGCCGACTGCCCCAGGCCGTCGGCGCACGGCCGGTCAGGCGTCCGGATACGTGTGTTCGCCTGTGCCATGGGCACGACGATGCCGCAGCGCCGCCTGCGGCACACCACCAGGGCATGTAGTCCGCTGCAGGCGACCGGTACCTGGCCCGCCTAGGTATCTCTACGATCTGGCTGCACCCGATCCACCCGTCCCCGCGCCGGGACGGCGG
>DASYAV010000170.1:0-34424 GCA_036501145.1 Streptosporangiaceae bacterium | reverse complement strand
GCACAGGGCCAGCCAGCACAGGCCGGATCGCCGGGGACCGGGCACACGAGGTCCGTCCAGGGCCCGCGGCCCAACCCGTGGCCCGGTGGCGGGCTCGTCGCGGCCGCGCGCGGGGTCGCGCTCACCGGGCTGATCCTGGCCGAGGCCGGGATGCTGGTAGCGCTGGCCCTGACGGTGACGTTCGCCGGGCTGGGCTTCGGCCTGCCGCTGATCCCGGGCCTGCTGCTGGCCGGCCGGGGCCTGGCCGGCCAGACCAGGTGGCTGGCCGGGGCCTGGTGCGGGGTGCCCATCGACCGGCCCTACCTGCCGGCGCCGTGGCCGGACGGCAGCCGCCCGAGCCTGTGGCGGCGATACGGCTGGCTGCTGAACGACCGGGCCACCTGGCGGGACCTGCTCTGGTGGGCGCTGGACTGCTCGGTGGGCTGGGTGCTCACCCTGGCCCCGGCCGGGCTGATTCTCTGGGGTCTCTTCGGCGTGATCATGCCCGCGGTGTGGCACCCGATCGTGCGGGCCGGCGGGAACAACTGGTACGCGTTCATCCACGTCACCAACGCGCTGACCGCGTGGCTGTCGGTGCCACTCGGCCTCGTCTTCATACTGGCCGGGCTGTGGGCGGGGCCGCGGCTGCTGTCGGCCTACGGCCGGTTCGCCCGCTGGCTGCTGGCCCCCGCGGCCGGCGCCCAGCTCGCCCGGCGGGTCCGGCAGCTGGCCGAGACCCGGTCGGCGGCGGTGCAGACCGGCGCGGCCGAGATCCGCCGGATCGAGCGGGACCTGCACGACGGCGCCCAGGCCAGGCTGGTCGCCATGGGCATGACGCTGGACGCCGCCGACCAGCTGCTCGACGAGAACCCGGCCGCGGCCCGGGCGCTGCTGGCCGAGGCGCGTGACTCGTCGGTCAAGGCGCTGTCCGAGCTGCGTGACCTGGTCCGCGGCATCCACCCGCCAGTGCTGGCCGACCGCGGCCTGGCCGACGCGGTCCGCGCGCTGGCCCTGGACAACCCGCTGCAGGTGTCCGTCACCGCCGAGCTGCCCGGCCGGCCCGAGCCGCCGGTGGAGTCCGCGGCCTACTTCGCGGTCAGCGAGCTGCTCACCAACGTCACCAAGCACGTCGGCGCGCACCGGGTCTGGATCGGCCTGCGCTACGACCGGGGACTGCTGCGGGTGGAGGTCGGCGACGACGGCCGGGGCGGTGCCGATCCCAGCCGCGGCAGCGGCCTGGCCGGCATCGAGCGGCGGCTGTCCACCTTCGACGGCGTCCTGTCCATCACCAGCCCGCCCGGCGGGCCGACCGTGGCCACTGTGGAGGTCCCGTGCGCGTTGTCATCGCCGAAGACCTCTTCCTCCTGAGGGAGGGCCTGACGCGGATGCTCGAGGCCCGTGGCTTCGAGGTCACCGCCGCGGTCGACAACCCGGCCGCCTTCACCGCCGCGCTCGCCGCGCAGCGGCCCGACGTGGCCGTCGTCGACGTGCGGCTGCCGCCGACCTTCACCGACGAGGGCCTGCGCGCCGCCCTGCAGGCCCGGCGTGATCACCCCGGGCTGCCGGTGCTGGTGCTGTCCCAGTACGTCGAGCAGCTGTACGCCCGCGAACTGCTCGCTGACGGCTCCGGCGGGGTCGGCTACCTGCTCAAGGACCGGGTGCTCGACGGCGGCCAGTTCACCGACGCGTTGCACCGGGTGGCCGCCGGCGGCACCGCCATGGACCCCGAGGTGATCGCCCGGCTGCTGGCCAGCAACGCCGGCGACGACGCGCTGGCCGCGCTCAGCCCGCGGGAGCGTGAGGTGCTGGAACAGATGGCGGAGGGCCGGTCCAACGCCGCCATCGCCCAGCGGATGGTGATCACCGAGCGCGCCGTGGCGAAGCACACCTCGTCCATCTTCATCAAGCTGAACCTGCAGCCCTCCGACGACGACAACCGGCGGGTGCTCGCCGTGCTTGCCTACCTCGGCAAGTAGCCGCCGCCGTGCCCGTGCCACCACAGCTGCCCGAGCCAGCGCAGCTGCCTGGGCCGCCGCCGGGCGGGCCGGACCCCTGGCCGCCGATGCTGTGGATCGGCGGCGCCACCGGCGCGGGCAAGTCGACGCTGGCCCGGGCCCTGGCCCGGGCGCAGGATCTGCCGCTGCAGCCGGTCGACCTGTGGACCTACGACCACGTGCGGCGGATGCCGCCGGCCGCCCCGCTGGACGACGACCTGGCCCGCGGCCCGGAAGCGGCCGCGGACGCCTTCGAGGCCCACGGCCGGCAGCGGCTCGGGCTGGTGCTGGCCGACGTCAGGGCGCGTGGCCTCGGTATGGTCCCCGCGGTCGTCGAGGGCCCGCAGCTGGCGCCCGCGCTGGCCGGCCCGCTGCCCCGCGGCCGGGGCGTCTGGCTCCTCCCCGACCCCGAACGCACCCGGCTGGCCCGGGAGCAGCGCCTGGCCGTGCAGCGGCAGCACGAGAGCGGGCGGCAGGCGGCCCACCAGCCGGGGACCGGGATGTCCCGGATCGCGCGGCTGATCCAGCGGGACGCGGTGCTGGCCGCCCGGATCCGGCGGGATGCCGCGCGATCCGGCCTGCCCACTATCGACGTGCCCGCGGACCCGGACTGGGCGGCGGTCGCCGCCGCCATCGAGTCCGCGCTCGGCCCCGCCCTGCGCGAGGCCCCGCGGCTGGAACCGGGCTCTGCGCTCAGCAGACAGCGGCGGCTGGAGAACGCGGCCGCGGTCCGGCAGGGCCGCCTGTGGCAGCGGGCCGCCGGGCTGGCCACCCTGCCCGACTACCCGTTCGCGTGCGAATGCGGCGGCAGCGGCTGCCGCGCCACCTGGCTGGGCACGCCCGACAGCTACCAGGCCAGGACCGAGCGCCGGCCGCTGGTCACCCACGGGCCTGCCGCGGGCGGCCGGGTCAGCGGGTGACGGTGCGCGTTACCAGTTCGGCGGCGGCCACCGTGACGGCGGAGACCGCCGCCACCGACGGCCAGGCGCCGATCCGCTTGGCCAGCGGGTGCGAGCCGCCCATCGCCGCCACGTACAAGGTGCTCAGCCCGGCCGCGGCGGCGGGCCCGGATGCCCGGTACCAGCCCCGCGCGCACCAGGCACCGGCCGCGGCGAACAGCGCGCCGCCGAGTTCCCGGCGGCCGGTGTGGCGCGCGACCGCGAACCCGCCGACGAGCCCGAGCGCGGCCGCCGCAGACGAGACGCCCGCCGAAGTGTTCCCAAGGCTCCGGAGGATGCCCCGGCCTTCAGGCCAAGGAGGGATCCGGTGCTGCGTGATGCGGGTGAAGGTAACACCACTCATCCGGCGTGTCTCCCATGCGTTTACGAATATGAGTGCGAGCATATGAGGGTGCGGACTGCGTACCGGTGCCGAGCCTACCCCGACGACGCGCAGCGGCAGTTGCTGGTGCGCACGTTCGGCTGCGTCCGGGTGGTGTGGAACCGCACCCTCTCGGCCCGGCAAGAGCGCTACGCCGCGCAGCGCACCGGCACCTCCTACGCGGGGACCGACCGGGCGCTGACCGCGATGAAGAGGGACCCAGGCCTCGCGTTCCTCAACGAGGTGTCCTCGGTTCCCTTGCAGCAGGCGCTCCGGCACCAGCACGCCGCCTTCGTCGCGTTCTTCGCCAAGCGGGCCCGTTACCCCCGGTTTAAGTCCCGTCGCTCGCGCCAGTCCGCCACCTACACACGCAGTGCGTTCACGATGCGCCGCGGCGTGCTGCGGCTGGCGAAGATGGGCGGCCCACTGCGATTTGTCTGGTCGTGGCCGGACGTGGACGTGGCCGCTCTGGAACTGACCTCGGTGACCGTGGCCCGCGAGCCGTGCGGCCGGTGGTACGTGACCCTCCACGTGGACGTGCCCGATTCGGCGCCGCTCCCGGTCAGAGGTGCCGCCATCGGCATCGACCTCGGCATCACGGACTTCGCGGTCACCAGCAGTGGGGAGCGGATCGCCAACCCGCGGCACCTGGAACGCAAGTCCCGCAACCTGGCCCGCTACCAGCGGCGGCTAGCCCGCTGCCAGAAAGGCTCAGCGAACCGGGCCAAGGCGAGGGCGAAGGTGGCCCGTGCACACCGCAAGGTCCGCGCCGCCCGCACCGACTTCCTGCACCGCGCCTCGACCCGGCTGGTCCGCGACCATGACGCGATCGTGATCGAGGACCTGAACGTGGCCGGGATGGTGCGCAACCGGCACCTGGCCCGCGCGATCTCCGACTGCGGGTGGGGTGAGTTCCGCCGCCAGCTAAACTACAAGTGCCACCGGTACGGCCGCCGTCTGATCGTGATTGACCGCTGGTACCCGTCGTCGAAGACCTGCTCGGCTTGCGGGCACGTCCTCGCCAGCCCGGGCCTCGGGACGCGCCACTGGGTGTGCCCGTCCTGCCGCGCCCGACACGACCGGGACCTCAACGCGGCGAAGAACATCCTTGCGGCAGGTCTTGCCGCAGCCCGGGACTCCCCGGGCGATGCCTGCGGAGCTGGCGTCAGACATTCCGGGTTCTCCCGGGTGCGGCCGGCGGTGAACCAGGAACCCCGGCCGGTGACGGCCGGAATCCCCGTCCTGCATTTGCCGGGCGGGGAGTAGTCAATCATGGCAGCACGTTACCGGTCGGCCGCCCCACACCGGCCATCATCCGGCGCGCCATCCCAGCCCGGCGACGGGCTGGATAGCCCGATCCTCCTCTAGGCTAACTACCATGATCGTCGGCACGACGGTGGTGGCCTGCTGCCAGCTCGCCCCGGTGTTCGGCGACCCGGCCGCCAACCGCGACCTGGCCGCCGCCGCGATCACCGGCGCCGCCGCCCGCGGCGCGTCCGTGATCGTGCTGCCCGAGCTGATGTCCAGCGGCTACGTGTTCCAGAGCCGGGACGAGGCGCAGGCCTGCGCGGAACCGCCGGACGGCGCGACGGTGACGCTGTGGCAGCGGCTCGCCGCCCGGCACGGCGCGGTCATCGTCGGCGGCTTCTGCGAGCGCGCCGACGACGGGCCGTACAACAGCGCCGCGCTGGTGGACCCGGACGGGCTGCGCTGCGTGTACCGCAAGGCCCACCTGTGGGACGCAGAGCGCCGCTGGTTCACCCCGGGCAGCGCGGCGCCGCCGGTGGTGACCACGGCGGCCGGCCGGATCGTGGTGATGATCTGCTACGACCTCGAGTTCCCCGAATGGGTGCGGCTGCCCGCGCTGGCCGGGGCCCAGCTGCTGTGCGCTCCGGTCAACTGGCCGGCCGCGCCGCGCCCGGCGGGGGAGCGCGCCGCCGAGGTGATCAGGGTGCAGGCCGACGCCGGCGTCAACCGGATGTTCGTGGCGGCCTGCGACCGCACCGGCACCGAGCGCGGCGCGGACTGGGTCGCCGGATCGGTCATCGTCGACCCGGACGGCTGGCCGCTGGCCGAGGCGCCCCCGGCGGCCGGGCCGGTCACGATCACCGCCCGGTGCCGCCTCGGCGACGCGCTGGACAAGACGGTCAGCCCGCTCAGCGACGTGCACGCCGACCGCCGCCCCGCGCTGTACGGCGCGGTCAGCGGTCGTAAGGCGAGCCTGGCGGCCGCTCGAACCGCTGGGTGGGCGGTTCGCCGGTGCGGTAGCCCGGCGGTGGCGGTTGCTGGTGCGGCGGTTGCTGGTACTGCTGGGCCGGGGGGCCGGCGGGCGCCGTGCGCTTACGCACATGCACCGTCCGCGCGCGGGCCGCCATGCTGGAGATGACTATCGTGATGACCAGGCCGATCACCAGGTTGATGGCCGCAGTGGCCGCCTTCGCCTCCGTCGACACGTTCAGCGTCAGCGGCACCACCACGGCGATCGCGGTCAGCAGCACCATGATCCAGCCGAAGAACGAGCCCGGCGACGGCACCGCCAGCGACAGCAGGTGCATCAGCGCGGTGGCGAGCAGCGCCGCCAGTGCCGCGACGATCGCGTAGGTGGCCGTGCTCGCGTTTCCCCAGACGCCCTGTCCCTTGGGCTCCAGCACGGTGACGTTGAAGATGCCACGCGCGATCATCAGGCCGACGATCGCGGTGAGCGCGGCCACCACGGCCGTCGCCACCCCCCCGGCCCACAGCCGTCCCGCGTCCACGCCCGGCCGGGTATCCCGGGCCGGGCCACCCCCGTAAGGATCCCCGCCGTAGCGCGGGTCCCCGTAACGTGAGTCGCGGACAGGGCCGTCCCCGCCATATCCGGACGTCAAAGCAACCACTTCCAATACTCAATGGCCATATGCGACTGTCGGTACCCGCAAGGACAGGGCTCACACCCCGTTAGTAGATGAACGTCGGACGCCTCGCTGGCGTCACTGACCTCCCATGCCGTCCTGCCACTCGCCGATGACCCGTTCGAAGGTTAGCTCCCGGTGCCGGAACGACCAGTCCGGCGGGGCATGCCGGCCCTAACGGGCTCCATGCGGAATTCACCGGTGATGCACGCGCTGACCTAACCTCGATCCCGATGCGCAGGGAAGATGCGCAGGGAAGCCTGGCCGGCAGGTCGAACCGGTCAGCTGATGGTGAGAGCCAGCCGCGCCACGGTCATCCACTGCGGGCACATGGTGCCGGCCGTGCAGGCGGGCCGCACCGAGACCGTCAGCGTCGTATGGCCGGCCTGCCGCGCGGTGTACAGATAGGCCCCGCCGGTGCAGCTCAGCGACAGCATCGCGCTGGAGAACCGGGCCGCGGCCGCTGGCGTGCACGGTCCGGAGATACCCGAGCCGGTGGGCTTCACGCCCCGGCTCACGATCACCTCGAAGTGCTGCCCGGTGCCCAGCCGCAGCGTGCCGGGCGCGAACCGGGAGCCGAGCCGGACCACCGGGATGTTCGGCGCCCCGCCCACCGGGACCACCGGCGGGGACGATCCCGGGTGGACCGCCGAGGGACTCGGCGAGGAGCCGCCGCCGGCGGCCGGGCTGCTGGCCTGGCCGCCCGAGGCCGCCGGGGCCGGGCCGCTGGCACAGGCCGAGACGGCGGTGAGCGGGGCGAGCACCGCGGCCGTCACGGCCGCGGCCCGCAACCAGCCGCCCGCCGACCCGCGCCGCCGGGCATCCCTGGCAGACCACCTGAGCATCGCTGACCTCGCCTCCTGGCCAGTAGTCCATTCCGGCCGCCGATTAGACGCCGCGCGGCCCGCTCCGGTTCCCTGCTGGTTCCGTGCCGGATTCCGTGGCCGTCCCAGCCCGGCCCAGCCCGGCCCAGCCCGGCCCAGCCCGGCTCAGCCGGCCGGTGCCGGGCAGCCTAGCGCGTGCAGCTCGGCCTGTCCCTCGGCGGCGCGATCCGCCAGCAGCAGCAGGGTGCACGCCCGCTCGAACCGGGCCTCGATCCGCTCCCACCCGGCCACCGCCAGCTCCAGCTGCCCGGTGACCCCGTGCAGCCGCCCGGCCGCGCGGGCCAGGCAGGCCCCGGCCCAGTAGTTCTCCGCGCCAGCGGGTGCCGCCGCCGCCAGCCGGCTCGCCGCCGTGCCCGGGCCGGCCAGCACCGCCACCTCGGCGGCCATCGCCCAGGCGTACGGCCGCAGCGACGACCAGCGGGGGGTCTCGTACCACGGCTCGGCCTCCAGCGGCAGGCCCGCGGTCGCGGCCACGGCGTCGGTCAGCCTGCCCTCGTGCACCGCCAGCCGGGCCTGGGTGAACGCGGCCACCGCGGCCAGGTTGCCGCCCGCCACCTCGTCGGGGCCGATCAGCTCGCCGAGCCGCCGCTCCCAGAACCGCCGGCCCTTCGCATCGCCGCGCAGGCCGCAGGCCAGGATCATCGCGTAGACGGCGGGCGCGAGCCTGCGCCCGGCGGGCCGGCCGGCCACCTCCCACGCCTTCCACATGACCGCCGCCTGCGCGTCGGCCTGGTCGAACCTGCCCTGCAGCACCAGCGGGAAGACCGGTTTGCTGGCCGTCATGTGCGGCTGCCCGCCGGCGATGTCGTCGTCCTTCGCCATCCTGGCGGTGGCCAGCGCGTCCGGCAGGTCCCCAGCGGTCACCGCGATCTCGGTGACCATGTGGAAGGTGTCCACGATCTCGATGCCGGCCCGCGGATCGTGCCGGGACAGCCGGTTCAGCAGCCGGGCCCGCTCCTGGTTGGCCTGGTGCGCCTGGCGCAGGTGCCCGCCCGCGTCCAGCACGCCGACCACCGCGTCCAGCGCGCCGCTGATCAGCACCGGGTCGCAGGTCCGCCGGGCGGCGGCCAGCGCCTCGTCGGCCAGCGCGGGATCCGGTACGGTCTTGTCCGGCGGAGCCGTCCAGGCGGCGGCCGCGGCCAGGTATGCGGCGCTGACCGGGTCGCCGGCCGGGCAGGCCGCCACGGCCTGCCCGTACAGGTCGCGGATCCGGCCGTGCGGCACCTCCTCGGGGAAGTCGGCCCAGAACCGGTCGGCGATCGTCGCCGCGAAGGCCAGCGCGGTGGCCCGGGCGCAGGCATCGCCGACCCGCCCGGCCTGCCCGGCCGCGGCCAGCAGCAGCTCGAAGGCGGCCCCGCCGTCGCCGCGGGCCAGTGCGACGTCGGCGGCGGTGCGCAGGTCGGCGGCCGCCTCGGCCGGCTCGGCGGCCAGCCCCGCCGCGGCCTGGTAGTGCTCGCAGGACTCGACCATGAAGCGGCGGGCGTAGGCCAGGTGCCCGAGGGCGCGGGCCAGCTGGTGGCGCAGCCCGTCCCCGCCCGGCCCCGGCGAACCCGCCAGCGCCGCGCGCAGGTCGTCGGCGACCATGTCGAACGCGGCCCGCCAGGCCGGGTCCGCGCCGGGATGCCCAGCCGCCAGCCTGGCTTCCAGCTCGCTGCCGGTGACCGCGGCCCAGCCGAGATGCGCGTCCCGGACGTCCGCCTCCTCGCCGCTCGCCGCCAGCCGGGCCAGCGCGTAGGACCGGATCGTGCCGAGCATGTGCCACCGGCTGCCCTCGGCGCCCCGGTGGTGAATCAGCAGGCTCTTGTCGGTCAGCCGGCCGACCAGGTCGGCCACCGCGCCACGGTCGGGATCGGCGCTGACGGCCACCGCCGCGTCCAGGTCGAACCCGCCGATGAACGCGCCGAGCCGCCGGAACAGCGTGCGCTCGTCGGAGTCCAGCAGGTCATGGCTCCAGTCGATGACCGCTCGTAGCGACCGGTGCCGCTCGTGCGGGCCGCGGCTGCCGGCCAGCAGG
This sequence comes from Streptosporangiaceae bacterium, assembly GCA_036501145.1. GTDB lineage: Bacteria > Actinomycetota > Actinomycetes > Streptosporangiales > Streptosporangiaceae > PALSA-505. Next base: position 25,342 of record DASYAV010000170.1, on the reverse strand, counting down.
CGCAGATGGTCATCCAGGCCCGCCAGCAGGCCGTCCACGCCGAGCGACGCGCTGCGCGCCGCGGCCAGCTCGATGGCCAGCGGCACCCCGTCCAGCCGCGTGCACACCTCGCGCACCGCCTCGGGTGCCGCGCTGAACTCGGAGTCACTGGCCTGGGCCCGCGCCTCGAACAGCGTCGCCGCCTCCGATCCGGCGCAGCCGTTCTTGCCGGCCATCAGGGACAGTGGAGGGACGGTCACGGTCCGTTCACCCGGGATGGCGAGCCGCTCCCGGCTGGTGGCCAGCACGGTCAGCCCGGCACAGTCCGCCAGCAGCTTCTCCACGAAGGCGGCCACCACGCCGAGCAGGTGCTCGCAGTTGTCCAGCACCAGCAGCGACCGGCCCCGGCCGAGGAACTCGTGCAGCGCCGCGTCCAGCGACCGGCCCGGCCGCTCGGTCACGCCCAGTAAAGTCGCCACCGCCTGGGTGACGAAGCCCTCCCGCACCGGGACCAGGTCGACGAAAACCCCGCCGAACGGGTACCCGGCCGCAGCGGTCTGCGCGGCCTTGGCCGCGAGCCGGGTCTTGCCCACGCCGCCCGGCCCGACCAGGCTCACCATGCGGCAGCCGGCCAGCGCGGACAGCACGGTGGCCTGCTCCCGGTCCCGGCCGATGAAGCTGGTCCGGGTGGCCGGCACGCCGAGCAGCGGGCCGCCACCGCCGGCCGGCCGCGGCCGCTCCGCCGACACCGGGGCCAGTCCGGCCAGCTCGCGCCGGTCGCCAGCGCCGAACTTGCGCAGCAGCGAGGAGACATGGCTCTCCACCGTGCGCACCGAAATGTGCAGCCGTGAGGCGATCTGGGCGTTGCTCAGGTGCCTGCCGACAGCCTCGAGCACCTCCGCCTCACGCTGCGACACACCTGCGGAATTAGTGGATCCCACGCCCCCATAACCGCCGTTCTCTGCCAGGTCTGTGTCTGTATCCAATCCGTGCCGATCCGTGGTTCCCACGGACGTTCCGGGAGCCGCGCCGCAGCAGGCTTGTCACCAGGAAACGCTACTTCACCGAGGGCACGTTGAACCAGCGTCGTTCCGCCGCCATCGCCGCTGTAGCATGCCCGGCATGGGCGTTGAGCACGGGCAGGACACCGGTTCCGCCGTGCGTGCGCCCGGGCCGGGTGAGCAGGGCCCGGCGACCGGCGATTCGCCCGAGGCCGTGCTCGACAAACTGCGCGACATTCAGTCGCTGGCCGACGCCGCGCTGTCCCACCTCGACCCGCCGTCGCTGCTGGATGCGCTGGTCGACCGGGTGAAGGACGTGCTGCAGGCGGACACCGCCGCCGTGCTGCTGCTCGAACCCAGCGGCAGCCACCTGGTCGCGATGGCGGCCAGCGGCCTGGAGGAAGAGGTGCGCCAGGGCGTGCGCATCCCGGTCGGCCGCGGGTTCGCCGGCACCGTGGCGGCGCGGCGCAAGCCGGTCATCCTCAACCGGGTGGACGCGTCCAACGTGATCAACGCGATCCTGCTGGACACCGGGGTCCGGTCGCTGATCGGCGCGCCGCTGATGGCGGGGGGCGAGGTGATCGGGGTGCTGCACGTCGGCACGCTCAGCGAACGCGAATTCACCAGCCACGACGCCGACCTGCTGCAGCTCGCCGCCGACCGGGCGGCGCTGGCGGTGCAGTCGGTCAACGCCGAGGTCGACCGCGCGGCCGCCACCGCGCTGCAGCGCAGCCTCGTTCCGTCCGCGTTCCCCATGGTGACCGGGCTGGACATGGCCGGGCGTTACGTGCCGGGCAGCGGGAACATCGGTGGCGACTGGTATGACGTGTTCGGGCTGCCGGCCGGCGGGGTGTGCGCGGTGATCGGCGACGTGGCCGGCACCGGCCTGCGCGCCGCGGTGACCATGGGCCGGATGCGCAGCGCGCTGCGTTCCTACGCCCTGGAGACCAGCCAGCCCGCGGAGATCCTCGGGCGGCTGGACAGGAAGATCCAGTATTTCGAGCCCGGTGCGCTGGCCACCGTGCTGTGCGCGGTCTTCGACCCGTCCCTGGACGTGGTGCGGATTTCCTCGGCCGGGCACCTGCCGCCGATCCTCGCCCACCCGGCCGGGACGGCCGAGGCGGTGGAGATCGCCACCGACGTGCTCATCGGCCTGGCACCCGCCGCCCGCCGCCTGGTGACCACGCTCAGCTTCCCGCCGGGGTCGCTGCTCTGCCTCTACACCGACGGCCTGGTCGAACGGCGCGACCGTTTCCTGGACGACGGCATCGACAGGCTCACCGGTGCGGTCATCGCGCGCGACCCCGAGCTGGCCTGCGCGGCGGCCATGGTGGCGATGTCCGATTTCACCCCGTACAGCGACGACGTCGCGCTGCTCATGCTCCGCCGGCGGCCGGAGCCTTCCCCGCCGGGCCCACCCGCACCGGCCGGCGCAGCGCCCGCCGCATGACCACGGTCGTGCCGGTGGCGCTGGGCGCGATGGTCAGCTCGCCGGTCACCTTGCTGATCACCGAGAGACCGCGGCCGCCGGGCCGCGGCTGATCCGGCTCGTCGCCCGGCGTTCGCCAGCGGCCCCGGTCGGTCACCTCGACCAGCACCCCGCCGGTGCCATCCAGCCGGGCCTCCACGGTGACCGTGGCCTCGCCGTGGCTGGGCCGCCCGTGCACGATCGCGTTGGCGGCCGCCTCGTACACGGCGAGCTCGGTGTCCACCCGGTCCGCCGCCGAGACGCCGAGCTCGTCCAGCCAGGCGGCCAGCTCCGCCCGCAACTGGCGCAGCGCGGCGGGCTCGCCCGGCAGCCGGAGGAACAAGCCAGGGGCCGGCCGCGCCCAGCGGTGCGCGGCGAGCACCGACACGTCCCCGCCGGCCGGGCCGGTCAGCCCCTCGGCGACGCTCCCGCAGATCCGCCCGGCCGAGCCGGCCACCAGGGCGTCCTCACCGGCCAGCGCGGCGGTGACCGCCCCGCAGAGCCGCTTCCCGGTGTCGCGGCCCGGCGGCCCGCCGTCCCCGCCGGACCCCAGCACGAGCACGCTGCCCGGCGGCAGCACGGCCTGCGCGGGCGGCGGCCGGCCATCGGCCATGCCGAGCGGCCCGCCGCCGCCCGGCACCAGGGCCGAGGCGGTCCCGGCCGGCGCGCACACCAGCGGCGCGGGCTGGCCGGCGCTGGCGTAGTGCAGGGTGCCGGTGGCCGGGTCGAGCAGGCCGATGCCGACGGTCGCCCCGCTGACCGCCGGCGCCAGGCCCACGGCCGCGTCCATCCGGGGCAGCGCCTCGTCCAGGCCGGCCCCGGCCAGCAGTGTCTCGCGCAGCACCGTGCGCAGCTGGGACATGGCGGCGACCGCGGCGGGACCGCCGCCCGCGGCGTGCCCGGTCATCAGTGCGACCGTCCCGCTGGGCAGCGTGAACACGTCGAAGCAGCCGTCACCGGGCCGCTCGGCGCCGGTCAGGTGCCAGGCAGCCAGCTGGGCCGTTGCGAACACCGGCACACCGGCCGGCAGCAGATGCCGCTGCAAGGTCAGCACCACGTCCCGGGTACCCGCCTGCCCGGGTCCCGCCGGCTGCTCTCCCGCGGCATCGCCGGTGCTGACCGCGGCATCGCTGGTGCTGACCGCGGCATCGCTGGTGCTGACCGGGGCATCGCTGGTGCTGACCGCGGCCACGGCGGCGGCCGGGTTGCGGGTGCCGGGCTGCCCGTCGCCAGCCACCCTCGCTTCGCCCTCCGTGCTGGCGGTCGTGACGATCGCGTCCGCGGCCGGCGGATTGCCGGTGCCAGGCGGATCCGCGCGCCCGGTCAGGCCACCCGCGCCGTCCGGCGCGCTGCTGCTGGCCGGTGCGCTGCTGCCGCGGTCCTGGCCGCCCGCCACTCCGGCCTGCGTTCCGGCAGGGGTGCGCCGCGGGTCACCTGACGAACCCGCGTCCGCAACCTCTGGCAATGGCACTGCCCATACGCTCCGCATACAGCCGCACGGATGTCAGGCCCACCGCGGAGGGCGGGCAACGCTGCGATACCACCTACGGCCGCCCCCTGTGGCAGGCCGATGCCAAATCCGGCACTTCCGGGATTCTATCTCCCCACCCTGCAGGTACAGCCGGGCATGGGTAACCGGCACCGCCTGGGGTAACGGCATCAACCATGGCGGACATCACGATACGGCTGAACGGCGAGGCGCTGACGCTGCAGATCGACCCGCGCACGTCGCTGCTCGACCTGCTCCGCGAGCAACTGGGCCTCACCGGCTCGAAGAAAGGCTGCGACCACGGCCAGTGCGGTGCCTGCACGGTGCTGATCGACGGCCGCCGGGCGAACGCCTGCCTGGCCCTAGCCGTCGCCCAGGACGGTGCAGAAGTGATCACGGTGGAGGGCCTGGCCGACGACGGCGAGCTGCACCCGGTGCAGTCGGCGTTCATTGAGCGGGACGCGTTCCAGTGCGGCTACTGCACACCCGGCCAGCTGTGCTCGGCGGTGGGGATGCTGGCCGAGACCGGGCCCAGCGCGGTGACCGGGGACCTGACCGCGGACCCACGGCTGACGCAGGAAGAGATCAGGGAAAGGATGAGCGGCAACCTGTGCCGGTGCGGCGCGTACGTCAACATCGTCGCCGCAGTCGGCGACGTGGCCGATGGCCGGGCCGGGGAGATGCCCATGCTGGCCACCGGGGACGTGGCGCCATGAAGCTATTCAGCTACGAGCGCGCACGGGACGCCGCGGACGCGGTGACCAGGTTCCGGCCCGGGGCCATGTATCTCGGCGGCGGCACCAACCTGGTGGACCTGATGCGGCTCGGCGTGGCCGAGCCGGAACACCTGGTCGATGTGACGCGGCTGGGCAGCAGCACGGTCGAGCCTGCCGGTGACGGCCTGCTGATCGGCGCGGCAGTGCGCAACACCGACCTGGCCGCGCACCCGCTGGTCCGCGAGCGGTATCCGGCGCTGGCCCGGGCCGTGCTGTCCGGGGCCTCTGGCCAGATCCGCAACATGGCCACCGTCGGCGGCAACCTGCTCCAGCGCACCAGATGCCCGTACTTCCAGGACGTGTCCCGGCCGTGCAACAAGCGCCGGCCCGGCTCCGGCTGCCCGGCCATCGAGGGCGACCACAGCAATCTCGCCGTGCTGGGTCACTCCGCCACCTGCGTGGCCACCCATCCGTCGGACATGGCGGTGGCGCTGGCCGCGCTGGATGCCCGGATTCACGTCACGGGGCCCGGCGGCGACCGCACCGTGCCGCTGCTGCCCGGGCTGTACCGGCTGCCCGGCGACGAGCCGGAGCGGGACACCGTGCTGGCGCCCGGTGAGCTGATAACCGCGGTCGAGCTGCCGCCTGCGCCGCCCGGCCGGTCGGCCTACCGCAAGGTCAGGGAGCGCGCCTCGTTCGCGTTCGCGCTGGTCTCGGTGGCTGCCGTGCTGCACGTCGAGGACGGCACGGTGCGCGGCTGTCGGCTCGCGCTCGGCGGTGTGGCCCATGCGCCATGGCGGGCCGAGCGGGCCGAGCGCGCGCTGCTCGGGGCGGCCGCCACCGAGGCGGAGTTCGTCCGGGGCGCCGCCGAGGAACTGCGGGCCGCGCAGCCGCTGCCGAAGAACGGCTACAAGGTGCCGCTGGCCCGCAACCTCATCGTCGCCACGCTGCGGGAACTGCTGCCATGAACCGGATCGAGGGACGCGACAAGGTCACCGGGCGGGCCAGGTACGCCTACGAACACCAGGTGGAGGGCGCGGTCTACGCCTATCCGGTGCAGGCGTGGATCGCCCGCGGGCAGATCACCGCCATCGACGTCGGCCCGGCGCTGGCCATGCCCGGCGTGCTGGCCGCGCTGTCCAGCAACGACCCGCCGGAGCTGAGCGAGGACGCCACCCCCGAGCTGGCGCTGTTCCGTTCCCGTGAGGTGGCTTACCGCGGGCAGATCGTCGCGGCCGTGGTAGCCAGCACCCTGGAAGCCGCCCGGGCGGCCGAGCGGGAGGTCCGGATCAGCTACGCCGCGGAACCGCACGACGTGCGGCTGCGGGCTGACCACCCCGGGCTGTACACGCCGGAGAAGGTCAACCCCAGCTTTCCCGCCGTCACCGAGCGGGGCGACGTCGCGGCCGCGCTGGCGCAGGCGGCGGTGAGCATCGACCGGACGTACAGCACGCCGGCTCAGCACAACAACCCCATGGAACCGCACGCCGCGCTGGCCTGGTGGGACGCCGGCGGGCTCACCGTGTACGACTCGACCCAGGGGCCATCGGCCGACCGGGACACGATCGCCGCGACGCTGGGGCTGCCGCCGGGCCGGGTGCGGGTCATCTCCCCGCACGTCGGCGGCGGTTTCGGGTCCAAGGGCACCACCCGGCCGCCGGCCATCGTGGCCGCGCTGGCCGCCCGGGCCGTCGGCCGCCCGGTCAAGGTGGCCGCGACCAGGCAGCAGATGTTCGACGTGACCGGGTACCGGACGCCGACCATCCAGCGGATCCGGCTCGGCGCGGACGCCCGCGGGCGGCTGGCCGCGCTCGCGCACGACGTGACCGAGCAGAGTTCCACCCTGGTCGAGTTCGCCGAGCAGACCGCGACACCCAGCCGGGTCATGTACGCCGCCCCCGCGCTGCGCACCAGCCACAGGCTGGTCCGGCTGGACGTCCCCACGCCGTCATGGATGCGCGCGCCCGGCGAGGCGCCGGGCATGTTCGCCCTCGAATCGGCCATGGACGAGCTGGCTACTGCGGCCGGGCTCGACCCGGTCGAGCTGCGTATCCGCAACGACCCGGACTGGGAGCCGGACAGCGGGCTGCCGTTCAGCTCCCGCAATCTGGTTGCCTGCCTGCGTGAGGGCGCCCGCCGCTTCGGCTGGGACGGGCGCGACCCGGCGCCCGGTGCCCGCCGTGACGGCCGCTGGCTGACCGGGACCGGGGTGGCCGCGTCCACCTACCCGGCCCGCCGCCGCCCGTCTCAGGCCACCGCGGTGGCCGAGGATGGGGGGTTTGTGGTGCGTATCGCCGCGGCCGATATCGGGACCGGTGCCCGCACCGCGCTCACCCAGATCGCCGCGCAGGCTCTTGACGTGCCACCCGACCGGGTCCGGGTCGAGGTCGGGGACAGCGCGCTGCCGCCGGCGTCACTCGCGGGCGGCTCGATGGGTACGGCCTCGTGGGGCTCGGCCGTGGTCAAGGCGTGCCAGGCACTGCTCAAGCACGGCACCGAGGGCAGCGCCGACACCACCGAGGACGTCGAGGCCGACAGCGGCTTTGCCCGTCACGGCTTCGGCGCCCAGTTCGCCGAGGTCCGGGTGGACCCGGACACCGGGGAGGTACGGGTGCCGCGGCTGCTCGGGGTGTTCGCCGTCGGCCGGGTCATCGATGGCACGCTGGCCCGCTCCCAGTTCATCGGGGGCATGACCATGGGTCTGGGCATGGCGCTGATGGAGGCCACGGTGGTGGACGAGGCGGCCGGCGGTTTCGTCAACCGCGATCTGGCCCAGTATCACGTCCCCGTCTGCGCCGACGTGCAGGACATCGATGCCGTCTGGGTCGATGAGGACGACCCGCACCTGAACCCGATGGGCAGCAAGGGCATCGGTGAGATCGGCATCGTCGGCACAGCCGCCGCCGTGGCCAACGCCGTCTGGCACGCCACCGGGCAGCGGATCCGGGACCTGCCGATCACCCCCGGGAAGCTGCTCGTGCCACCGCACCCGGGGCCGGAAGGTTTCCGGCCAGCCTCCGGTTACACCGGCCATGACCAGTGAGACGATGCGCGCGGTGCGGTTCGGCCGGTATGGCGGGACCGAGGTGCTCGACGTGCTGGATGTGCCCCGGCCAGCGGCCACCGCGGGCCAGGTGATCGTGCAGGTGATGGCGGCGGCTATCAACCCGGGCGAGGCCTCGATCAGGGAGGGGCTGCTGCACGACCGGTGGCCGGCCACCTTCCCGTCCGGTCAAGGCAGCGATCTGGCCGGGGTGGTTACCGAGGTGGGTGAGGGGGTGACGGCGTTCCGCCCCGACGATGAGGTGTTCGGATGGACTGACGAGCGGGCCAGCCACGCTGAGGCGGTCAGCGTCCCCGCTGGGCAGCTCGTGCGCAAGCCGCCCGGGGTGAGCTGGGCGGTGGCGGGCTCGCTGTACGTGGCGGGCGTCACAGCCTGGGCGACCGTGCTGGCGGTCGCGGTCAAGAGGGATGACATGGTCGCGGTCTCCGCCGCCGCCGGCGGGGTGGGCAGCATCGCCGTCCAGCTCGCCCGCCGTGCCGGGGCCGGGGTTGTCGGCATCGCGGGCCCAGCTAGCGCGTCGTGGCTGCGCTCGAAGGGCGTCACCCCGGTGCAGTACGGCGACGGGCTGGACGGCCGGCTGCGGGACGCCGCACCGCGGGGCATCGACGCCTTCATCGACTGCTTCGGTGGCGGCTACGTGGACCTGGCCGTCAGCCTGGGAGTGCCGGTCGACCGGGTCGACACGATCATCGACAGGGAGGCCGCGGCCCGGACCGGCGCCAAGGCCGAGGGTCTCGCCACCGCTGAGGATCCCGCCGCGGTGCTGGAGCAGCTCGCCCAGCTCGCCGTGGCTGGTGACATCGAGGTGCCGATCGCGCGGACCTACCCACTGGAGCAGGTGCAGGACGCCTACCGGGAGCTTGAGGAGCGGCACACCCTCGGCAAGGTAGTCCTGACCCCTGCTGGGCTGGTCCGCCCGGTCGGCTGAGCCGGTACGGGGATCAGCGCCGCCCGCGGACGCCGGGATGCTCAGGAGGACGGATCCAGCACCAGGTTGCCGCGCGCCGAGCGGCCGCTCAGCCGCTCGAACGCGGTGTTGACGTCTGCCAGCGGCAGCACGCTGTCGATGGGCACCGACAGCTCACCGCGGGCCAGCGCGCCGAGCGCCGCCCGCAGCGCCGCGGCCAGCGCCTCGTTGGGCTCGATCAGCCCGCCGTAGCCGTAGACCCGCAGTCCCTTGCGGTACAGCTGCTGCAGCGGCAGCTCGCCGGTCAGCCCGGCCGAGGTGCCGAACAGCACGAGCCGACCGCGCGGCCGCAGCGCCTCGACCGCCGCGCCGGTGAAGCCGTCGCCGAGCGCGTCGAACACCACCGTCGGGCCGTACCCGCCAACCTGCCCGGCCAGCTCGTCCGCACCGCACACCACCACGTGGTCCGCGCCTTGCGCGGCGATCCAGTCCCGCTTGCCGGCGTTCCCCGTCTGCCCGATGACGGTGGCGCCGAGCCCGTGCGCCAGCGACACGATGATGCTGCCCACGCCGCCGCTGGCACCCAGCACGACCACGGTGTCGCCCGGGCCGGCCGCGGCCAGCTCGGTCACCGTGCGCCAGGCGGTCACCCCGGCGATGCCCATCGCGGCCGCCGCGGCCAGGCCGACCCCGTCCGGGACGTCGGTCAGCGCCGCCTCCGGCACCACCGCCGCCTGCGCCCACAGCCCGTCCCGGGTGGCACCGAGGCCGTGCCCGCGGACCAGCACACGCCGGCCGCCCACCGTGCCGGCTCCCTCGCCGCCGAGCGTCCGGGGCAGCGGCCCGTCCGGCGCGACCCGGCCCAGCGCGCCGTACATGTCCACCGGGTTGACCCCAGCGTAGGCCACCTCCAAGATCGTCTCGCCCGGGCCCGGCTCGGGCAGCTCGACCTCTTCCATGGTCAGCGGCTGGCCGTGCGCGGCCAGCCGGGCCGCCTTGACTCGCATCGTCTGCCCTCCTGCCTGCTGGGTTCTCGCAGTACGGTACCGCCGCGCTACCCGGCGCAGCGACGGGCACACCGGCCCGGCGGCCCGGGCCTTGCACGTCAGGACACGCTGAACCCGTCGAAGCTGGCCTCGCCGGGCGAACCGGTGGTGTGCGAGGTGACGAACATCCCGGCGTCCTGGGTGGCGGCCTGGCCGGGCACCGTCGCGCTGCCCACCGTCTGCCAGGTGCTGCCGTCGGTGGAGTAGTAGCCCGTGTAGACCGCGCCGTTCCTGACCAGCTTGAGCCAGACCGGCAGGGTGTCCGGGATGGTGCCGTTCGGCGGCGTCACCGAGTCGATGCTGTCGCCGTTGCTGTCCCACTCGAACTGGATCCCGCCGGACGGCGACTCGAACAGGATCACCCCCTCGGGGGTGCTGCCGGAGCCGGTCATGTCGTTGCGGACGATGAGCCCCGCCTTGGCATACCCGGTCATGTTCTGCTGGCTTGTGACCTCGGTCTGCACGGTCGAGCTGCCACTGACCACGCCCGGCTGGTAGATCGCGCTGTAGGCGTCGGCGTCGGTCCACAGGTCCGCGCCCGCCCCGCTGATCGCGAACCGGCTGCCGAGCTGCCCGAACGCGGCGGGGGCGTCGGTCGCCGAGGAATAGGTCTGCTGCGGCGGCTGCACCGGGGCGCTCACCGTCACCGGCTCGCTGACCGAAGCCCGCTCCGTGGACGCCTTCCACCGGTAGGCGGCGCGCGCCGACACGGTGCCGGACGCCAGCGGCGCCGCCGGGGCGGGCGCGGTCACCGCGAAGGTGGCCTGCGCGGTCCCGCCGCTGCCCACCGACGCGAAGTGGGTCCGCGAGGTCGGCGTCACCGTCCAGCCCGCCGGGGTGGCCAGGCGGAGCGTGAGCCGCCGCACCGGCTGCGCGCCGTCGTTGCTGAACGACGCGGTGGCGGTGGCCGGCTGGCCCGCGGTCAGGCCGGCCAGCCCGGCCAGCGCGGCTGTGCCGTCCGGCGGCGCCCCACCCGGGTGCTGCGCGGGCGTGATCCGCAGCAGCGCCACGCCGTCGGCGGGGACGTCCGCGCTGATCGTGCCCGCACTCTCCGTTGTCTGCCCGGTCCACAGGTTGCCCAGCGTGTACGACGTCGCGGCGGGCAGGCCGAGAGCGGACGCGGCCACCGACTCGGGCGCGGCGGCGCCGGTGGTGTTGAACAGCCCGGCGACCACGTCGCCGTTCTTCTCGGTCTTGGCGAAGACCTGCTCGCCGCCGCTGTCCACCACCCGGGACGCGTCGATGCTGTCCTGGTCGACGGCGATGACCGCCTTGTTCTTCAGGTAGCGCAGGTCCAGCGGGCTGAGGTGGGTCAGGTCGGTGCCGAGTATCAGCGGGGAGGACGCCAGCGCCCACAGGCTGAGCTGGGTCTGCCGCTGCGCCGGGGTCAGCCCGTCATTGGCGCCGTTGCCGACCTCGATCGAGTCGTAGTCGTTGAACGCGCCAGGGCCGCCGTAGGGCTGCCACGCCGCCACCTGGTCGAAACGTGACTCGACGTTGGACCAGTCGGTCAGCGGATAGCTGGTGGGCCCGCAGTAGCACTCGATGTCGCCGCCGGTGCGCCAGCCGTTGGTGTACTTCGCCCAGGTGGCGGCGTCGCTGATGTCGAGGTTGTTGGAGAGCTCCAGGTGGATCGGCCGCCCCGTCTGGCGCAGCGCCTTCGACCATGCCGCCACGTCCGGGATGTCGAACGAGCCGACCCCGTCGAGCTTGACGTAGTCCACGCCCCAGGCGGCGAACTCGTCCGCCCAGGAGTTGATGAACGCCTGCGCGCCGGGCTTGCTGTAATCGATGCCGACCATGCCGCCGCAGTTGTAGTTGTTCTCGGCCACGCTGGGCTCGGCGATCTGGTCCGCGGTGTCGCTGGTGCCCTTGATCGCGGTGTTCTGCGCCACGGCCTGCTTGGAGATGCCGGGGGTCACGTAGAGGCCGAACTTCAGGCCCAGGCTGTGCGCGTATTTCGCGACCGCGGCGATGCCACTGACGCCGTTCCGGGTGGGGAACTCGGTGCTGTTGATCACCCAGCGTCCGTACTTGTCCACGTCAGGGCCCTGGCTGCCCGGGCACACGTACCAGAAGTCGTCGATGTTGACGTACTGGTAGCCGACCGCGGCCAGCCCGCTGGCCTTCATCGCCCTGGCCTGAGCCTCGATCTTGGCCGCGGTCGGGTCGTGCCGGATGAAGCTCCAGCTGCTCCAGCCCATCGCCGGTGTCCGCCCGACACCGTTGTTCTCCGCGCTCGCGCCAGGTGCGCCGGCCACGCCGAGCGCGGCCAGCAGCGGGACGGCGGTGACCACCGCCAGCACCCCGGGGATCCATCTCCTCATGATCTTGCCAGGCCCTTTCCTGAGAATCCCCACTCCCCTTGCTGTCTCCCGTTCCGTGATACGCCAGACGGCAACACCCGTCAATGTAGGGTCGGCGGGAACGGCCGGTCATCGGGGCGGCCCGCCGAGGGGAGTGGCACGGTGAGCGTTCTGCGGGTGCGTGGGTACGCCCTGCCCGGCGGGGAACCCGCCGACCTGTACGCCGACGGGGACCGGTGGACCACCGACCCGGTGGCCGGGGCCGACCTGGTGGCCGAGGGCTGGCTGCTGCCCGGCCTGGTCGACGCGCACACCCACCCGGGCGCGGAGAAGCCCGGGCAGGCGCTGGACGACGGGCTGCTCCGCGACGACCTGCGCGCCCACGCCGCCGCCGGGGTGACCATGATCCGCTCACCCGGCCTGGCCGGCGACCCGCCCGGGTGGTTCGGCGCCGACCCGGATCTGCCCCGCGCGACGCACGCCGGGCCGTGGATCGCACAGCACGGCCAGTTCTTCGACGGCTGGGGCAGGCGGGCCGAGCACGCCGAGCTGCCGGCGCTGGCCGCCGGGCAGGCGGCGCGCACCGGCTGGGCCAAGGTGATCGGCGACTGGGGCCCGGACGACGCGGCGATCCCGCTCGAGGTGCTGTCCGCCGTGGTGCAGGCGGTGCACGCGGCCGGCGGCCGGCTCGCGGTGCACTCCCAGCAGGCCGACGGCGGCGCGGCGGCGGTCGCGGCCGGGGTGGACTCGCTCGAGCACGGCATGTGCCTGGATCCCGTCCTGCTCAGCCAGATGGCATCGCAGGGCACCGCGCTGACCCCGACGCTGACCGTGATCACCGAGGACCTGCCGAGCATCCGGAAGCGGCCCGACAGCCCGCGCAAGGACTGGTACCTGGGCGGCGCGAGCGTGCACGGCCAGCTCGCCGCCGCGGCCGCCGAGGCCGGGGTCACGCTGCTGGCCGGCACCGACTCCCGGCCGCACGGCCGGGTCGCCGACGAGATCCGCTCGCTGGCCGCCGCCGGGGTGCCGCCGGAACAGGCGCTGGCGGCCGGCTCCTGGACGGCCCGCGGCTTCCTCGGCCTGCCCGGCCTGGAGCCCGGCGCACCCGCGGACGCGGTCGTCTACGCCACCGACCCGCGCGCCGACCTCAGCCAGCTCGATCACCCGCAGGCGGTCATCCTGCGCGGCCGGCTCGTCCACCGGGGCTGATTTTCCTGGACGGCTGCGCCCTCGCCTCATCCGCACACCCGCCCCGGCGCGGCACCTAACCTTGTACCGGTGGCGAACCTGCTCGGGGCACAGGCCCTGCATCTGGAGTTCCCGGCGAAGACCGTCTTCGGCTCGGTGACCCTCGGGGTCAGCGACGGCGACCGGATCGGCGTCGTCGGGCGCAACGGCGACGGCAAGTCCAGCCTGCTCGCGATGCTGGCCGGGCGGCTGGAGCCGGACTCCGGCCGGGTGGTGACCCGCGGCGGGGTGCGGATCGGGCTGCTCGACCAGGCGGACACGCTCGACCCCGCGCTGACCGTGGCCGCCACGATCGTCGGCGACCGGCCCGAACACGAGTGGGCAGGCGACGCGCGCATCCGTGACGTGCTCGGCGGCCTCGTCCGCGACATCGGCTGGCAGGCGCCGGTGGCCGAGCTGAGCGGCGGGCAGCGGCGCCGGGTCGCGCTGGCCCGGCTGCTGACCGGCGGCTGGGACGTGCTGGCCCTGGACGAGCCGACCAACCACCTGGACGTGGAGGGCATCACCTGGCTGGCCAGGCACTTGCGCGGCCGCTGGCCCGCCGGGTCCGGCGCGCTGCTCGTGGTCACCCACGACCGGTGGTTCCTGGACGAGGTCTGCACCACGACGTGGGAGGTGCACGGGCAGATCGTCGAGCCGTTCGACGGCGGCTACGCCGCCTACGTGCTGCAGCGGGTGGAGCGCGACCGGATCGCCGCCGCCGCCGAGACCAGGCGGCAGAACCTGATGCGCAAGGAGCTGGCCTGGCTGCGCCGCGGCGCCCCGGCCCGCACCAGCAAGCCGAAGTTCCGGATCGAGGCGGCCAGCGCGCTCATCGCGGACGAGCCGCCGCCGCGGGACAAGACCGAGCTGGACAGGCTGGCCACCGCCCGGCTGGGCAAGGACGTGGTGGACCTGCTCGGCGTGTCGGTGTCGTACGGGGACACGCCGGTGCTGCGCGACGTCGAGTGGCGGATCGGGCCCGGCGAGCGCAGCGGCATCCTGGGCGTCAACGGCGCGGGCAAGTCCACGCTGCTCGGCCTGGTCAGCGGAGCGGTCGAGCCCACCGCGGGCCGGGTCAAGCGGGGCAAGACGGTCCGCGTCGCCATCCTCGACCAGCAGCTGGCCAGCCTGGACGACATGGCCGGTCAGCGGGTCAGCGAGGTGGCCGCGCGGCGGCGCGCCAGCTATCTGGCCGGCGGCCGGGAGCAGACGCCGGCCCAGCTGCTGGAGCGGCTCGGTTTCACCCAGGACCAGCTGTCCACGCCGGTCCGGGATCTGTCCGGCGGGCAGCGCCGCCGGCTCCAGCTGCTGCTGGTGCTGCTCGACGAGCCGAACGTGCTGATCCTCGACGAGCCGACCAACGACATGGACATCGACATGCTCGCCGCGTTCGAGGACCTGCTGGACTCCTGGCCCGGCACGCTGCTGGTGGTGTCGCACGACCGGTACTTCACCGAGCGGGTCACCGACCAGCAGTACGCGATCATCGACGGTCACCTGCGGCACCTGCCCGGCGGCGTGGACGAGTACCTGCGGCTGCGCGCGGAGCAGGCCGGCCCGGCCGCGGGCCCGATGCCAGCCCTCGCGGGCAGTGCGACGCCCCGCGCCGGGAAAGCCGCCGGGACAAGAGCTGGGGGGACGGCAGCCGGCGGGACGGCGGACGCGGGGGAGGCGCCGGGGCTGTCCGGCGCCGAGCTGCGCGCGGCCCGCAAGGAGATCGCCGCCATCGACCGCAGGCTGGCCAGGCTGGCCGGCCAGATCACCGCCGCGCACGAGGCGATCGCCGGGCACGACCAGAGCGACTACGAAGGCCTGATGCGCCTCACCAAGGAAGCAGGCGCCCTGCAGGACGAGGTCAGCCGCCTGGAAACCCGCTGGCTGGAACTAGCCGAGCAAACCGGCTGACGCGGCCGCGGTCCCGCCGACTGCCCGGGTTCCGGCGGACGCGTTTTAGTGTCATAGGTCGATCGAACAAATCCTCACACTCGCTGCCCACCACGGCCCGCCGCCTGGTCATCGAGTGGACCGCGCAACTGTGACGGCGAGCAGCGAGGGTACCGGGGCTACCCTTGCCGCGCGAGCCCCGCCGCGAACTGCCGCCCTCCAGCGACACGGAAGCCAGCATCCACAGGAGGCTGGCCCACCCACGCGCCAGGACAAGCCAACCCACAGGCGCCCTGACGGGCACAGCCCCCACCAACCCAGCGCGACCTACGGTCACGCAACCACCCCCAGCGGCCAGGAAGCGTGGCACGGCAAAGGGGGCGTCCCCGGACACGAGAACGCCCCCCACGAAGGAGTGTGCCCGAAGCGAACTAGCCTCGGAGCAGGTCAGACCGAGGTTAGCCAGTTCCACAGCGACAGGGCAGCCCAATACACCTCGGCCGAGTTCACCACGTTCTGCCAGGTCAACGGCATCCGGGCCAGCACCGGGCGGACCGGGGTGTGCTGGGACAACGCCGCCGCCGAGAGCTTCTCCGGCGCGCTGAAGAACGAGATGTACTACCGGCAAGCCTTCCCCGGCCGGGCCCGGGCCAGATTCGCCGTCGCCGACTACATCGAAGTCTTCTGCAACCGGAAACGGCTGCACTCCGCGCTTGGCTACCGCACCCCGGCCGAAGCGCTCACCGACTACCAGACCGCAGCGACCGCTGCATGATCAACAGCTTGGGGAACTGTCCAAGATCCTTGACACAGGTCATCCCGCGGCCAGATCACCGGGATGTACCGCCGGGCCTGGGCGTTCGGCCTTGCAGGGGTAGTACTTGCCGGCATTCGCTGAGAGCGGGAATACCATGCTGTCGTCCGAAAGGTGAGTTGGGGGAGAGGGACAGGCCAGCAAGATGAAGGAGGCAGATCGGCGCCGTCGGGAGTTTATCTGGGCGCATCATCCGGATCGGGGCGGCGATCCGGACGTTTTCGTCTCCGGGCTGCGCTTGTTCGATGCGGAGCGGGGGCCGGGCGGGGCGCAGCCCCTGCCTGCGGTGGTCGTTGTGCGGCACCGAGCGTGGCTGATCAGGCTGGCACGGGCGGTGATCACGCGGCTGCATCCTGAAACCAAGCCCCCGCGAGTGCGCTAAACCCGCTAGCGCATCGCATTGCTTCCTGTCTGCGTTCCCTAGTCTGCGCGGCCCGGACAGGTTATGGGTCATCGTCGGTGAGGACGTCATCTACGGTGACGTTGACCGTGACGGTCTTAAGCCCGATGCTGTCGCGCAGGGTGGCGATGACGTGCTGCTGGATCTCTTTGGCCACCTGATGAACGGGATCTCCGTAGCTGACAGCCACGGCCAGGTCGACTGCTGCGGTACGGCCGAGGACGCCGACGGCGGCATGCGGGTGCCGGTGGCCGAAGGTGGCTCGCTCGGCCAGCGCGGCAAGCCTGCTGTGAGTGCTGCGGCCCAGGGCGACGCGGACGCCGGGGACCATGCGGGCACTGTCGCGGGCCAGGGCGGCCACGATGCGGGCAGCGATCCGGATCGACCCCAGATTGGTGACCTGCAAGGTGTACCACACGTCGCGGACCAGCACGCGGATCTGGCTCATCACCGCGGCAGCCAGGCCAGGCGGGGCGAGAACAGGGTTGCTTGCCAGCTCGGTCACCGGCCCCCACAAGGCGGTGAGCTCGCCAATCGCGGCCTGGCAGTGCACGCACTGCCGCTGGTGAGCATTCAGATCGGCGCCGCGGCCGTCGGCGACCTGTTCGAGCAGCAGGTCGACCTCAGCCCCGCACGGCAGGGTGACCGATCGCAGTAGCTGCCGGTCTGGCTGCCGATTCGGCGGCGGGCCGTTCACGAGCTGCTCACCTCCAGCCTTCCAGAGTGGTTCCCAGTGTGCGCCTGGCCCGGAACAGATGGCTACGAACCGCCGGGATGGTACTGCCGGTCACTGCGGCCACTTCGGCGTACGACAGGCCCTCGAAGTGGTGCAGCACCACTACCGCCCGTTGCGCGAAGGGGAGCGTGGCCAGAGCGTCAGTGACCGCGTCAGCAGCGAAGTTGCGCTCAGCCTGGGCGGCGGGCCCGGCGTCGCGGTCGGGAACCTCACCGAGGAGATCCAGGGAGTCATGGGCACGGCCACGGCTGATCTTATTGAGCGTGCGACGGGTGACAATCTGGTAGAGCCAGGTGGAGAACGCCGCGTCGCCCCGGAAGCGGTCGAGGTTCTGCCACGCCGAGATCAGCGCTTCCTGGGCGATGTCCTGTGCGTCGTGATGGTCGCCGCACAGCCGCAGCGCCACCCGGTAGGTCATTGCCGAATGCCGCTGCACGAGTATCTCGTAGGCGTCGAGGTAGCCTTCCCGGGCCCTGGCCACCAGGTAGGCGTCACCCACCTCGGACCTGGATCGCATCTACGCCCCGTCATCTGCTCGCCCGCAAGATCGTGCTGCATGCTGCTACCCCACCCCGCATGCAGCATGCCGGCAACTGCCAGCGCACGGCTTCGGCGCACCCTGCAGGCAACAGGGCGCGACCTGTCCGTGAAAGCTTGCGACGATTTCCCCGGCGCCGTGTCTAATCTCCTGACCCCCAGGGGCGGCGAGGCCTACGCCCCCTGGCGGGTGTCTGTTTCTTTCCGGAACATGATTCATGGGAGCGTGAGATGAGCCAGCCGACAGGACCCAGGATTGGTGACCAGAACCAGGCGACCACGAGCACGGCCACCAGCCCGGCGACCCGGGATCAGATGGCCACCGGTGACGGCCAGATATCGATAGCCGAGAGCGTCGTGCAGAAGATTGCCGGGAAGGCGTGCCGGGAGATGGGCGGGGTGCACGCTATGGGTACCACGGGCGCCCGCGCGTTCGGTTCGGTCCGGGAGCGGATCCCGGGCAGCACCGGCCCTAACTTCTCCCAGGGTGTGGGCGTGGAGGTCGGCGAGAAGGAGGCCGCGATCGACCTGGACATCGTGGTCGAGTACGGCGTATCCATCGCCGAGTTGGGCCGCAGCATCCAGCGCAACGTCAAGCAGGCTGTGGAGCGGATGACTGGGCTGCAGGTGGTCGAGGTTAACATCGCCGTCGACGACGTCTACCTCCCCACCCCCGAGGACGAGGATACTTCCTCGCGCGTGTCATGACCCTTTCTTCAGCCAGCAGCCCGCCGGGACCGGCCGTTATCGACGGGGTGGACGTCGACGCCGTGGCCGCGGCCGTTCAAAGCTGTGCGGGCGTGGCCGGGCTGGACGGCGGCCGGTTCGGTGAGGTTGCCTCCTACCTTCCCGGCCGCCAGGTTCGGGGTGTCGTAGTCAGCGGCGGCCGGGTCAAGGTGCAGATCCGCTCCCGGTGGGGGATCCCGGTGCCGGAACTAGTTGCCTTGATTACGGCCGTGCTCATGCCGCTGACTGGGCCGCGGCCGGTGGACGTGGTGATCGCCGACATCGACGACCCGCCCGGCACGCCGGGCCCGCAGCCGTCCGCCGGAACCCTTCGCGGCCCCGGACCGGCTACAGGATCTTTCACCTGACGGCCCAGGAGCGTGGCGCATTCTTTCTCAGTCTGGATGTGAATCATGAACCGTACCGCTCTTGCCACAGTGACCGGCCTGATCCTGGGCCTTGCACTGGTGTTCGGCAATTTCGGTGACATGCTGATTGTTGCCCTGCTCGGCGCGATCGGCTACGGCATCGCCAAGGTCCTTGAGGGGGACCTGGACGTGCAGGGATGGCTGTCGCGCAGCCGCAGCCGATGAGCACCGGAACGCAGCTCGAACCCGGCGCGACGGGCACCGGGGCGTCGGCCGGGCCGGTAGCTCGGTCTGGCCGCAGCGAACTGGGAATGATCCGGATCGCCGACGGCGTCGTCACCAAGATCGCCGCCCGGGCCGCGGCCGAGAACCCGGACGCTGGAGCCGCGGCAGCGCGAATACTGGACCGTGCGGTGCCCGGCGCCAGTCAACTGCCAGGGGTGCGCGACACCGACCTGCAAGGCCTGCCGAAGACCTCCGTGATCGTTGACGGGTCGAAGGCCTATGTGACGCTGGAACTCAGCGTCCGCTGGCACGTCTCGATTCCGGGCGTCACCAGGCAGGTCCGCAGCAACGTCCGGGACCGGGTCAGGGAACTGGCCGGGCTGGACGTCGACGAAGTGCACATCATCGTCGCCGATCTGGCTCTCGAGGTCGCCCCGCCACCCAGGGTCCAATAGGGAGGAATCCGGATGCGACTGTTGAACAGGCCGTTGGCCTTCCTCCTCGCCGTGGCCCTGGCCGCCGCCAGCATCATCGTGATCATCGAAGTCATCACGTTCGCCGCGCATGCCAGCCCGGTCGTGGTGCACTGGCCCACCTGGTATCAGTGGGCGAAGAAAACCCGCTGGGATGCCCTGGTAGTGCGGGTCTGGTCGGCCATCCTGATCGCTATCGGCGTGCTCATCCTCGCCCTGGAACTCAAGCCCCGGCGAGTCACCCGGCTACCGTTGCGATCCAGCGATCAGGCCACCGACGCCGCAGTCACCCGCAGAGGACTGGCCGGAACCCTGCGCGCGGCCGCCACCAGCATCGACGGCATCACCAGCGCCACTGTCACCGTGCGCCGCCGCCGCGCCCTGGTCGCGGCCAAGTCGGCCGCCCGCGGCCGCTCCGCCGCCGGGGCGCTCAAGGAACCGGTTACCCAGGCGGTCCGCGGGCGCCTCGACAACCTGAACCTGTACCGTCCGCCGCGCCTGAAAGTGCGCGTCATCTCACGGAGCCGCTGATGCACGCCGACCGGACCAACCGTTTCGCCCTGGGCCTGTTCGGCCTGCTGATCCTGCTGGCGGGGGCCGTGGCAATGACCGCCTCGGTCGGCGGGTTCGGCACCGCATTCTCCGGCCGCGCCCTGTTCGACAACCGCGCCAGCAGCTACATCGGCGCCAACGGAACCTGGGTCTGGGCCGCGGTCGCGTTCGTGTGCCTGCTGCTTTTCCTTGCCGCGCTGCGCTGGCTCCTGGTACTGCTCGTCTCCACCGACCGGGCCGGCGACATTACCATCCCTGGCAGCAAAGACCAGGGCACCACCATACTGCCGCCCGCCGCTCTCACCGGCGCCCTGGCCGGGGAAATCGAAAGCTACCACGGCGTCGACGCCGCCAAGGGCCGGGTCATCGGTGAGGCCAGCGATCTGCAGGTCGTGCTTACCGTCACCGCCGCGCAGACCGCCGACCTGCCCGCGCTGCGCCGCCGCTTGGAAACCCAGGCCCTCGCCCACGCCCGCCGCGCACTCGGCCAAGCCGGGCTGCCCATCCAGCTCGAGCTCGACGTCAGCCGACGGCCGGCCTAGCGATCTTGGTCGTGAGATCCGCTGCAGGGCCATACCTAGGAGTGATGCCTTGGCGCAGATTGTCAGCGGGGACGGTCAGCGGGATCGTTACGACCTTGCCGCCCTTGCGCGCGCACGCGACCTGCCACCAGCTGCGGCATACCTGCCTGACCCGGCTGCGTGAGGCGGGGATGGCGCTGGAGGCGGTGCAAGCTCAGGCCGGGCACCGGTCGATCGAGTCGACCCAAGTCGACCTGCGTTTGCATTTGGCCAACGACTGGCTGGCGGCCAGTACCTGCGCGCGGCCGCGCTGATCGACGCCGACACCGCGGCAGCCGGCGAGATGCTGGCCGTGCAGGAGGCGGTGCCCCGGTGAGCGCCCTTCCCGCTGGCGAGCGGCGCGGCGCCGGTCCCAGCTGGCGTGGTCAGGAGACAGGACGCTGGTGGTCATCACGCGTATGGCCATCATCGAAGTATCGCCGCGGAGGCGCCAGCCGAGCCGTCTTGCGCCAGTCTCAGCGCTCTTCCGTGACGGCGGTGACGCGCTGCCTGGGCCAGGCCAGGACGGTCAGTTCAGGCCATTTGCTTGCGCCACCGCGGTCTGGCGATCAGGAGGTTGACTTCAGCGCGTCCCGGACCGCATCTCGTGCCCTGTCGATACCCGCGGCGAACGGCCCAGCGAGCGTGCTGGCCACAGGCGTGTTAGGTGTGGACGGATGGGGCCGGGTCGGTGCCGCTTTCTTGGCCGCCTCGTAAGCTCTGCCCATCTGCTCCAGCCGCTCGGTGGTCTCCTTCTTAGCCACCCGGGGGAACTCTTTGGTCTCCTCCGCTTCGGCGTGGCGCTCCACGTCCCGGCGCAGCTTGGCCAGCTTGGCAGCAAACTCTGCCGAGCCGGGGTCAAGCTTCTCCATGTCCTTCAGCAGTTCTTCAGCCCGGCTTTCTTCCTTGATCCGGGCGTTGGCGATCGCCTTCCCGGCGTCGAGCTTGCTGACCGGCCGCAAAATTTCTTCCTCGGCCACCTCATGACGGATAAGCTCCCCGGCAAGCTGCTGGAACAACTCCCGGCGCCGCTTCCCGCTGGCGGCCTCCAGCCGGGCGAACAGCTTCCGCACCGCTTGGTGATCGCGACGCAACGCGTCGATAATCCCCTTGGCCACTGTTATCTCCTCGTCTGCTCGGGCATTCTGGTGGGCTGCTGTCTTGCTCTACCCGCACTCACCCCAGGCAACCGCCAAGACCGGGCACGCCACCAGCGGCTTTACTGGCGTAGCAGCGCTGGTAGATGCTGGGCTGTGCGGCGCGTTTCGGAGCTCGAGCGTCAGCCGCGCCGGACCCGGGCATCCTGCGCGGCAGCGACCGGCGCCGACGTGGAATACGCCCCATCCATGCGGGTCACGCGGATCCATGACTGATGGCAGGGAGACCGGGTCGCAGCCGCAGGCCGGACGCAACCACGGGGGTGAACAGATGGGCGGTCCCAGCCGGCGTTCAGCCAGGAGGAGGCTGAGTCGGCCGCCGACGCCCGGGGCCAGGCTGCCGAGCCGGGCCTGCTGCCCCCCAGCCGGAGTGACGCCGGGCCGCAACTATATGGACATGGAGGCTCCACCGCCGCCACGGGTGGCGCGGCCCGTGATGTACCACCACTGGAACTGGATCACGTTTCTGCACTGGCCCAGGACACGGATAGGCTGCCGCCGCCGCTGTCCCGCAGGGAGGCCGGCATCTTCCGGGAGTTGGTGCGACAGCCAGGACCGCAGTCGGCGGCGGCGGTGGCCGATGGAGTTCTCAATCACAGCGGTCGACCCCGTTACTGGTTCGGTCGGCCGCGAACCTGGCCAGGCCGGAGCGACCGGCAGCCGCCTTTTTGCCGGTGGCAGTCCTTGCCGTTGCCCCATCCGCAGCCCGCTTATGCGAGCCGACCCGGGATTCAGCGCCCTAGCGCGCTCGCGAGCTTGGTCTTATTCATCGATGAGCCCCCTGATCCCGCGGCTGCGCGCTGCGGAATACAGTTGCTCATATGTCGGGCTCTGGGCGCCCCGGTGCGACCGCTGCCCGCCCCGCCGGGACGAGGACATGTCCCGTGTTGATGTGCGGCTGGCTGTCTTCGACTCCCCTGACCGGGCACGTTCCTTGTTCACTGTGCGCGCCGCGATCTCCTCGGCCCGGGCGGCGCTTTCGCCGCACTGCTTCGCGGCCGCCTTGATGTGCTCATACTGCCGTTCCCGCTTCGGGCTCGATCCCCGGGGCATGGCAGCCACCTCCCAGTTGCCGGGTCCGCACGCTCCCGCGTGCATCACGGCTGATCCCGCTACCCCGGCCGCCTGTCTTCATGCCCGGCACGACTGCCATGACCAGTCATGAGACTGGAGTAGCCGGCAAGCTAGTCAGGTCTTGGCCGACACACGTAGCCGGTGAACCGGGTAATCCGGGGTCGTGCTGTAGTTCATGAGCCATCGGCGGGGGTTGCGGCGTGGTGTTCTGCGGACGCGGTGTCGCCGTCGGGCGGAATGCGAAGGGTCTGGGTGGCCGGGACGGGCGGCTGCGGCAGTGGCCGGATGGTCGGCTTGGTGCGCCAGCACCGCCACAGCTCCTCGGCGTAAGGAAGGATCCCGAATACTGTCACTCCGGCCAGCAGAACGACGCGGGCGGTAACCGGCAGCGGATCCCGGCGCTTGAAACGCACGCCAAAATCCGGTCGGCCTCGTCCGGTCAGGGCACTGGCCTGGTCCCAGTGCAGCGCGGTCAGCAAGAACGCCGCCGTCACGGGCAGCACTTCGAGCAGGCTGTGCACGTGCTGCTCGAGCGGGTCCACCCGGCGCCTCGGCTGAGCATAGACCTGGTCCCAGTAGGCGGTGGCGCCATGCACGCCGGCCGCGCCATAGGCACTCAGCAGGACGCTGGCGTTCACCTCGCAAAACAGACCGAGCAGCACCGGGATGCCGGTCTCGGCGAACATCAGCGAGTGGATCGCCGATTCGCGTGCCCCGGCGGTGTCCTGGATCCGGGTCCGCCGGTGGATGTACCAGTCAGCCAGCCCGGCGCCCAGCCACAGCGGCATGACGCCGCCGAGCAGCAGCCGCTGGCCCGCTCGCTCGATGCCGAGGATCCGCTGGGCGTCGCCGGGACCGTGCGGCAGTCGCTCGGCTGAGACGCGCAGCCTTGGCCGGGGAAGATCGCGCAGCTGGATTCTCATAGGATCGGCTTCCCGCCGGTGATGGCGATCCTGGCCCCGGAGACGTAGCTGGCCTCGTCCGAGGCCAGAAAGACGTAGGCGGGGGCGACCTCGGCAGGTTGCCCGGCGCGGCTGAGCGGCACCTGCTGGCCGAAGCTGGCGACTTGTTCGGCCGGCATGGTGGACGGGATGAGCGGGGTCCAGATGGGTCCGGGTGCCACGCTGTTGGCCCGGATGCCCTTGCCGGCCAGCAGCCCGGCCAGGGCTGCGGTGAAGTTGGCGATCCCGGCCTTGGTCACGTCATAGGGCAGCAGCTGCGGCGTCGGGTTGTCCGAATTGACCGAGGAGGTGCCGATGATCGATGAGCCGGGCCGCATGTGCGCGATGGCCGCCTTGCACAGGTGGAACATGGCCGACAGGTTGAGGGCCAGAGTGTGGTCCCACTCCTCGTCGCTGATCTCGGTCAGCTCCTCGTGGGTCATCTGGAAAGCGGCGTTGCTGACCAGGACGTCCACCCGGCCGAACTCCTCGACGGCTTTGGCGATGACGGCCCGGCAGCAGACGGGGTCGGCAAGGTCGCCAGGCACCAGCACCGCCTTGCGGCCGGCTTGCTCGACCCAGTGGGCGGTGTCCTTGGCATCGCCGTGCTCACTCAGATAGGAGATGAGGACGTCAGCGCCCTCGCGGGCGAAGGCGATGGCCACCGCCTTGCCGATGCCGCTGTCTGCTCCGGTGATCACGGCAGCCTTGCCGCCCAGCCGGCCCGATCCTCGGTAGCTGTGCTCCCCATGGTCAGGAACCGGGTCCATCTGCCGTTCGGTGCCCGGCGGCTCCTGCTGCTGCTCTGGCTGGCCCACAACAACTCCTATGGTTCGTCTGAGGGAAGTCCTCGCTCCCCGGGCGAGCGCGCCGGCTACCCATAACCGCGCCACTCAAGCACCCGATCACGCCGCAACCGGGCAGAACCGCCTGCTGTTAAAGATCGGCAGTCGAAACGGTCAGTGGACGCTGGTCTGTTCCAGGCCCTTGCGGATCTCCTTGGCCAGTGCCCTCACCCACAGGCCCCGGTCGGTCTCGATCCCGACCCGCACCTCGGCCTCGTCGTCATCCGGGCCGGCGTGCTCGCCGATCATCACGTGCACCTCGCCATCCGCGCTGCCCCCGTGACGCCGACCTCCGCCGTGATGGCCTTGACGGCTTGGCGCGGCGCATCGCTCGGTGGCGGCCAGGATGGCGGCGCGGCCACTGGCCACGCTGCTGGCGTGCCCCGGCCGCGGAAGTGCATGAAATAACCATCGGCTCCAGGCCGAACAGGTGCTCGTGCTCGGCCTGGAAGACCAGGCTGTGCGAGGTCATCGCGTCGATGGCCGGGTTCAGTTCCTCCGGTTGGAAGCACAGGTCGCCGTTGAACATGACCGAGCCGTCGGACAGCGGCTGGAAGAACAGGTCGCCGTTGATCTCGAAGGCGGGCTTGATCGGCCCGCCGTCCTTGCGCACGTTCGGGATGTCATTGCGGTTGATCGTTATGTCGAGCACCCCATTTGGAGACAGTGCCCTTGGCCCGGATGATCGCCTCGATCTCCCTCACTGTCTGTGACCAGTCCGGGGGAGATCCCGGTCCGTTGCGCCAGGGTGGCCGCCGCGGCGCTCGGTCCGCTGTCGAGCAGTGGGCCCGCCGCCGCCATCGCTTGAGCCGGCCAAGCGCAGGCCTGCGCTGAACTCCGG
>DASYAV010000169.1:0-1500 GCA_036501145.1 Streptosporangiaceae bacterium | reverse complement strand
CAGCGCGGCGGCGGAGTCCGGGGCGCGGGCCATGCTGCTTGAGGACGGCGAGCTGCAGGACATCACCATGCGCTGGAAGGACATCCAGGCGGAGTTCGTCGACGAGCCGAAGGTAGCGGTCAGGGAAGCCGACGCGCTGGTCGCGGACCTCATGCAGCGGCTGGCCGCGATGTTCGCCGCCGAGCGCGCCGAACTCGAGGACCGCTGGGCGGGCGGCAGCGAGGTCTCCACCGAGGACCTCAGGCAGGGACTGCGCCGCTACCGCTCGTTCTTCGAGCGTCTCCTCGCCGCCTAGCCCGCTGTCCAGTCGTCCCCGCCTTGGCGCCGCGGGCGGTCGATAGCGCGCCGGCGCACCGGGCCCTGGCCCTAGACGCCCGCCTAGGGCCAGGTCCGACGCGCAGGCTTTGCCGCGTCCTTCGGCCGACTGTGGCGGAGGCCATGGTTAGGTGCACAGGTACGTGGTCTTGTTGTCTGGTTGTGGTTACCCGGGTCCCGCCGGCTGCATCCCCGGCTTGGTCGCGGTCGTAAGTGGCCGGGCGAGTGGAGGCAGGGGTAATGCCGGAGGTCGTGAGGTGGGCTGCGGGCCGGATGCTGTCCGGCCCGGGGGCCTGGCATCGCTGATGGGCGGAGTGCCCGGCTGTAGGGTCTGGTCGCCGGGCGCGCCGGGGCACGCGGTGGCCCGGTGTCGGCTGGGGATGCGTGTGAAGTCGCGGCCGTGGTGGCCGGGGTGGATGGCGGCTGGCTGTCGGTGACGAGTGACCCGGCGCGGCGGCCGCGGGTGCACGCCACTGACCGGCCGGCTGCCGAACGACCTGACGCTGGATGAGGTCGCGGCGGTGGTGGTGGCCGGCGGCCGCGACTCGATTCCGATGAAGCCGGCGAGACGGCCGGCTGAGAACGGCGTCCGGCGCCGTCCGCGACGAGGGGTGCGGTCCGAAGGTGGAGGTTGAAACAATGCGGAAGTGGGCGGGGGCATGAGCATGGGGCAAGATCGCGAGCAGATGCTTGCGGCAACGTTCGTCGAGCTGGCAGACACGCTGGTCGCTGACTTTGATGTCGTGGACTTCCTGCACGGGCTGGCGGACCGGTGCGTGAGGCTGCTGGGCGTGGACGCGGCCGGGCTGATGCTGGCGGATCAGCGGGGCTCGCTGCGGGTGATCGCGTCTTCGAGTGAGCAGGCGCGCCTGGTGGAGCTGTTCCAGCTGCAGTACGACGAAGGACCATGCCTGGAGTGTTTTCACACGGGACTGCCAGTGTCCGAGGCGGATGTGGCGGCGGCGGGACAGCGGTGGCCGGCGTTCGCCCCGGCTGCGGCCGAGGCTGGGTTCGCGGCGGTGCAGGCCGTGCCAATGCGGCTACGTGAAGAGGTGATCGGTGCGATGAACCTCTTCATGGTGGCGCCGGGCGGCCTTGATGAGACGGGCCTGCGGGTGGGGCAGGCGCTGGCGGATGTGGCCACGATCGGGTTGCTGCAGGAACGTAACTTCCGGCATCAGGAGG
>DASYAV010000168.1:0-81041 GCA_036501145.1 Streptosporangiaceae bacterium | reverse complement strand
AACCGCGACCATCCGGCCGGCACCGGGAACAGCGGCACGTGAGGGTTAACCGGGCAGCCGCCCCGGGATCTGGCGGCCTGCCCGCCGCTGCACCCGGTGCCGGGACCGGGCGGGCGGCCCGGATCGCGGCGGGGCCGTGATGGGTGCCGGGTCGTGGCTGGTGCTGTTCGCGGCCGGGGCCGGGGTCAGCCTGGCGGCGAGCTGGCTGCTGGTCTCGCGGCTGGAACGGCTCGGGGAACGCGCCGGGTTCTCCGAGGCATGGCTGGGGCTGGTCGCGGCGCTGGCCGCGGACGCGCCGGAGATCACGTCCGCGGTGACCGCGCTGGCGCACGGGCAGGCCAGCGTGGGCGCGGGCGTGGTCATCGGGTCCAACGTGTTCAACCTGGCCGCCCTGCTCGGGCTGAGCGCGGTGGTGGCCGGCCGGATCGCGTTCCACCGCCGGGTGGTGCTGCTGGGCGGCGGTCCCGGGCTGTGGGTGGCCGTGGTCTGCCTGCTCACGGTGGCCGGGGTGCTGCCGGTGCTGGCGGGCCTGGTGCTGGTCGCGGCGGTGCTGCTGCCCGGCACCGCCGTGCTGGGGATGAGCCGGGACCGGCTGCGCGGGCTGCCGCTGCCCGCCGCGTGGACCCGGTGGCTGGCCGCGGCGGTGCACGAGGAGGAGGACGAGCTGGCCGAGGCGATCAGGCCGCGCCGGGGCACCTGGCGGGACGGGGTGACGGCGGGCCTGGCGCTGGCCGCGGTGGTCGGGGCGAGCATCGTCATGGAGGAGTCGGCGACCGCCCTGGGCAGCCACTACGCGGTCCCGGGCATCGTCACCGGCGGCCTGGTGCTGGCCGTGGTGACCAGCCTGCCGAACGCGGTGGCCGCGGTCTACCTGGCGCTGCGCGGACGTGGCGCGGCCGTGCTCAGCACCGCGCTGAACAGCAACGCCATCAACGTGCTGGCCGGGCTGCTGATCCCGGCCAGCCTGACCGGGCTCGGCCCGCGCAGCGGGACGGGCGTGCTGGTCGCGGCGTGGTACGCCGGGCTGACCCTGGTCAGCCTGCTGCTCGCCTACCGCGGCCGCGGCCTGTGGCGGCTGCCGGGAGCGGTGATCATCGCCTGTTATCTCGCGTTCGTGGCCACGCTCCTGGCCTGACTGCGTCAGACCAGGATGCCCAGCTGCCGGGTGAGCACCGCGGCGGCCGCGCCGAGCAGGCCCGCGCGCTGGCCGAGCCCGGAGAACTCGACCCGGGGACGGCCGGAGATCTGCGGGAGCGTGCGCCGCTGCACGGCGGCCTGGATCTCGTCCTGCAGCGGGGCGCCGCCGCCGGTCACGTCGCCGTCCAGGATGAACAGCGACAGGGACAGCACGTGCACCAGGTTGGCGATGCCGACCGCGATGTGATCCGCGTAGACGCCCAGCAGCCGGTCCGCCGCTTTGTCGCCGTCCGCCCGGCGCGCCGCGAGCGTTCCTGGCGTGCTGCCTGCCGCCCCGGGGATGGCCATGCGGCCGGCCTCGTCGCGCAGCCAGCCCAGCGAGGCGATGGTTTCCCAGCACCCGGTCAGGCCACAGGGGCACGCGGCGCCGTGCAGATCCACGCAGGTGTGGCCCACCTCGGAGATGGCCAGTTCCCCCCTGCGCAGCCGGCCGCCGGTCATGATGGCCGCCCCGATTCCCTCACCAAGCTGCAGCGCGGCGAAGTCGTCGACGCCGCGGGCCCGCCCGAACCAGCGCTGGCCGAGGGCGAGTGCCCGCACGTCCTCCTCCAGCACGACCGGGGCGCCGGTCTGCTGCTCGAGGTCGCGCGGCAGGCTGGTGCCCACCAGGCCGGGCAGCGGTGTGCAGGCGAGCACTTCGGCCCGGTCGCTGTCGCAGAGGGCGGGCACCGCGATCCCGGTGCCGGTGAGCTGGCCGGCCAGCGGCGCCAGCACCCGGGCGGCCCCGGCCAGCAGCCGCTGCCCCAGTTCGCCGCGGGGCGCGGCGGGCGGGAACACGGTCTCGTCCTCGGCGAGGACCGTGCCCTGCACGTCGACCACGGCCACCCGCATGACCCCCGGCTGAACCAGCACCGCCCCCCTGACGCCCAGCCGCGGCCCGAACCACAGTGGCCGCGGCGGCTGGCCGACGGCGGCCACGGTGCGGCGGGCCGTCCGCTCCTCCAGCAGCCCCGACGTGAGCAGGCCGCTCACGATCGTCCCGATGGTCGCCCGCGGCACCCCGGCCATCCGGGCCAGGTCGGCCCGGGACAGCGGGCCATGGTCGGCGAGCGCCTGGAAGATGCGCGCTCTGTTCTGTGTCCCGACGTCGCCGCTGGACAGCAGCACATACGGCGGTTCCTGGCGGGCCCCGCGGGTGACCTGCCCCCGGTCACGGTTTGCGCCCATCGGGCCTGCTGCTTCCCTAGGAAAGATCACCGAGCAAAGCGACCGCCGCACTGGCCAGCCGCTCGGCGGTGCCCGGCGCGTACTGGCTGGACCCTACCTCGTAGCCGCTGTGCCCGAATTCCTCCCTGGCCGGGAGGTAACCGGCGGCATGGTTGGCATAGCCTGCGACCAGGACCGCACCAGGAATGCCCGCCCGGATCTGCCGGGCGGTGCCGGTAAAAGGCTCGCCGGGCAGCGCCGCGATGGCGAGATCCGCGCCCAGCCGGAACACCTGCACCGGCAGCGTGTCCTCCCCGGGCGGGCGCACCGGCGGGTCCGTGCCGTCGAACCGCTGTGCCTGCGTGACGAGCAGGTCCTCGATCCACAGCTCGGCCTCGCGGGGTTTGCGCCGGGCCAGCACCAGCGGATCCGTCTCGCCGGCGAGGGCGGTGCGCAGGCTGTCCAGTTCGCGGCGCACGGCGTCGTGCGGTGGCCGCTGCCTGGCGGTCACCGGCACGCGGGCCAGGCCGGCCCGCAGCGGCGCGGGAGCCACCGGCCGCCCGGCGCTCTGGCCGGTGACCGGCGGTTCCGTGCCCAAGCTCAGGTTGATGACCCGGGCCCCGGCCTGCTGCCGGGAGACGGCCAGCGCGTGATGGGCGCAGGCCGTGCCGAGAAGTGCGCCGGCCCGGGTGCGCTCGGCCGGGGTGTGCTCGGTGAACACGGGATTGATGTCCCCGGCGCAGCCCTGCAGGAACACGGCTGTGCCGCCGCACACCGATTCCACCAGCTGCCGCATCGCGCCGGGGAAGTCGGCCGAGTACCGGCACGTGTCGTGCTCCAGGACGGTGGGGTGGCAGGGGAAGTTCACCAGCACCGCGATGGCGCCGCCGCCGGCCTTCCCGGTGGGTTCGGCCACCACGATCTGCGCGGTCTGGTCGTGCGGCCCGGCCGGGTCCCGCCGGTTGGCGCTCATCAGCCCGACCTCCGCGCTGGCGGTCAGCAGCCGGGCAGGCTGCGCGGCATCGGCCGCCAGGCAGACCGCATCGGCGATCTGCCCGGCCAGGTAGGACTGCAGATCCCGGTGCGCAGGCGAGGCCAGATGGGCGGGCCCGCAGTGCGTGTGCGTCGCGGTGAGCATCACCTCGTGCCCGGCGAACCCGGCCCGCTGCCGCAGCAGGGCGCAGGCTCTTTCCCGGATCGGCTCGGTCATGTAGAGCAGATCGCAGACCGCCAGCGCCAGCCGGGTTGTCCCGTCGCCAAACACGACCGCCTGGCAGCGCAGGTCGTCGAGCACGCCGGAAGCGGGCGCGGCCCGGGCGATGTAGCCGCCCATCTCCAGGCCCGCCACCGGGGTGATGAGCGTGCTGGCCGCGCCCACCCGGAGGCCCTGCGCCGGTGTGCCGCTGCCTGCCATCGTCATCATGGCTCCTGCCTCCGGGATCGCCCATCGAGCAGCCCGATCGCTGTGGGGTCTGCCCGGGCGATCAGGGCCGCACCACGCAGGCCGCTGAACCGCCCGTGCCTGGCGGGCACCATCGCGTCCGCGATGCCGGGCACGGTGACCGCCAGGATGCCGGCTACCCGGTCGCGCACCGGGCCGAGCAGGCCGCCGGCCAGCATCAGCCCACCGCCGAGCACCACGACCGGCGGCGCCAGCAGGCGCACGAGGCTGGCCACCGCCATGGCCAGCAGCTCCACGGCCTCGTCCAGCAGTGCGCCGGCCGCCGGGTCGCCCCGCCTGGCCGCGTCCAGCACTTCGCGTGCGGTGACCGGCAGCGGCGCCATGGCGCCCGGCGTGGCTGCCGTGGCGTCCGGTGCGGGCGCCGCGGCGTCCGGGGCGGCCGCGATGCGGCCCGCGGCCCTGGCCGCCAGCGCTCGGCCGGACGCATACGCTTCCAGGCAGCCGGCCTGCCCGCACGAGCACGGCAGCGCCGTCGTGCCGGTGACCACCGGCACGTGCCCGAGCTCGCCGGCCTGGTCGGCGACGCCGGTGACCAGGCGGCCGTTGACGACCAGGCCCATGCCGATCCCGGTGGACACCGTGATGTAGATCCCGTCCCGGTAGCCGGCGCCGGCTCCCGTGCTGAACTCACCGACCGCGGCGGCCACCGCGTCACCCACCAGCCGCACCGGCCGCCGGGTGGCCGCCTTCAGCCTGGCGGCCAGGGGGAACTCGGCGAAGGGGAGGTTGGCCGCGTAGTGCACGATGCCGCCCGCCACGTCCAGGCTGCCCGGGGACGCGACCACGACCGGCCCCGGGCGGGGCAGGCCGGCCAGGGCGCCGGCGATGCAGTCGATGATCGCATCCGGGCCGTCGCGTACCGGGGTCGCCAGCTCGGTGACCGGTGAGGTCTCCCGGCGGGCGTCGGCGACCTGGATCTTCGTCCCCCCGATGTCGACCGCTGCCGGTGGCATCCTCAGCCCGCCGCGTCTATGTTGGCGCTGCGGATGGGGGCCGCGCCGCGGCCGCGGCGCTCGAGCCCGGCGATGATGGCCACATCGAGCAGCTGGGCGATCAGCGCGCCGGAGATCGTGGACGCGGCGGCCGCCCGCCGCCCCGGGGAGAGTTCGACCGCCGCGTCGCCGACCGGGCAGTGGTTGTCGATCACGTCGTCGGTGACGTCGGGCAGCTTGAGGCCGTCCGGGTGCCGGGAGGGGAAGGCCTGGCAGTGGGCGAGTGACACGATGGCGGCGACGTAGCTGCCTGACTGCCTGGCTTTCCTGGCCATCTCCACCGATGCCCCGTTGCGCCCGCTCTGCGATGCGATCAGCAGCGCGTCACCAGGCCGCACGCCGTGCAGCGCGAGCAGAGCCGGGCCGTTCCCCGGATCCCGCTCCGGCATGGAGTCGGTGAGCTGCAGGTAGGACGGGCGCGGGGCGGTCCTGAGATCCTCCAGGTTCATCGCGGTCACCGCGGGCGGGCCGCCGGCCCGCGAGCAGAGCTCGGCCGCCACGGCCCAGGAGTGCCCGGCGCCGAAGGTGAACAGCCGTCCTCCGTCCGCCAGCCGCTGCGCGATCGCGGACCCGACCCTGGCGATCGCCGGCGACCCGGCGGCCGCGGCGGTCAGCGCAGGCAGCAGCAGGATTGCGGCGCGCTCCTGCTGGGTGCCGGAACCCGGTTCGTCAGGCTGCCGCGGGCCGGCGGCGGGTGGACCGCTCACCGGTGAGCCTCCAGGCCGGTCGTCATGTCCGCGACCCGGACCGGCTGGCGCTGGCCGACGGCCTGGTGCAGGGCGAGGAGCAGCGCGGTGTTGCGCATCCCGTCGGCGAGCTGGTCATCCTCGGTGCCGCCGTCCAGGAGCCGGTCGAGGAAGGCCGACAGGCGCAGCTGGGACCAGTTCAGCGTCCCCGGGTAGACGTGCCGTTGCCGCATGGCGCCCCTCTCCGGGGCCGCGTCGGGGCCGCGGCCTCTCCGAGGGCTATAAGTATGAAAGTAATACTTATTGGATGTCAAGATCAGCAGCACGGTTGTCGGATGCGGCTGATTTACTGACCGGCGTGCCGGAACATGAGACAACGCAGGAGCAAGAGCAGGAGCCAGCGCGGGAGCAGGGCAGCGCTGAGGAGCATCCGCGGGATGGGATGTTCTGGGAGATGGTGGCCGGGCGGGTGGCGCCGCCGGCGGCCGCGGTCACGCTGGGCTGGCAGTTGCGTGGCATCGATCCCGAGGCGGGCACGATCGAGGTTGACTTCCAGGCCGGCGACCACCTGGTCAACCCGGCCGGGGTGATCCAGGGCGGCTTCCTCGCCGCGATGCTGGACGACACGATGGGCCCGGCGCTGGTGGCGACGCTGCCGGCCGGGCAGTTCGCGCCCACCCTGGATCTGCACGTCCAGTTCTTCCGCCCGGCCCGGCCCGGGCTGATTCACGGGCGCGGCGCGGTGCTGCACCGCGGGAGGGCGATCTGCTTCCTGTCCGGGACGCTGACGGACCCGGCCGGCCGGGTCCTGGCCGCCGGGTCCGCTACGGCCAGGACCCAGCCGATCAGCCGCTGACCCCTGCGGTCAGCGGGCGTACTTGGCGACCAGCTCGCCGACCTGGGGGAGCGCGGCCTGGATGTGCTTGCTGGCGCCCCCGCGGACACCGCGGTAAGCCCTGATCACCGTGGCCCGGCTGGACTTCTCGGCCCGGGCGTCGGTCACCGAGAGCAGCGCTTCGGACACCTCGTCGCCGCGCTTGGCCAGGTAGTCACCGAACCCGGAGCTGCCCGAGGCGTTGAAGTCCTCCCAGAACGGCTGCAGCTTCTCCACGATCTGCGGCAGCAGGTTCACCACCGTCTGCCGGACGTAACCCTTGGCGAAGGCGGAAACGGTCTTGTAGGCGAGCTTGACCGCCGTGCCGGAGATCCCTGACTTGCTGGCGACCTCACTGTCGATCAGCGCACAGCAGTCGCTGACGACCTGGGGCTTGGTGTCCGGCGCGAGCAGGAGCTCCTGGAGCGTGGCTGCCATGTATGTTCTTCTCCTCCATGTGGGGCGTGGCCGCGCGGCCACGGGGAAGCACCCGAAGGTCACCCTGCGGGGCTCTGCCCGGGGCCGCTCGCGGGGGCCTGCCTAAATTACCGTGCCTGGGTGCCACGGCTGGGCGAACTTCGCGACATTAGCGGGAATCCTGGGCATACCCGCGCCGACGCGCCGTTGATCGCTATGTCAGGACATCGACTCGTCCAGGTCGCCGAGCGAGGTGATCAGGTCGAGGTTGGCGGAGTAGTCGACAGGGCAGGCGATCACCGAGACGGTGTCGGCGGCCAGCGCCGTGCGCAGCGTGGGCAGCAGTTCGGCCGCCGAGCCGATCCGGTAGCCGGCCGCCCCGAAGCTCTCCGCGTACCTGACGAAGTCCGGGTTGCCGAACCCGGTCTCCACGTCACGCCCGATCTCCATGTCCATCTTCCAGCTGATCAGGCCGTACGCGTCGTCCACCCAGATCAGGATGACGAAGGCCTGGCCGAGCCGCATCGCGGTCTCGATCTCCTGGGAGTTCATCAGGAACGCGCCGTCGCCGGTGGACACCAGGACCCTCGACCCCGGCCGGGCGATCCTGGCGCCGATCGCGCCGGGGACCGTCCAGGCCATGGTGGACAGCCCGTTGGAGATCAGGCAGGTGTTCGGCTCGTAGGTGGGATAGAGCCGGGCCATCCACATCTTCGGCGCGCCGGTGTCGACCAGCACGATGTCCTCGCGGCCCAGCGCCGCCCGGGTGTCGGCCACCACCCGGGCCGGGGCCAGCGGGAACCTGTCGTCGGCCCGGCCGCGGTCCAGCTCGCCCGCCAGCAGGGCGCGGATCCGGTGCTGGTGCGGGCCTGGATCGGCGGGCGGGGGCGGCGGTGCCGTGCCGCCGCCCGGCCGGGCTACCGCGGCGGCGAGCGCGTCGAGGGTGCGGCTCATGCCGGAGTGCAGTCCGACCGCGACGTCATAGTGCGCGTCCACCTCGGCCGGGAAACGGTGGATGTGGATGATCTTCGCGTCGCCGCGCGGGTTGATCCGCACCGGGTCGAACTCCTGCAGCTCGTACCCCACGGCCACGATGGCGTCGGCCTGGTCGAAGCCGAAGTTGACGTAGTCGTGCCGCATGAAGCCGACCGCGCCCAGCGCCAGCGGGTGATCGTCTGGGAACACCCCCTTGCCGTGGAACGTCGTGGCCACCGGCACGCCGAGCGCGGTCGCGAACCGGTGCAGCGCGGCGCCCGCCCCGGCCCGGGCCGCGCCGTGCCCGGCCAGCACGATCGGGCTGCGCGCGGCGCGGAGGATCTCGGCGGCCCTGGCCACCTGGCCCGGTGACGGCTCGTCCGGCCGGGGCACGTTCACGTTGAGCGGGGCCAGGCCACCGTCCGCGGCGGCCTCCTCGACGTCCTCCGGCACCGCCAGGTACACCGCGCCCGGCCGCTCGGTCTGCGCCAGCTTGAACGCCTTGCGGATCATCTCAGGGACCGCGCCGGGCGACGGGACCAGCGCCGACCATTTGGTCACCGGCGCGAACATCGGCACCAGGTCCACGCCCTGGTGCGACTCCTTGAAGCTGCGGTTCGTGCCGACCTGCGCGGACAGCGCGACGAGCGGTGTGGAGTTGGTCGTCGCGTCCGCCGTGCCGAGCAGCAGGTTGATCGCGCCCGGGCCGAGCGTGGCCGAGCACACGCCGGCCCGCCCGGTCAGCCGCCCGTAGGTCTCGGCCATGAACGACGCACCTTGTTCGTGCCGGGCCAGCACGTACTCGATACCGGACCAGGAGATCGCGTCGACCAGCCGGATGTTCTCCTCGCCGGGAATGCCGAAGACGTGCGTGACACCCTCGTTCTCCAGGCACTGCACGATCAGTTCCGCCGCGGTGCGGCCGGGCCGGTGCGTGGGCATGGGCCCCAACTTACTGGCGCGGTCCCGGCGGCCGCCGGCGCGCGGTGCGCAGCCGGAACCAGATCACCACCACGCAGGCGCCGAAGGCGGCCCAGGGTGCCAGCATGAGCACGTCGGTTCCGGTCACGCTGCCAGCACACCGGCCGGCCGTGCGGCGGGGGTGCAGTCGGCGTGGTGACGGTGTGGAGGTGGCCGCGCCGCCTTGGCACGGCCGGGCTGACGAGGGGATCATGGCACCGGTAGGGCTGACGGGGGTCGGGCCCGACCGGAGGGGAGATGAGCGGCGATGGCGGCAACCGTGCTGCTCGTGGAGGATGAGCGCAAGCTGCGTGACCTGGTGCGTTCCTACCTGGAGCGGGCCGGGTTCGCGGTGCTGTCCACCGGATCCGGTGCGGAGGCGATCACCCTGGCCGCCTCGGCGGCGCCAGATCTGGTCGTGCTGGACCTCGGCCTGCCGGACGTGCCGGGCGAGACGGTGGCCAGCGAACTGCGGCGCACCGGGCACACACCGATCCTGATGCTGACGGCCAGGAGCGCCGAAGAGGACCGCATCCGTGGCCTCGAGCTCGGCGCCGACGACTACGTGACCAAGCCGTTCAGCCCGCGGGAACTGGTGCTGCGGGTCCAGGCGATACTGCGCCGCGGCACCCCGGCCGCCGCACAGGGGCCGGCCAGCTACGGCCGTGGCGTGCTGACCATCGACGAGCCCCGGCGGCTGGCGACGGTGCGCGGCGGGCCGGTGGAGCTCACCCCCACCGAGTGGGGGCTGCTGGTGGCGCTGGCGTCGGTGCCCGGCCGGGTGTACTCGCGGCTGGAGCTGATCAACCGGGTGCGCGGCTATGAGTTCGAGGGCTACGAGCGCACCGTGGACTCGCACGTGAAAAACCTGCGCCGCAAGATCGAGCAGGATCCGGCCAGCCCGCAGATCATCCAGACCGTGCTCGGCGGCGGCTACCGGCTCGGCCTCGGCCGCGATGGCTGACGGGGGCGAGCCCCCGGCCCGGCCGCCACCGGCGGCGCAGCGCAGGCCGGTGCTCGGCGGGCCGATCGCGCTGCGGCTCGCGCTGGCCTTCGTCGCCGTGGCGCTGATCGCGGTGGCGCTGCTGGCCGGGCTGACGGCCGTGTTCGCCGCGGCCGACGTCTCGCACCTGGCCAGCCAGCAGCGCACCGAGCTTGCCCGGGCGACGGCGCTCGCGGCCGGCGCGGCGTGGGAAAGCGGTCACAGCTGGACCGGGGCCGACGTGTCACCGGTGCTGGATCTCGCCGCGCACACGGGGGCGCTGGCCCAGATCCGTGATCAGGCCGGGACGTCGGTCGCGTCGTCTCCCAGGTTCGCCGCCCACCCCGGCAGCCCGCAGCTCAACCGGCCCGTCGAGGTCCGTGGCCAGTCGGTCGGCCAGGTGGTGCTGCGGTACACCGGGTCCGGCCTAGGCCGCGCGGACCAGGCGCTGCAGACCGCGCTGCTCACCGCGATCGCCGGGGCGGCCGGGCTGGCCGCGCTGCTCGCCCTGCTGGCCGGGCTGGCCGTCGCCCGGCGGATCACCCGCCCGGTGGACCGGCTGATCGCGGTGACCCGCGCGATCGGGGCGGGGGACCGCACCGCCCGGACCGGGCCGCTGCGCGCGCCCGGCGAGCTGCAGGAGCTGGCGACCGCCTTCGACCAGATGGCCGACGCGCTGGACCGGCAGGAACAGCTGCGCCGGGACCTGGTCGCCGACGTCGCGCACGAACTGCGCACCCCGATCGCGGTGCTGCAGGCCGAGCACGAGGCGCTGATCGACGGCATCACCGAGGCCACCCCTGACCAGCTCGCGTCGCTGCGGGACGAGGTGGTTCGGCTCACCCGTATCGTGGACGACCTGCAGACACTCGCCGAAGCCGATGCCGCCGCGCTGCGCCTCGCCCGGTCCCCGGCCGACCTGGCCGCGATCGCCGCCGCGGCGGCTGACAGCCAGGCCGGGCGGTTCGCCGCGGCCGGTGTCACACTGACCCGCCAGCTCGAGCCGGTGCAGGTGCGGGCCGACGCCGGCCGGATCCATCAGGTGGTCGCCAACCTGCTCACCAACGCGGTCAAGTTCACCGGCGCCGGCGGCCGGGTCACGATCAGCACCGGCCAGGCCGGCGGTGCCGCGGTGCTTCGGGTCACCGACACCGGCATCGGCATCCCGGCCGGTGAGCTGCCGCGGATCTTCGACCGGTTCTGGCGGGGCCGCCAGGCCGCGCACACGTCCGGCAGCGGCATCGGCCTCTCGGTGGCCGCCGAGCTGGCCCGGGCGCACGGCGGCGAGCTGACCGCCAGCAGCACCGAGGGCCGCGGCACCGAGATGACGCTCACCCTGCCGCTGGCCTGAGGCTCCGCCCGCCCGGCCGGGCCTGCCTGGCCGTCTTCACCGCGTCTGCACGCCGATACCGGCCGCTCTGCACACCCGCCGCCGACCCTGGTGTCATCGCCGGCCAACTCCGGCGGGCCGCAGTGCCGCGAGCACCGCGAGAGCAAGGACACAGAAGGGAAGCAGCAATGCTGTACGGCAGGCTCACCGTGAACCCAATCAGTGCGGCCTGGAACACCGCGGCCCGGTATCACGACTACGCCGGCGTCGGCGCGCTGTGGGGCGTCATCTTCGGGTTCGCCGCCCACCTGGCCACCCGCGGTCGGCGCGACTTCAGCTCGCTGCGCGCGCTGTCGGCGGGCCGTTACGACCTGGTCGTCCGCCAGGGCGACGCCGAGCGGGTGCGGGCCATGCTGAGCTCGGCGGGCCTGCTGCCCGCTGACCCCCGGTGACCGGGCAGGGAGGCAAGGCGATGGCATGGCTGGCCCTGGTGGTGGCCGGGGTGTTCGAGACCGGGTTCGCGGTTTCGCTGAAGCTGAGCCACGGCATGACCCGGCCGTGGCCGACCGCCTGTTTCGCGGCCTGCGCGCTGCTCAGCTTCGGCCTGCTCACGCTGGCGTTGCGGGATCTCGAGGTTGGCCCCGCGTACGCGGTGTGGACCGGCATCGGCGCGGTCGGCGCGGCCACGGTCGGCATGCTGTACCTCGGCGACGCGGTGTCCACGCTGAAGCTGGTGTCGATAGGCCTGGTGCTGGCCGGGGTGATCGGCCTCAACCTGTCCGGTGTCACCCCGCCGTAGGCCCGGTTGCCGCAGGCACGTCCGGCTGCTTGGCGGCCAGCACGCCGCGGAACTGGGTGAGCACGTAGCGCAGGCCGGTGTCGAAGCCACCGAATACGTCGTCCGGCAGGCCGGCGAACAGCTGGCCCGCGAGCCGGCGGTGGCCGTCCAGGAGTGCCTGGGCGGTGCTGCGTCCCCCTCCGGTGAAGGTGACCAGTGTCGCGCGGCGGTCGGAAGGGTGCGGTTCGCGGGTGTGGCGGGAGGGTTTCGAGGTGATGAAACAGGCCTTCCCCGACCTTCAGGCGCACATCGAGGACATCGTCGCGGCCGGGGACAAGGTCGCCGTCCGGGTGCGGTTCCGCGGCACCCACTCCGGCGCGTTCCTGGGCATCCCCGCGACCGGCCGCACGGTCGAGTACGTCAGCCACGAGTTCTACCGCATCGCCGGTGGGCTCATCGCCGAAGAGTGGATCTGCTCGGACACGGCCACCCTGCTCGGCCAGATCAGCTAATCCTCGAACCTGGCCGCCGTACGGCCGGCCGCTTCCGGGGCGGCCGCACGCGTGGCTGCGCCGGCCGCCGGTGACGCATCAGGCTGCCCTGCTCGCCTGTCCCGCTCTTCCTGTCCACGCTCTTCTTCCTGCCTGCACGGTTCCCCCTGCCTGCATGGTTCTTCCTGCCTGCGCTGCCTGGCCCGCCTGATCCGGCGGACGGCCTCGATCACCAGGGCCAGGGCGGCCGAGATGCCGAAGGCCAGCAGCAGGCCGGCCCACGGCCGTTCCTCGAACGCCTTGCCACCCAGACGGCCGATCATGAACGTGTAGACGGCCCAGATGACCCCCGCGACGGCGGTGGCCGCGGCGAACCGGCGGCGTGGGTAGCCGATCAGCCCGCAGCACAGGGTGACCGCCGTCCGGCCGCCGGGCACGAACCGGCAGACGACGATGACCTGGGGCCCGAACCGCCGCAGTGAGCGTTCCGCCCAGTCCAGCCGCTGCCGGCCCCGGTCGGTGGCGAAGAACCTGCGCCGCACGAACGGCCCGAACCGGCGGCCGAGCAGGTAGCAGAGGTTGTCACCGGCGAAGGCGCCCAGCGCGGCGCAGCCGATGAGCAGCGCGATCCGTGGGTCGGTGCTTCCGGCGGTGGCCACGCCCAGCGCGAGCACCACGGTCTCGCTGGGCACCACCGGGAAGATCGCGTCCAGCGCCGGCAGGAGCACGGCGGCCAGGTAGGAGAGCAGCGAGTCGGGCTGCAGGCTGCTGAACGCGTTCACCGGCGGCCCGGTCAGCACCACGCGGCCGGGCGCGTTCCCGCCGCGCAGCGCGGGCAGTAGCGGGCCTCGGGCATCACGCTGAGCAGATGCGGGCCGATGGCCGAGCCGCACTGCTCACAGCGGCCGAAGGTGCCGGCCGCCAGTCGGCCCAGTGCCTCCTCCACGTCCGCCAGCTTCCGCCGCGCGGCGACCGCCCGGTGCAGCAGCGACCGCGCGTCCTGGCCCGCGTCCGTGCCGTGCGGCGTTCCCACGCCGTCCGGGATTCGGGCGCCGTCCGGGGTGCTGGCGTAGGCGAGTGAGAGCTCGGTGACCTCTTGCAGCCGTGCCCGCCAGCGGGCTTCCAGCAGGGCCCGCCAGTGCGGGCCGGTGGGCTTGCCTGGCAGCACGGATGCGGCCGGCGGGCTGCGGTGTTCTGCTGCTGCGGACATCACCTGATGCCGCCTGTGAAACCCCTGGCCCCAGCCATGGGGAGGTAAGGGCGGTTAGGCACTGTGCTGATTCTCCACATAGCGTTTAATAACCTCCAGGGTCGCGCCGCCGACCGTGGCGGCGAAGTAGCTGTTGGTCCAGAAAACTGGCAGGCGGGACCTGTATAGTCGATGGTGTGATCGAGACCGTGCGCTACACCTACCGGCTCCGCCCCGGGGCGGTGGCCGGACGGGTGCTGGTCGCGGAGTGGCACCGCTGCCGGTGGCTGTGGAACGAGGCCGTCCACCAGCAGAAGACCGGGAACAAGCCCACGTTCTGCACGCTGAGCAAGCTGCTCACCGAAGCGCGGGCGCGGCACGCGTGGCTGCGGGAAGGCTCCCAGGTCGCACAGCAGCAGGCGCTCCGCGCCTACGCCCAGGCGCTGGATCACTCGTTTAAGGTGAAGGTCCGGGGCAAGCCCAGGGCCAGACAGCGTAGGACCGCGCTGCCGACGCTGGAATGCACGACACGGGGTTTCTGCGTCAGGGACGGCCGGCTGATCCTGCCCAAAGGTGTCAGCATCCCCGTCGTGTGGTCCCGCGAGCTTCCGTCCCCGCCGACGTCCGTTCGCGTGTACCGCGACAATCTGGGCCACTGGTACGCCTCGTTCGTCGTCACCCGGAACGTGGCCCCAGCGGGGCAGGCCAGCGGGGGCATCGGCGTC
The DNA here is from genome assembly GCA_036501145.1 of Streptosporangiaceae bacterium. Taxonomy (GTDB): domain Bacteria; phylum Actinomycetota; class Actinomycetes; order Streptosporangiales; family Streptosporangiaceae; genus PALSA-505. Next base: position 66,837 of record DASYAV010000168.1, on the reverse strand, counting down.
GACTGGGGCGTCAGGACACCTGCGACGACGACCGACCCAGCATTCGACTTCCCGCACCTCGGGCACCGGAAGCGGTGCGCGGCCGAGGTCGCCGGAGCGCAGCGGAAGATGGCCCGCCGTGCCCGCAGGCGCGGCCGGAAACTGCACGGGCCGCGGTCCGGGGGTTACCGTCAGGCCGAACGCCAGAACGCCAGAGCACAGAAGCGAGCCGCCCGGCAGAACCAGCACGACGGGCGCATGTGGGCGCGGAACGTGGTGGCCAGCCATGACCTGATCGCGGTGGAAGACTTCCGGCCGACGTTCCTCGCCCGGTCCACGATGGCCCGGAAAGCCGCCGACAACACCGTCGGCACGCTCAAGCGGACGCTGATCGAGTACGGCACGCGGGCTGGCCGGAAGGTGGTGCTCGTGCAGCCCGCCTACACGACCATGACCTGCTCGGAGTGCGGCGAGAGACAAGCACGCCTCGGGCTGGCCGAACGAACCTTCACGTGCGCGGTCTGCGGATACACCGCAGACCGCGACGTGAACGCCGCCAGGGTGGTCCTGGCCGTGGCAGAACGGGGCCACGTAAGTGCTGAAGATGCAAGTCACTGGCGGCCTCCTCCTCCTCCGGGCGGTTCGCCGGCGCGGTCCGAGCTTGAAATCCCCCGGCTTTCAGCCGTGAGGAACCGTTAAGCCTTCCGTATGCCGTGGGGGCAGCGGATTGGCCGCTGCCCCCGCCATCAGTGCATCCGGCGGCCGTGCCCGCCGGGTGGAGCCCGCATGGTGACGGGATGGAGACGACTCCCGCCCGTCGGCCGTGGCGGCCCGCAGGCAACTTCACCCCGTCTCCATCCGTCCGGGACACCGGTTGCACAGCCGCCGGGTGTGCTCCTCCCGACGAGACGGGACTGGAGGGGGCGCCGGTGAACGTGCCCTGGTGGGGATGGGCCGGCTTCGTGGCGTTCGTGGCCGCGATGCTCGTGCTGGACCTGTGCGTGCTGCACCGGCGGGCCAGTGAGGTGCCGCTGCGGCGCGCGGCCGCCTGGAGTGCGGTCTGGGTGGCGATCAGCCTGGGCTTCGCCGGCCTGCTGTGGGCCTGGGCGGGGGGCGGCACCGCCCAGGCCTACCTGGCCGGGTACCTGATCGAGAAGAGCCTGTCGCTGGACAACGTGTTCGTGTTCGCGGTCATCTTCGCGGCCTTCGCGGTGCCGCCCCGTCATCAGCACCGGGTGCTCACCCTGGGCATCGTCGGCGCGCTGGCCATGCGGGCGCTGTTCATCGTGGCCGGGGTCACCCTGCTGGAGGCCTTCCACCCGGTCATGTACGTGTTCGGTGCGGTGCTGCTGTACGCCGCGGCCAGGATGCTGCGCGGCGGCGGGCACGACGGCGCGGCGCAGGCGCCGGTTCCGCGGATGCTGCAGCGGATGCTGCCGGCCACCGGCCAAATGCACGGCCAGCGCTTCTGGATCCGGGACGGCCGGCGGCTGCTGGCCACCCCGCTGCTGCTGGCGCTGATCGCGATCGAGATCACCGACGTCATCTTCGCCGTCGACTCGATCCCGGCGGTGCTCGCCGTGACCATCGACCCGTTCGTGGTCTACACCTCGAACGTGTTCGCGCTGCTGGGCATGCGGGCGCTGTACCACCTGCTGGCCGGGGCGGCCGGCCGGTTCCGCTACCTGCGCCCGGGCCTGGCCGTCATCCTCGCCGCGGTCGCGGTCAAGCTGCTGCTGGACGGTGTGTGGCACCCGCCGGTGTGGTCATCGCCGGCCTTCATCGCCGCCGTGCTGGCCGTCGTGGCCGTGCTGTCCGCCCGCGACGCCCGCCGGCGCACCGCGGCTCAGCCGCGGCCAGCCCGCATGGCCGAGGCCAGCGCGAGTCAGCCGAGACGCTGAGCCTGGCCCTCGCCGGGCAGTTCATGCTGCAGGTAGCTGACCATCTCGTAGGCCGCGGCGGCGTCGGCGGTGAGGTTGACGTGTTCGGCGGTGCGGCGGTTCAGCACCCGCTTGGTCCAGGCCAGCGCATAGGCAGGGCGGCGCAGCAGCCGCTCGACGATGGCGTCCACCTCCTGGTCGAGCCAGTCCGCGGGCACCGCCCTGTTGATCATGCCGAGCGCGGCCAGGTCGCGGGCGCGGTATGGCCTGGCCAGCATCAGGTACTCCTTGGCCATGGCCGGGGGCATGTGCAGCGGCACCACCGAGATGCCGCCGTCGCCTGGCACCATGCCGAAGCCGGCCGCGTAGTCCGGCAGTTCGCCCATGCCGAGATGGTGGTCGGCGACGATCGCGTCCTCCACCGCGACCGACAGGTCGCTGGCGAACAGCACCGACGAGCCGGTGCCCACGGCGTCGCCGTTGACCCGGGCCACGACCGGCTTCTCGATCTCGGCCAGGGTCTGCTGGATCTGGATGATCCCGGTGAACGTCCGCCACAGCGCCGCCGGGTCGGACCGGTGGGAGCGGGAATGTGCCGCGCTGTGCACCGACGGGGGCGGCGGCACCCAGAACTCGCCGTCCTCGGCCCCGGTGAGCACGATGACCCGGACGCTGTTGTCGGTGCGCAGCCGGGCCAGCAGCGCCGCGAACTCCCAGTGCACGCTGCTGCCGCGGCGGCGTGGCTCCTCCCTGACCGCCGCGCTGGCCACGGTGACCGTGGCGACCTGATCCGCGCGGTGCAGCCGGAAGAACCCGCCGCCGTCGGCCGCGGTCACCGGGCGTCCCGCGAGTGGGCCGGCGCGGCGGCAGGGAACAGCGGCGCGGGGGCGCCGAGCGCGCCGGACCGGCGCATCGCGGCGATCTCGTCCGCGCGGTAGCCCAGGCCGGCCAGGATTCGCTCGCCGTCCGCGCCTGGGTCGGGGGCCGGCCAGCCGTCCCGCTGCTCGAACCCGGACGAGCGGCCGCGCGCGAATACGTTGGTCATCTCGCCCCAGACGGGGTGCCGCCACGTTTTGAGGTAGCCGTGCTCCCGGATCCAGGCGGCCGGGCGGAGGTCGTCCACGGTGACCGCGCGCATGCAGCTCACACCGTCCGCCCGCAGCGCGCGCAGCACACTGCCGCAGGGCTGCCCGGCCGCGGAGCCGGCCGCGGACCCGGCCAGGCCCGGTCGGCCGGGACCGGGCAGCGCTGCGATCCAGCCGTCCGCGCAGCGGATGAACTGCACCTGCCCCGGCCGGTGCGCCGCCGCCGGGCCAGCGGAGTCCTGGCCGTCCCAGTGCAGCTCGGGACGCTGCAGGAACGAGGCGGTGCGGGCCAGGCTGCCGCGAACCCGCTGCCCCCGGCCGGTCCGCCGCGCGGCGCGCAGCGCCGCTATGGTGCCGAACGCGCCGAGCAGCCCGGTGCCGTAGTCGTTGACCGGGACCGGCACCTGGCGGGGAAGACCGTCCTGGCCGCGGGAGACCTGCATGCCGGAGATGGCCTGGGCGTTCTGTTCCCATCCCGCCCGGGTGGTGAACCCGCCGCCGAAGTCGTAGGCGTTCAGCGAGGTGTAGACGATCCGCGGGTTGCGGGCGAAGACCGCGTCGGTCCCGAAGCCGAGCGCCGCCAGCTTGCCGGCCCGGAAGTTCTCCAGCAGCACGTCGGCGTCCTCGATCAGCCGCCACAGCACGTCCCGCGCGCCGGGCTGGCTCAGGTCCAGCAGCATGCTCCGCTTGCTGCGGTTGACGTCCAGCCAGCCGTACGGGCTCACGTAGGGCGGCACCGCCCGGCCGGGCGCGTCGATCTTCACCACGTCCGCGCCCAGCTCGGCCAGCAGCCGGCCGCAGGTGGGCCCGGCCAGGATGATCGACAGGTCGACGACCCGGGTCCCGGCCAGCGGCAGCACCGCCGAGGCGGCCACGTCCCGGCGGCCGGCCGCTGTCCCGCCGGGTGCTGTCCCGGTTGAGCCGGTACCGGTGGCAGCTGCGCCGGTGCGGCCCGGCCCGGCGGGTGACACCCGGACGGCAGGGCCTGGACGGCTGGCGCCCGGCCGGCCCGGCGCACCGGGCAGGACGATTTCGCACGCGGCCGCGTGTGGCTCGGCCTTCCACTCCTCGCGGGTCCGGCAGACCGCGCCGGCCCCGCCGTGCCGGGCGATCAGGTCCTCCCATTCGGCCGCCGGGCGCCGCCGGAAGACGGCCGCGAAGCGGGCCCGCCAGCGCGCCTCCTCCTCGGCCGACGGCAGCGCGGTAATGCCGGTCAGCGCCTCCGCGGTCCATTCCGGGTGGCCGATGGCCGCCAGCACCGCCGCGGCCACCCCCGGTGTCGCTCCCTGGCACTGCAGATAGCGGCCGTCGGCGCACTCGTACCGCTCGGCGATGGGCAGCCGCCACCGGCCCAGCGGGTCCGCGCAGGCCGGGTCGGCCACCGATACCAGCCTCCGGTCGAGCACCATCATGCCCGCGCCGAACAGCGAGACCTCCATCAGCACCGGGTCCGCCGCGGCGGGCATCGGCACCGCGTCGCGGCGCAGCAGCGCGGCGGTGATGTAGATGCCGCTGAGGATCGCCGCGTACGCGCTCGCCATCGGCAGCGGTTCGGCCGCTGGCTCGTCCCCGGCCAGCCGGTCCAGCCCGAGCGCGGCGGCCACCGCCCACTCGCCGTCCGGCTCACCGGGCGGCGTGGCGCGCCTGGTCGGCCCAGCGGTCGGCACAGTGGCGGCCGGGCCGGGCGGTGCGGGGAACGACGGGATGTGGCAGACGATCAGCCCGGGACGCAGTTCCGCGAGCCGGGCGAAGCCGAAGCCGGCCGCGTCCAGCGCGCCGTGTGATGCGTCCACCAGCACGTCCGCGGCCCGCAGCCGCCCGGCGAGCTCCGCGTCTCCGGCCACCCGGCCGGCCGGGGCCGGGCGGGCCGGCCCGGACCCTGGTGTCGCGTCTTCGTTCTGGACCGCCGGGGCCGGTATCGGGACGGGCAGGGGGAGGCTGGTGACCGTGGCGCCCTGCTCGGTGAGCAGCCCGGCCAGCAGCCGGCTGGCCAGCGTGCCGCCGGCCTCGGCGACCCGCACCCCGTGCAGCGTTCCGGGTGGCGTCCTGGGTGGCGTCGGCACGGCGCTCACCCGGCCGCGCCCGGCCAGCCCGGGCCAGGCTCTCCGGTGCCACCCGCGCCCGGCTCGCCCGGCGCCCCGCCGGCCGGCATCCCACCGGTCATCGCCACCACGGCGTCCACCACCTTCACCTCGCCGCCGGCGGTCAGCACGACCGGGTTGAGATCCACCTGGGCCAGGCCGCCGTCCTCGGTGATCATCCGGGAGAACCCCGCCACCAGGTCGAGCAGCGCCCGGCGGCCCGGGCGGTCATCCGCCGGACCGGCACCCGCCGAGCCGAGCAGCCGCTCGCCCGTGCGCAGCCCGCCCAGGCAGTACGCCACCTCGTCCGGGGTGACCGGCGGCAGCAAGCACCGGACGTCACCGATCTCCTCGACCGCGGTGCCGCCCGCGCCGATGGTCAGCACTGGCCCCATGATCGGGTCGCGGATCATGCCGAGCATGACCTCGGCCTCGACGTCGAGCATCTGCTGCACCTCGAAGCGGGCTTCCGCGGCCGCGCCGAGCTCGTGCGCCGGGCCGGCGATCTGCGCGCACGCCGCGCGCACCGCGTCCGCCGAGTCCAGGCCGAGCCGGACCAGGCCGGCCGAGCTCTTGTGCACCACCCCGGGCACGATCCCTTTGACGCAGACCGGGAAGCCGAGATCACGGGCGGCGTGCACCGCCTCGCCCGCCGACCCGGCAATCCGCCCGGCCACCACCGGCAGGCCCAGCCGGTCCAGCCAGGCCGCGGTCTCGTCCGGGCCCAGCAGCCGGTCGGCCGGGCGGGCCGCCGCCCGTTCCGGGATGGCCCCGGGCGTCCAGTCCCGGTGCCAGGCCGGCCGGATCAGGCCCGCCAGCACGTCCCGCAGCATCCGCAGGCCCAGGCCGTAGGAGGTGACCAGCGGTACGCCCCGCTCGCTGAAATGCTCGAACCAGGCCTGGTCCAGCGGCTCGGCCGCGCGGCTCATCACCACCAGCGGCCGCCCGTGCCGTGCCGCCTGCTCGCGGACGGCCTCATACACCGCGGCCACCCGCGGCGAGAACCGCCACGGCAGGGCGAACCTGGCCACCAGCATGCCGACGTCCCCGTCGGCGGCCACCGCCGCCGAGATTCCGCTCACCACGCCGGTCGAGTGACCGATCAGGCCGAGGTCCACCGGGTTGGCCGCGGCGCCGGTGCGGTTGCCGCCGGTGGCCAGCATCGCCTGCCGGGTGTGCTCGGACAGCGTGGCCAGCCGCAGGCCTTCGCTCTCGCACAGGTCGCTGGCCAGGCCACAATCGCCGCCGGACACCGACAGGAAGCCGATGCCGCCACGGCCGTCGTAGCCGGCCTCCCGCAACTGATCGGCCACCGCGATCCCGTCCAGGAACTGGTCGAAGTCCTCCGCGGTGCCGATGCCCAGTTTGGTGAACAGCGCGTCCCAGGTCCTGGCCCCGCTGGCCAGCCGGCCGGAGTGCGACGCGGCGTTGTGCATGCCCCGGTCGGAGCTGCCGAACTTCAGCACGATGACGTGCTTGCCCGCCTCGCGGGCCGCGCGCAGCGCGGTGACCAGGGTGCGCGGGCGTGACGTGCTCTCCAGCACCACGCCGAGCACCGACGTGCCGTCGTCGCCGGCCAGCGCCGCGGCGAAGTCGCCGGCGTCCACGGTGGCCTCGTTGCCCACCGACACCGCGGCCCTGATACCGATCCGGCGCCGCGCCGCGAGCTGCAGCAGCAGGTTGAGCATGCCGCTGGACTGTGCGATCACCGAGATCCGGCCCGGTGCCAGCGCAGGCAGCCCCCAGTCGGTCCAGTCGCCGACCCACGGCCCGACACCGAATCCGGGGGCGATATAGCCGAGCGTGTTCGGGCCGAGCAGGGCGACGTCCAGCTCGGCGGCCAGCTGGGCGAGATCGTCCTGCATCCGGCGGCCCGCACCGCCGGCGTCGGCGAACCCCTCCGCTATCGACATGAAGGCCGGCACCCGCAGCTTGCCCGCCTCGGCGAGCGCCGCGCCGACGTGCCGGGCCGGCGCGAGCGAGACGACCAGCGACGGCGGCTCGGGGAGGCCGGCCAGCGAGGGCACACAGGGCTCGCCGTGCACCTCGGCGTGGTTGGCGCTGACCAGGCTGATGCTGGACCGGGGCATCCCGTAGGACTGCAGGTGGTACAGCACCGCCCGGGTGTGGTGCTGCCGCTCCGACGCACCCACCACCGCCACCGTGCGCACGCCGAGGAACCGCTCGGCAAGCTCCCGGCCGGTGGTCATAGCAGCCTGAACGCGGGCAGCACGAAGCCGTCGTCGAGGTCGAGGTGGTCTTCGAACACGACCTCGACCCGCCGCCCGATGAGCGCCACCGGGTCATCGGCCCGGTCGGTCAGCATCGAGGAGATCAGCGGCCCCTCGTCCAGTTCCACCAGGACGAACGGGAACGGCACGTCGTCGGTGAACGCCGGGTCGAACGCCCACTGGTGCACGTTGGCGGAGAAGATCCGGCCGGTGCCCGCCGCGGGCTGCCAGCACATCTGCGCGGCGAACGGCTCGTTGGGGTGCTCCCGGCAGTAGGCCTTGGGCCAGTACCACGCGCCGCACTGCCCGCAGTGCCAGAGCAGCAGCCGGTGGCCGGCCAGGCCATCCCAGAACTCCCGGTTGTCGTCGTCGATGTTCGGCCGCGCCTTGCGCCACACCGCCGGCCCGCTGGCCGCGGTCTGGCCGCCGGTCACGGCTTCACTGGTGGTCACGGTCTCGCTGCCGGTCACGGCTACCTCCCGGTGCCCAGGACGGTGGTGGCGTGGATCGAGCACATGCCGGGGGAGAGCATCTCGCCGCCGTGGCTGGAGAACAGCACCGTCCGGCAGCCGTCCAGCTGGCGGCCGTCGGCCTCGCCGCGCAGCTGGCGGACCGCCTCGGCGAACCCGGTCAGATCCTCGTGGTGGTAGGCCGACAGCAGCCCGCCGGACGTGTTGACCGGGATCGGGCCACCGGGCCCGATCGCCCCGCTGGCCGCGAACGGGCCGCCCTCGCCCTTCTTGCACCATCCGTAGTCCTCGAGCTGGAACAGCACCTCGGCGGTGAAGCAGTCGTACAGCATGGCCGCGTCCACGTCGCCGAGGGTGATCCCGGCCTGGCCGAACGCGGCGTCCCTGGCCCGCGGCACGGCCATGTGCGTGTAGTTCTTTTTCTCCCACCACAGCTCGGCGGCGATCTCGCCGAAGCCCTGGCCGAGCACCTGGACCGGTGGCCTGGGCAGGTCGGCGGCCCGCTCTTGCGTGGTGAGGATGAACGCGATGGCCGAGTCCGAGGTGAGCGAGACGTCGAACAGGTGGTACGGGTCGACGATCACCGGCGACCGCTGGTGGTCCTCGATCGTCATGGTCTTGGCGTGCATCTGGGCCTCGGCGTTCCGGTTGGCCCAGGCCCTGGTCTGCACGGCGATCGAGCCGAGCTGGCGGCTGGTGGTGCCGTACTCCTTCATGTGCCTGGCCGCCATCCAGCTGTGGTGACTGACCGCGCGCAGGTCGCCGAGCGGCTTGCCCCAGTAGCCCTCCTTCTCCAGGTCGTGCGGCCGGCCGCGGTGCCCCTGCTGCTTGGCCAGCCTGGCCCGGCTGCCGGTGTCGTTCGCGCTGGCCAGGCACACGTAGCTGGCGATCCCGCGGTCCAGGAAGGAGGCCGCCGCCGCGATGCCGAGCGAGGCCAGCGCCCCGCCCCGGCCGATGGTGAAGTAGAAGTTCACCGGCAGTCCCAGCATGCGCGGGAAGGTATCGGTGTAACCCGCCCGGTCTCCGCCGCCGGGCGAGCCGCGCAGCTCGACCGCCCCGTCGATCGCCGCGGGCTCGAGACCCGCGTCGGCGATCGCCCGGCGGGCCGCCTCCGCGGTCAGCATCCGCCGCGACCGTCCCGGCTGCGGCCCGGCGATGACGCTGAGCCCGGCGATGGCCAGCCTGTTCCCGCTCCCGCTCGCGCTCACTGGCACTTCTCCCTTTCCCGGCCTGGTAACGGGCGCACGATGGCGAGCCCGCCGTCGATGAGGATGTCCGCGCCGGTCACGTACCTGGCCAGGTCCGAGGCCAGGAACAGGATCGGGCCGACGTAGTCGTCCAGGTGGCCCCGGCGGCGCAGCGGGATCTTGCCGGCCCCGGAGTCCCGGGCGGGCTGCGCGGCCGAGCCGGGCGCGTCGCCGGGCTCACGCAGCACGGTCGGGGTGCTGCCCGGGCTCACCGAGTTGACTGTGATCCCGTGCGGCCCCAGTTCAGCCGACAGCGAGCGGGAGGTGTACACCACCGCGGCCTTGCTCGCGCCGTAGGCGGCGTGGTGGCTGCCGCCGCGGTGGGCCATGATCGAGGCGACGTTGACGATCCGGCCCCGGCCCTGCGCCCGCATCGGCTCCGCCGCGGCCTGGGCGACCAGCAGCACGCCCTTGACGTTCGTGGCCAGCAGCGCGTCCAGGGTGGCCACGTCGAGCTGGTCGAAGGTCGAGTGGTCGCCGAGGGCGGCACACTGCACCAGCACGTCCAGCCGGCCCCACCTGCTGGTCACCTGGCTGACCGCCGAGCGTGCGTCGCCCGGGTCGGCGACGTCGGCCCGGATGCCGAGCGCCTCGCCGCTGGCCGGTGCCCGGCCGTCCGCACCGAGCCGGGCCGCCTCCCTGGCCGCCCGGTCGGCGGATCTGGAGGTGATGGCGACCTGGGCGCCGAGCTGCACGAACACCTCCGCCAGCCGCAGCCCGATGGCGCCGGTGCCGCCGGTGATCAGCACGACCGTGGACGGCCCGACGCCGGGCAGCCGGGCCGCGTCCGGGTCCCAGCTCATGCCGAGGCCGTCCGGTGCCGTGGCGCCGGCCGGCGGCGCGGTCACCGCACTCCCGCGGGCTGTGCCCGGCGGGGCCCGGCCGACTTCGCGAAGCCGGCCAGCATCTCCACGGTGAGCTTGGACGGGTCGAGCGCCGTCTCCCGGCTGCTGGCCAGCGCGTCGGCCACGAACTTCCTGGCCTGGCGCCCGTCGAAGCCGTCGATGAGCCCGGCTATCTCGGCCAGTTCCGGGGCATCGGCCAGCGCCTGGCAGCCGGGGAAGCTCCGGCCGAACTCGGTCAGCGTGTCGGCCAGGATGTCCCGCAGCACCGGCACACCGGGCATCGGGAAGTCCAGCCGCAGGTCGGCCCGGGACAGCACCGCGTCGTCCAGCGCGGCGGCCATGTTCGTGGTGCCGACGATGTAGCACCCGGGGATCTCGTGCGCGATCCAGTCCAGCGCCGACAGCAGCGCGGCGGTGCCGCGGAACACGTCGGCCGGGTTGATGTCGAACGAGGTCTGCGAGCGGGACACCGCCAGCACCTCGACCTCGTCCAGCACCACCACGACCGGGCCGTCCTCGGCCAGCGCGGGCAGCTCCTCCTCGAACAGCTGGATGATGTTGCGCTGCGTGCGGCCGAGCAGCTCGCTGGGCAGGATGTGCATGTTCACGTCGACGACACGCAGCACGCCGTACCGGCCGCCGAGTTCCCTCGCCACCTGGCTGCCCAGCCCCCTGGCCAGGGTCGTCTTGCCGACCCCCGGCGGCCCGGTGAGCAGCGCGAGGCCGTGCAGCGGGAGGCCGACGCCGCCCACCCCGGACTTGCGCAGCCCGATGGCCAGCAGCGCGTGGTTGAGCAGCCGGTCCTTGATCTCGGCGGGCACGATGATCCGCTCCCAGCTCGCCTCCAGGTCCGGGTGGCCCAGGGCCGGGGTGACGGTCATCGCCTCCGCGACATAGCTGTGCCCGTGCTGGTGATCCACGTTGCCTGCCCTCCCGTCAGCGCCGGCCGGCGACGTTGCGCTCGAGCACGGCCTGCCGGGGTGACAGGTACAGGTAGGGGAACTCGCGTTTCGCGGCCCGCTCGAAGAAGTAACGGATGCCGAACGCCATCCGCACCATGGTCGCGTTGCCGTCGGACTCGTTCACGTGCCGGTGCGGCGTCTGCGGGCCGGGCACGTGGAAGCAGGTGCCCGGCTTCCACGGCACCTTCTCCCCGTTGACCAGCGAGTAGCCGTGCCCCTCGATGATGAACAGGTGGGCCTCCATGTGCGCGTGCATACCGCCGTACTCGTGCGGGCCGTCGGTGAGCAGCCCGCTGACCTCGACGGTGTGCAGCTTGAAGTCGTTGATGTCCTTGTTGATCCGCATGTAGTTGAGCACCTGGGCCTTGTGGAACCCGTCGGGCAGCGCGTGCATCCCGTCCACGTCCCCGACGACCAGCGGGTGCTCGGGGTCGAACTCGGGCATGTCGGCGGGCAGCACCGGTACTCCGTCACCTTCGGCCTTCTTGACGATGGCGTTCTCCTTGTGCAGCACGACCCGGTAGCCGCCGCCGGGTTCCATGCCGTCCGGCGAGGCCTCGGCGTCCGGCTCCCGGACCGTCTTGCCCCACGGCTCCAGCTGCATCGTCCGGTGCAGCCCGACGAAGTGCTCCAGGTGCACGGCGAGCACGGAGATGTACCGGGCCGCGGTGTCGCCGGTGTTGAAGTGCTGGTGCACGGCGCCGAACGGGATCGCCAGCACGCTGTGCTGTTTCCAGTCGTAGCGGACGCCGTCCACCACGCTGAAGCCGGTGCCGGACAGGATGAAGATCGCTTCTTCGCCGTGCTTGTGCGCGCCGGTGTGCGAGCGCGCCGGGATCTCGGCGATCATCGATGTCGAGCCCCAGGTCCGGAAGCCGGTCTCCGGCGAGACCATGAGCGCGGCCCGGTAGTCCTGCTGGGTCTCCACCCACTCGAACTCTTCCTCGTGGATGTTGCGCCGTTCGGCCTTGCGCTCCGCCTCGGCCTTGTCCCACAGGCCAAGCCAGTCGTCGTAGAAGCTTCCCAAAGCCCGCACTCCCTCTGCTCGCTGCGTGCAAACTGGCATTTTCCGCCCTGCATATATTAGATAGGCTACGGCTTATCGGATTGCCGGACAAGAGGGTCACAGCTCACACGACGCCAGCGCAAGGGGTCATATATGCCTGGAGCACTGCGGGTTTTCGCCGACGTCAGGCCGCTCCGGGTACCGCAGTTCCGCAGGTTGTGGCTGGGCTACATCGTGGCCCAGACCGGGTCCCAGCTGACCGTGGTCGCGGTCGCCTACCAGGTGTTCCTGCTCACCCACTCCTCGCTCGACGTGGGCCTGGTCAGCCTGGCCCAGGTGGTGCCGGCCATCGTCGGACCGATCGTGGCCGGGTCGCTGGCCGACGCGCTGGACCGGACCAGGCTGCTGCTCGGCATCCAGATCATCCTGGCCTTCTGCAGCGTGGGCCTGGCCGTCAACTCGCTGGGCCACCCGGCGCTGTGGCCGCTGTACGTGCTGCCCGCCGCGATTACCGGGCTCGGGGCCGCCGACAACCCGACCAGGACCGCGGTCATGATGAACCTGGTCGGCCGGGAGCACTTCGTCAGCGCCAACGTGCTGCGCCAGTCGGTGCAGCAGGTCGCGCTGGTGGTAGGGCCCGCGGTCGGCGGCGTGCTGCTGGCGGTGGCCGGGCCGAGGCTCGTCTACTGGATCGACGTGGCCAGCTTCAGCACCTCGATCGCCGCGCTGATCAGCCTGCCGCCGCTGCGCCCCGAGGGCGGCGGGACGAAGCCCGGGCTGCGCTCGATCGCCGAGGGGTTCCGGTTCCTGCGCGGCCGGCAGGCCATCCAGGGGTGCTTCATCGCCGACCTGAACGCGACCGTCCTGGGCATGCCGACCGCGCTGTTCCCGGCACTCGGGCTGGTCGCCTTCCACGGCGGCGCCCGCGCGGTCGGGGTGCTCTACGCGGCGCCCGGGATCGGCGCGCTGCTCGGCACCGTGCTCAGCGGCTGGACCGGGTCGATCCGGCGGCCGGGCTGGGCGGTGGTCATCGCGATCGTCGTGTGGGGCGTGGCGATCACGCTGTTCGGGCTGGCGCCATGGCTGCCGCTGGCGGTGGTGCTGCTCGCGGTGGCCGGCGGCGCCGACGTGATCTCGGCCATCTTCCGGAACTCGATCATCCAGCTGGAGGCGCCCGACCGGCTCCGCGGCCGCCTGTCCTCGATCCAGTCCGCCGTGGTGCAGACCGGGCCCCGGCTGGGCAACACCGAGGCCGGTGCGGTGGCCGCGCTGGGCACCGCCCAGATCGCGGTGGTCTCCGGCGGGCTGGGCTGCCTGGCCGGGATCGCCATCATCGGCTACTCGATGCCGAGATTCCTCCGCTACCGGATCGGCCCGTCCGGCACGGCCGAGCCCGCCGAGCCCGCGGCTGTGGCCTGACCCGCGCCGTGGCCTGCCCCCCCGGCCCGAGCTGACACCGTGGCCCGAGCTGACACCGTGGCCTGGGCTGACCGGCCTGAGGGCACCCGCACGGGTCGGGGGCGCCGGCCTTTGACGTCACTGTTCGCCATCAGGTATGGACAGATCGCCCGAAATAATATTAAGTGTAGATTATATTCTACAGACAACATCAGATGAGCGGCGGTGCCGATGTTCGCAACAGCCAAGACGATGGCAGCCGCGGCGGCGGCCGGGCTCAGCATCCTCGCGGTGGCGGCGTGCAGTTCCGGCGGCGCGAGCTCCGGCGGCGGCGCCGAGTACAACATCACCGTGGGCACATCCGGCGCCACCGGCGTGTACGCGCCGCTGTACGTGGGCATCCAGACCGGCCTGTTCAAGAAGTACGGGCTGAACGTGACCTTGCAGACGCTCACCCCGACGTCGGTCAGCGCCGCCACCATCGCGGGCAACATCGACATCGGCTGGGACGGGCCGAACCTGATCGCCGGGATCGTGGCCAACCCGTCCGCCAAGGTGATCTTCACCGCCGGCCCGACCGTCTTCTACATCTACGGCAAGGGCGTCAGCTCGCTGCAGCAGCTGAAGGGCAAGAGCGTCGCGGTGACCACACCGGGCGGCGCCATCGACACGGCCACCCGCACCGCGCTGGAAAAGGCCGGGCTGACGCCCGGCAGCGACGTCAAGATCACCTACCTGCAGACCAACTCCGCGGCGCTGGCCGCCGCCGAGAACGGCACGGTCGCCGCGGCGGGCGTCTCCCCGCCGACCAGCATCCAGGCGGCTCAGGCGGGGCTGACGGATCTGGTGGACATGACCGCGGACTCGCCGCCGTCGGTGCTCGCGGTGAACAGCCAGTTCGCGGCGGGCAACCGCAAGGCGGTGCAGAAGTTCATCACCGCGTTCAAGGCCGCGGTGAAGCTGACCGCCAGCAACGGGGCCGACTTCGCCGCGGCGATGAAGACCTACGTCAAGCTGACCAGCCAGTCGCAGATCACCGGCACCTACACGGCCTACAAGTCGGTGTGGAAGGTCGCGCCGTACCCCACCGCGCAGATGACCCTGATGCTGCAGCAGCTGGCGCACGGCTCGCCACCGGTCAAAGCGGCCGCCACTACGAAACTGTCCAGCCTGATCGACAACAGCTACCTCAACGCGGCCGGGTAGGTCGTTATGGCCGGCACGGTGCGCCCCGCCCTGTCCCGAAGCTGAGCCCAGCGGCGTGAGGGCACTGGACTAAACTTAGTCTAGTCGTATCATGTAACCATGACTGTGAGCGTCAACATCCATGAGGCCAAGACTCACCTGTCGCGGCTGCTGGAGCAGGTCGCGGCGGGGGAGCGAGTCGTGATCTCCAGGGCCGGCACCCCGATCGCAGATCTGGTGCCCCACCATGCGGCCACGATCGCATTCGGCGGGCTCAAAGGTGAGATCTCCTACGACGACCAGGCGTTCGAGATCGATCCAGACATCCAGCAGATGTTCTACGGACCGGGGCACAGTCAGCCAGGTGAGCACGACGGCGATGCTGCTTCTTGACAGCCAGGCGCTGCTATGGCTGCTGGACGACAACCCGCGCCTGGGACCGCGGGCACGGCAGGCGATCACCTCCGCCCAAGGCGTGCACGTTTCTGCGGCCACGGTGTGGGAGCTGAGCATCAAGGCCATGCTCGGTAAGCTGTCCGTCCCAGCTGGGCTCTCTGCCATGATCACCACCCAAGGCCTGGAACTGCTTAGCATCACCGCCGAGCACGCCGAGGCGATCCGCGACTTTCCGGAGCTCACCCGACACGACCCGTTTGACCGCCTTCTGGTGGCACAGGCTTCCCGTGCGGGTCTCCGCCTGCTGACCGCTGACCAGGTCCTACTGAACCTGGGCCGCGACTTCATCCTCGACGCCACCCGGTAAGCACGCAGTCCCGCCGATCTGTACGGCTACGGCTTTCAACAAGGCAATGCCCTCCGCAACAGTTGCTCCTGCAGCGCGGTCCTCTTGGGCAAGCTCGCCTCACGGCGCGGGAGAGGTGCTGGTGCCGCCCGCCTGTGCTGACGTGTACAGTGCCGCTACCTGGTCGGGTGTGAGGCTGTTAGCGAAGATGCTCATGTCATCGATGAGCCCGGTGTAGACGTCGAGACCGGCGTTGCTTTGGTTGCTGCCGATGTCGGTCCGGCTGAGCGGGAAGCTCGCCGGGATCGTGCCGACCGCCTTGCCGTTGGCGTACACCGTGATCTGGCTGCCGTCATCGACGTAGGTGAGGTAAGTCCAGGTATTCAGTGGTGCCGTGTAGTCGACCGAATAGTCTTCGACGTAGAAGGACGTTGCCCCGACCAATCCCGATGTGCCGTTCTGCTGGATTTTTAGGGAGCTGTTGCCCTGGACGCGCTGGCCGTCGATGAGGTTCGCGCTGTTGGATGTCGCACTCGGGTCCACCCAGGCACCGACCGCCCATGGCGTCGGAAGGTTCGGCGCGGATGTGGTTATCGGCGAAACCGTGCCGTCGAATTTCGCCGCGTTGCCAACCTTGCCAGGGACCAGCGTCGTCGTGCCCGTGATGGTTCCGTTGAAATGATCGCTGCCGGTGTCCGCGATGACGCCGTTCGCCTGGGTGTCGAACGACCAGTTGTCTACCAGGCTCGGCGCGGTTCCGACGGCGAACGTCACCGTCGCGGCGTTGGACGTGTCTCCCGCGGCGTCGGACTGGACGGCGGAGAGCGTGTGCGTGCCGGCAGACAGCGCCGTCGATGGCGCGCAGGCCCAGCTGTCATCTGACGCCACAGTCGCCGAGCAGACTGGCGCGTTGTTATCAGTTACCTTGACCGCAGCACCGGCCGCCCCGGTGCCCGTAATGGCGGCAGGCGACGTTGTCAGCGCGGAGCCGTTGACGGGGGCGGTGATTTTCGGCGGGGCAATCGGGGAGATCGCCAGCAGCTTGGTGATCTGCTCGGCGATCGCGACCGTGTTCCCCTTCGGAACGGTGGGGAACGATGTCGAGGCCGAGGCGAACTCGTTGCCGAGGGCGAGCCAGTCGATCGGACCTGGCGACGTGTTGTTCGCGAGCGCGGTGCTGAGCGAGTTGAAGTACAGCCGCCAGCTCGGCTTGTAGTAGCCGTTGATCATCCCGGAGAGGACGTGTGCCGCGTAATCCTGAAGGTTCCCGTTCCCCGCGGACGGCCCGGAATCGCTGAACCAGACAGTCCAGAGATGGAGGAGGTTCGAGCGGAGCACGGCAGATTCAGCCCGCGTATGCCTGGCGTGGAGGGCATCCGCGACGTAGCCACCCAGCATGAACGCCGGCACCGTGCCCAGCACCCGGTCATCGAGGCCCATCACCTGCAGCCATGTCTTGGTCAGCGCGTTGAACGTGGACAGGGCCTTCGCCTGATAGGCGTTGCTGATCTGCGGCAGCTCGGCGTTGGCCCAGTCCGTGATGACCTCGTTGGCGACATCGGCGAGGTCGTAATCAAATGCCGCGGTCTGGGTCACGGACTTCGCCGCGGAGGTGAGCAACGGCAACGCAGTCGCGAACGCCTGGACGTCGAAATTGGGTGTCGTGGCGTCGCTCAGGGACGGTATCACGCCGAGCGGAGATTCCTGCGCACAGCAGGTGACCGGCCTGGTGTACGCGCCGACGATAGCTGACCAGGCGGCGGCCGCCTGGTCCGTGCCGTACCGGCCAAGTGCGTACTGCGTCATCCACTCGTCGAGGTTGAACGCGGATGAGTGCCAGGGTATCTCGGCGAACAACTCGAACGCGGCCTGGTCGTTGACACCTTCGGGTTGGAAGGCGATGCCGGTCATGTGGCTGCCCGCCTTGGCCAGCTCGCTGAAATAGCGGTCCAGCCACGCCTGCCCGTTGGCGCCCATCGCCGTCTGCCCGCCGCCGAACGGGATCGTGCCGAACAGCCAGTTCGTGTTCGGCCAGGCCGCATCACGGTCCGGCATCGCGGAACCGGTGTCCGAGGTGCCGTCCGCGATGAGCAGGTGCGACAGCTGTGCCGGACTCAGCCCGCCCAGTTCGGCCGACGTCGGGTTGGCTCCCCAGCCGAGCTGCATCCAGGTGGCTCCGGGCTCGCTAGTTTGCAGCGCGGTCATGATGGCGCTCGCCGCGGCGCCCGCGTTGATCCCGCCGAGGTTCCCGCCCTCCTGCAGTGGATTCATCCGGTACATAGTGCTGCTGCCGAGCAGCGCGTTGGCCTGCTTGTAGTAGTCGGCAGCCACCTTGGCGAACAACGGGTCGGTCGGGTCCAGCCAGGACGGCCGCTGGGTGCCGGCCCATGTCCCCTGCGCGACGACATGGGGCGGATTGCCGTTGTCGGCCGTGGGGTTTGCCGAGGCGAAGTCGGTGGGAACGGTGCCGAAATATCCCGGGATCACCGGGGTGATGCCCAGCTGCTTGCACCGCTCGATGATCTCCCTGCCCAGGGCAGCCCGAGCGTCCAGCAGCGACTGCGAGATCGGCCCAGTGTCGTTGGAGAGGTTCTGCATCACCCACCACGGCTGCGTCGCGGGGAGCGGGATCCACGCCCTGGCCTGAGCCGCTGTGTACCCGAAGTCCTGAAGCACCTTTTCGTAAACCGCGTCCGTGCCAGGAAGCACATAAACCTCGTTGATGCCGTGCAGGGCGTACATGTCCAGCATGTTCTGCCACTCGGCCCAGCTCATGTACGGATTGGTGTACCCGTCCTGCGTGTCGTTGCCTTCGTACCGGTTTTTCGCGCTGGACGTCTGAGTAATGGTGCCGGGCGGCGCGGGCAGGACAGTGGGGACCCTCGGATTGAAGTTCCCCAGGCCCACATCGGCGTGCACGACGTACTTCAGGTACCAGCCCGCACCCGCAGATGCCGCCGACAGACTCGACGCGCGGATGAGGATTCTCCCCGCCGAGCCGGAGATGGTGAACGTGTCTGCCCCACCCGCGGCCGGACTGACCTGGAAGCAGACCTGACTCGCCGCCGCCCCGATCGTGCGACTCAGCAGCGCGGTCTCCGCTCCCGTATCGACCACCGACCTGCCACACCCCCACGCGGCCGTCGCCGCCCGCAGGGCCGTAGCCGCGTGCGCCGTAGTCACCGGCAGGCTGATCGCCGCGGCAAGGAAGCAAGCAACCGTTGCCAGCACGGAACGCACACGCCTCATCGAATCGGTCACTGCTGATGCTCCTTTCATCGAAACGCACCAGAACAGTGATCTTGACGTGTCGGTCACATATTGGGCGCTTGACGATGGCGTCTGTATGCTCGTCGGAAACGGCAGCCGGAAGCGCGGAACGGCGGGTCGGCGGGGTTGGCTGGGATCCTGCCGGATTTAGTAACGTACAGTTCGTAACTATCTATCGCCGCGCATGGTCTGTCAAGGGGTGATCCTGGATGGGGTCGGTGACCGCGGGAAGCGGCCCGCACGTGCTCCGCCGGATCAACGCGGCTGCCGTGCTGACCGCGCTGCGTACCGACGGCCCGTTGCGGATCGCGGATCTCATGGAGATCACCGACTTGTCGCGCCCGGCGGTGACGCGTGCGGTTGAGGCACTGCGCGGGGACGGATGGGTGACCGATGCGAACGCCGGCGATGACAGCGGTACCGAAGCGCGGGCGCCCGACGCGGACGGCGTGCCGGCGCACCGGAGTCGGCTAGGCCGGCCGGCGGCGCTGCTGCGTTTCCGGGCCGAGGCCGGTCATGTGCTCGGCCTCGACGTCGGCCCGCACAAGATCCTTGCGATGGTGGCCGACCTGGCCGGGGCGGTTCTCGCAGAGCGTCGGTTCGATGCCAGCGGACTGGACCACGGCGGAGCCGTGCTGGCGGCGATCCTCGCCGTAACCTCCGAGGTAGCTGCGCGTGTGCCCGCGGGCACCCTGATGTCCGCCGCCGTCGGCACGCCAGGTCTCGTCGACCCGGAGACCGGCGCGGTGACGCTCGCACCGAGCATTCCCGGCTGGACACAGATCCCGATCGCCGCGACGTTGCGCGAGCGCCTGGCCTGCCCCGTTACGCTGCATAACGACGTCAACCTGGCCGTGCTCGCCGAGCCCTGGCGCGGCGGCGCCAAGTCCGTCGGCACGCTGGTGTTTCTCCATTGGGGTGCACGGGTCGGCACCGGGATCATGATCGACGGGCGGCTTCACGCCGGCGCGGCGGCCGCCGCCGGCGAGCTCGGCTTCCTCGACCTGGCCGCCGAACCCGAGCGGACAGACGAAGACGCCGGGGACGCCGCGGGTGCGGTGGACGGCGGCCGCGCCGGCGACGGCGGCGCGGCGGGGATGACCACGATGGGGCCGTTTGAGCGGCAGGTGGGGGCAGCGGCGATCATCGACCTGGCGATCACGGAGGCCACCCGGCACGGCGACGTGGATCTGCTCGAGCTGATGAGGGCCGCGCGCACGCACGACGACGCGGCGGCACTGTTCGATGCCGCGGCCGCAGGCAGCGCGCTCGCGGAGACGATCATCGACACGATCTGCGCCCGGCTGGCGCGCGGGCTGGCCGCCGTGCACCTCATCCTGGATCCCGACTTGGTCGTAATCGGGGGCGGGCTGTCGCGGGCAGGCGAACGGCTGCTGGCCGCCGTCGAGCGGCACCTGCGCCTGCGCACATTGGTGCCGCCGCGGCTCGCGCTGTCCGCGCTGGGCGACACGGCCGTCGCGCTCGGCGCCGTCCGGAGCGCCCTGAACGACGTCGATGACCGAGTACTCACACCGCTCTCGCTCGCCCAGGTGACCGGCTCGGTGTAGCGCGGGCTGCAGCAACACCGGCTTCCGGTTCGGCTACTTGTACCAGAAGTGGACATTGGTCCACGTCACGCTGATGGCACCGCTGCCACTGCCGTTCTCGTACGCGCCAATCTTGCCGGAGAAGTCCCGCTCGGTGCGTTGTCGTCCTGGAGTGTGTTATTCAAAAGTCTTTGCTGCACGCCGGGAACGACATCACCATCATCGCCTTGTGGCATGGCTGCGAATCGGTCGCCACCACGCAGATCTACCTGCAAGCCGACATGGCACTCAAGCAGCAAGCCCTCGATCGGCGCACGCAGCCCGCCAGCATCCCGGGCCGCTACAAACCCCCCGACGAGCTCCTCGCGTTCCCGGAAGCGAGGTGCTGGGCGCTACGGACACGTCTGAGTGCCGTATCTGCGGATGGCATCTCAATGGCGGGGCATGGCTCAAATGGGAGGCCTTCGACAGACGACTATCACAGCTAGTCGCCCTGGGATAACGGCGAGCACGGATCGGGGCCGCCTCCTCCACGAGGTAACCCTGACGCTGATCGGGATTTTCTGCGCGCCTCCTTCTTCCCCGAGGATCCGAACGGCCCGGATGAGCTGTTGACCGGCCCGCTGTGATTGTGGCCGGACACCACGACGTTCCCGTTTTACGACCGCTACCAGTGACCGGCCTGCCGGTCACTGGTAGCGGGGCTTGCGTTCGGCGGGTGCTGGCCGTCAGCTGGGTTCGGCGTCGGCGCTGACTTCGGCGTCGGCCGCGAGTTCCCGGGCGTCTGCGGGGATCGCGCTGACCGCCGGGGCGGCGCTCTCGGTCGGGGCCGCGCTGCGGAGCTGCTCGAGCTGGCGCCGCGACGGCAGCAGCGTGACCGCAAGCAGCGCGCCCGCGCCGAGCAGCGCCGCTGAGGCCGTGAACGCCACGGTGTAGCCGTGCACCGAGGCCACCACGGGCGCCAGCGGGCCGGCGTGGTGGGCGGTCAGGTAGCTGGCCGTCGCGGTGAGCGCGACCGTGCTCAGGGCTGCGGTCCCGATCGAGCCGCCCACCTGCTGCATGGTGTTGACCAGTGCCGAGGCCACGCCCGAGTCCTGGCGGGCGACGCCCGCGGTGGCGGTGTTGATGGCCGGGGAGAAGATCATCCCGAAGCCCAGGCCCAGGATGGGCAGGGCGGGCAGGACACTCCCCGCGTAGCTGGACGCCGCGGTGAGCTGGCTCAGGTAGAGCATCGCGCCGCCGGCCAGCACCATGCCGGTGGTGATCAGGGCCCGCGGCCCGACCCGCGGCAGCAGCACGATGCTGGAGGTGTTCGAGGCGAGCACGATGCCGGCGATCATCGGCAGGAAGGCCAGCCCGCTGGTCATCGGGCTGTAGCCCTTGACCAGCTGGAGGTAGTAGGTGAGGAACAGGAACACGCCGAAGACCGAGATCCCGGTGAGCCCGACCGAGACGTAAGAGCCGGCCCGGGTCCGGTCCATGATCACCCGCAGCGGCAGCAGCGGGTGGCTGACCCGCCGCTCGGCGAACGCGAACGTCGCCAGCAGGGCCACCCCCGCGGCCAGCGAGCCGATGGTCAGGGCCGCGGCCCAGCCCGCCTGCTCGGCATGCGAGAACCCGAAGACGATCAGGAACAGCCCGGCCGCGGCGAGCAGGGTGCCGGCCCAGTCCAGCCGCGGACGGCTCACGGGCCGGTTGCTTTGCATGTAGACCAAGGCGCCGGCCGCCGCGAGCGCGGCGAAGACCAGGTTCACGTACAGGGTCCAGCGCCAGGAGAAGTACTGGGTGAGCACGCCGCCGAGGATCAGGCCCACGGCGCCGCCGCTGACCGCGACCGACCCGAAGACACCGAACGCGCGTCCGCGCTCACGCGGGTCGCGGAACGTGCTTACCAGGGTGCCGAGCGCGGCGGGCGCGAGGATGGCGCCGAACGCGCCCTGCAGAGTGCGGGCGGCGACCAGCATGGGGAAGGACACCGCGGCCCCGCCCAGTGCGGAGGAGAGGGCGAACCCGGTCAGGCCGGTGATGAAGACCCGCTTGCGGCTGAACATGTCGCCGAGCCGGCCGCCGAGCAGCAGCAGGCTGCCGAACGCCAGGGCGTAGGCGGTTATGACCCACTGCCGGTCGCTGTTCGGGAAGCCCAGCGAGTGCTGGGCCGAGGGGAGGGCGATGTTCACGACGGTGGCGTCGAGGACCACCATGAGCTGGGCGATGGCCACGATCACCAGGACGAGCCAGCGATGGTCGCTGGCCGCCCGGCGCTGGCCGTCTACGGCAGATGTTGCGGAAGACATAGCGAGCTATACCCCCTGGTAGGAAGCGGACGGGCGTGAGCAGCGATGGTCACGCGGGCTTGGCGATCATGCCTGCGCCACTGTTGCTCCGGACGGGGCGGACGGGGCAGGCAGCGGCTGGGCAGCTTCGTCGAGGACGTCGAGCAGGCGGAGGAACGTCGCCCGGTCTTCTTGGCTCAGGGCACCGAAGATCTGCTTGAGCAGCCGCTCGCGCGTGGCGTGCGCCGCGACCAGGCATTCCTCGCCCGCCTCGGTGATGGCCACGAGCTTGGCCCGGCGGTCGGTGGGATCCGGCCGGCGCTCGGCCTGTCCGTTGCGCTCCAGGGCGTCGACGATGTCGGTGATGGAGTGCGGGGACAGCCCAAAATCGGCTGCCAGCACGCTCTGCCGGGTGGGGCCCTGCTCGTTCAGCCGCATGAGCACCTTGGTGCGGGCCATGGACAGGCCGCATCCGGTCATCGCGTCGTTGACGGCCCGGAACATCCGGTGGTGGACGGCGAGGTACCGCTCACCTACCTGCTCGGGCGTGATCATGATTACCTCTCAGACCTGCTGTGGTGACCTGCCTCATCATGACGGGCCTCACGTTGACGCATGTCATAATGAGGTACCTCATTAAAATTATTCCCGTGCCCCCGGGATCCGTCCAACAATTTTGGGCGGGCGTCTCCGGGGCGGCCAGGGCCAGCTTGTCCACCCGCAGCGCCCGGGCCAGCGGATGGCCGCGAGCCGGGCGATCGCGTCGGTGGCGGCGTGCGGTCCGGTGAAGCCCAGCTCCCCGCCGGACGAGTCGCGCCGAGCGTGTACGTCGTGGGCTGGTTGCAGGCGAAGACCGTGCTCAGAAAGCTCAGTCGCCGGTCATGCCGCCGGACACCACGATCACCTCGCCGGTGACCCAGCAGGACGCGGCCGAGGCCAGGTACAGCACCGCGCCGGCCACGTCGGCCGGGGTGCCGTACCTGGCCATCGGCGTCTCGGCGAGCTGGCGGGCCCGCTTGGCCGCGTCCCGCCGCGCGCTGGTGCGCGGGGTGTCGATGTGCCCGGGTGCCACCGCGTTGACCCGGATGCCGGGGGCCAGCTCCCGGGCCATGGACCGGGTCAGGCTGTTCAGCGCGGCCTTCGTCGCCCCGTAGGCGGCCATGCCACGGGCGGCCGAGTAGGCGGCCACCGAGCTGATGTTCACCACCGACCCGCCGCCGCGTTCGGTCATTACCGGCGCCACCGCCTTGCTGGCGATGAATGTGCCCACCACGTTCAGCCGGTAGGACTCGAGCAGGTCCTCCGGCTTGAGGCTGAGCACCGGGCCACGGCCGAACGAGTCACCGAAGCTGCCGCCGGCCGAGTTGACCAGCACGTCGACCCCGCCGAACCGGTCACGGGCCTGGCCCACCAGCGCGCCCACCGAGGCTTCGTCACGGACGTCGGCGGCAGCGCCGAGCGCGTCGATGCCGGCGTCGGCCAGGGCCTTGGCCGCCTCGGCCACCGCCTCCTCCCGCCGGGAGGTGACCACCACCTTCGCGCCGGCCCGGCCGAGCAGTTCGGCGATGCCCCGGCCGATGCCCGCGCTGCCCCCGGTGACCAGGGCCACCTTGCCGTCCAGCCGGAACAGCCTGTCGAGCTCCTCGTCAGCCATGGGACTCCTCCGTATCCGCTGGCGCCGGCTCTGGTGCCGGTGCTGCTGGTGGTGCGGGCGCTGCGGCGGGCCCGTCCCGCTCGATGATCACGTGCACGACCGCGGGTGTGCCGGCGTCGGCGGCGGCCAGCGCCCCGGCCAGCGCGGGCGCGAGCTGGCCGGCGGTGGTCACCGTGACGCCGTGCGCGCCACAGGCGCGGGCCAGCGCGGCGACGTCCGGCGGCCGGGCCAGCCGGGTGCCGGGGACCGCGCCGCCGCGCGCCGCGGCGCCGCCGGGGAACAGTTCGAGCACCGGGCGCTCGGCGGCGTGGTACCCGCCGTTGTCCAGCACCACGGCCACGATCGGCGCCGCGGCCTCGACTGCGGTGGCCAGCGCGGCGGCCGGCACCGCGAACATGAAGCTGCCGTCCCCGACCACCGCCACGACGCGCCGTTCCGGCGCGGCGAGCTTCACCCCGATCGCGCCGCCGAGGCCCCAGCCCAGGCCAGGGCCGCCCGCTGAGTGGAAGGTGCCCGGCTCGGGCCTGCTGAGCAGCCGGTGCACCAGCGGCGCGTTGGTGACCGCCTCCTCGACCACCACGTCAGCGGGGCTGAGGTGATCGTCCAGCGCCACGATCACGTCGGCGGCCCGCACCGGCTGACCGCCGGCCCGCGGCCCCGGCCGGTCCGGGGCCCGCTCCTTCAGCCATGCCGACAGCCGGGCCGCCCGGTCCGCCCAGGCGGTCGGCCGTCCCGGCCGGCCGGGCGCCAGCCGCTCCAGTTCGGCGTGCAGCTGGCCGATCGCGACCCGCGGGTCTGCCGGCACCACCAGGTCGGCCGGGAAGGACCACAATGGCATGTCCGCCTTGACCGGGTCGGTGTCGACGTGCACCACCTGCGCTGCGGCGGGCAGGGTGACCTGCGCCGGCAGCCAGGGCACCTCGCAGCCGAGGACCAGCACCGCGTCCGCGGCGCCGAGCAGTCCGGCCAGCGCGGGCTGGGACCGCACGCAGAGCGGATGGTCCCACGGGATGCACACGGTTTCCGGTATCCCGCCGACCGGGGCGCCGAGCAGTTCGGCCAGCCGGGCCAGCTGCCCGGCCGCGGCGGGGTCCCGGCCCGCCCGGGAGGTCACGATCACCGGGTGGCTGGCCGCGGCGAGCAAGCGCGCGATCGCGGCCAGCTGGCCGGGCGCGATGGCGGCCGGGCAGGCCGGGGTGAACCGGCGGCCGGCGGCGGGCCCGTCCGGCCCTGCCCCACCCGGCGCGGTCCCGCCCGGGCCGGCTCCGGTCAGCCCGGTCTCCTCCGGCCCGGGCTGCGCCGGCTCCATCAGCACGTCCCGCGCCACGGTCAGGTAGCTGATGCCCTGCGGCGGGGACGCGGCGATCTGCAGCGCCCGGCCCACCGCCCGGCCGGTCACGTCCGGGCGGGCGATCTCCAGGGCCAGCTTGGCGTAGCCGCGCAGGATGCCGAGCTGATCGGGCACGTCCTGCTGCCACTGCAGCGGCCGGTTCCTGCTGCCCGGCACGGCCGGGTCCACGCTGTAGGGCGCCCGCCCGGCCAGCACCAGCACGCCGGCCCGGTCGCGGAACACGTCGTGGATCATCGCGCCCAGGTTCATCGTGCCCACGTCCACGTGCACCATGACGCACTGCGGTCTGCCGGTCACCTTCCAGTAGCCGTGCGCGGCGGCCAGCGCGACGCTCTCGTGCGGGCACAGCACGATCGCGGGCACCGGGCAGCCGTCCTCGCGCAGCGCGGCGAACGCCTCCTGCAGCGGGGCGGTGTCGGTGCCCGGGTTGAGGAACACGCGGTCCACCCCGTAGCCGGCCAGCAGCATCACGATGTGCTCGGCCACCGTGGCCGGCCGTCTGGTCACGCGGCGAGCGCCTCTCGCAGCAGCCGCCCGTAGCCGGAGACCGGCTCGTCCGCCGCGCCGGCCAGCCGCAGCCCCTTCCACAGCGTGGCCTGCAGGCTGCTGATGACCGTGACGCCGAGCTCCTGCTCGAGCAGGTCGATGGCGTCCACGATGGGGAACGGCGCACCGGGGAAGTACAGTACGTCAGCCCCGCCCGCCTCGCCGAACACCCGCTTGCCCAGTTCGTAGCCGGCCCGCAGCGGGGTACTGGTCAGCCGCCGGTAGTCCACGCCCAGGTTGCCGAGGGCGGCGACGGTGAAGCCGGACCGCTCGAGAAAGTCCCGCAGCAGCCCCGGGAACGGATCGGGGAACGGGGTGGCCACCGCGATGCGTTCCGCGCCGAGCAGCCGGAACGCCTCCACCGCCGCGGTCTGCGCCGCCGACGTCGCGATACCGGTCACCCCGGCCAGCCGCCGGGACAGTTCCTCGTCGGCGCCGTAACCGCCGATCACCACGGTGGGGGAGCCGCCGATGATGATGCAGTCCGGGTTCTCCCTGGCCAGCTGCCGGGCCGCTGCCTCGGCCCTGGCCACCGCGTCGGTGATCTCCTCAGGGGTGATCGCGCTGACGCCGAGGCTGGTACGCACCAGCGTGACGCCCGGCGGCGCCATCCGGTAGAACTGCCGCGACAGCGACTCATCGACCACGCCAGGGCTGAGGAAGCCGATCCGGGCCCGCCAGCCGTAGCCGTGTTCCAGCAGGTTGGTTTGCTCGCTCACCTCGGTCATGTCGCCTCTCATTCCTCGTGCAGGCTGAGCCAGCCGCAGTAGTCGGCGAGGGCCTTGGCCGGCTGGTAGGCCGGCTCGTAGCCGAACTCGCCCCGGATCCGGGCCAGGTCCATGTAGCCGCGGCCGGCCGGCCGGGTGCCCGGGCTGGCGCCCGGCGCCAGCTCCGGCAGGGTGGCGGCCGGGCAGGCCGCGGCGACCGCCTCGGCGATCTCCGCGTTGCTGGTGACGCGGCCGCCGCCCACGTTGTAGATCCGGTGCTCCAGCCGTCCGGCCAGGTGCAGCAGCGCGATGGCCCGGGCGCAGTCCTTCACGTAGCAGTAGTCCAGCCCATCGCCGGCCAGCGGGACGCTGCCACCGGGCCCGGCGAAACCGGGATCGCGGCCGCGCACCGCCGCGTGCGCCAGGCGGCTCGGCAGGTTGGACATCGAGTGGTACAGCGGGCCGTAGATGAAACCGATGCGCAGCAGCGCCACGTCCAGCCCGGTGCGCTCGGCGTAGTGGTCGGCGACCGTCTCGGTCATCTTCTTGAAGGCACCGGTCGGGCTGCCCGACGCGACCGGCAGCGGGGTGTCCTCCCGCCACGGCCCCGGCCCTGCGCCGGTGTAGACCGCGACCGAGCTGGCCAGGGTCACCCGGCGCACCTGCGCGATCCGGGCCGCCTCCAGCACGTTCAGCAGGCCGGCCAGGTTGGCCCGCGCCTCCTCGGCGGGGGCGAGCCGGCCCAGCGCGGGCACCGCCAGGTGGATGACGCCGTCGATGTCGTGCCGGCTCATCAGGTCGAAAACCGCGTAGCTGTCCGCGGCGTCCAGGGTTTCCACGGTGATCCTGGTGCCGAGCGCGCCGGCCAGGAAGTCCGGTTCCCGCCGCACGTGGTACCGGGTCAGCACCAGGTCCTCGCCCGCGTCGAGCAGTTGCCGTGCGGTGTGCAGCCCGATGAACCCCATGCCGCCGGTGATCAGGATCATGCCGCCGCCCCGGCCTGGAGCAGCCGCCGCCGGCACGCGGCCAGCCGGGCCGGCCAGTTGATGCAGGCCATGCCGGTGAGCTCGCCGCCGGTGCGCAGCTCCGCGACCAGCTTGCCGTCGGCCAGCGACCCTTCGGCAATGCTCATCTCCTCGCCGGGCAGCCCCACCACCTGCAGCTTCCAGTCGTACTGGTCGGTCCAGAAGTACGGCAGCGCGTCGTACGGCGCCGCCGTGCCGGCGCCGCTCAGCCGCGCGTGCAGGTTGCGCGCGGCCGCCTGGGCCTGGCTGACCGCGTTGGTCCAGTGCTCGACGCGCAGGCTGCGGTGCAGCAGCGGGTGCTGCCAGCGGACCACGTCGCCGGCCGCGACGACGTTGCCGGTGCCCACCGCGAACAGCGTCTCGTCACACACCACCCCGTCGTCGGTGTGCAGGCCGGAGCCGGCCAGCCAGCCGGTCTGCGGTGCCGCGCCGACCGCGACCACCGCGGCGTCGGCGGGCAGCACCTCGCCACCGTCGATGGCCACGCCCGCCAGCCTGGTCTCCCCGGTGGACTTGGTCTCACCGGTGAAGCCGGTCACCGCCCGGCCGAGCAGGCATGCCACCCCGTGTGCCTCGTGCAGCGCGGCCACGGCCGCGCCCAGCTCCGGGCCGGCCGCCCGGATCATCGGGGCGGGCAGCGGATCGACCACGGTGACCGACATGCCCAGCCCGCGCGCGGTGGCCGCCACCTCCATGCCGATGAATCCCGCTCCGATGACCACCAGCGTGCCGCCGGGCCGCAGCGCCGCGGTCAGCCCGCGGCAGTCGTCCACAGTGCGCAGCAGGTGCACGCCGGGCAGGCCGGCCCCGGGCACCGGCAGCCGCCGCGGCGCCGCCCCGGTGGCGATGATCAGCCCGTCGAAGCCGGCCCTGCCACCGCCGTCGAGCAGCACCGCCTGGCCGGCCAGGTCGAGCCCGCTGGCCCGGGTGCCCGGCCGCACGTCGAGCGCGAGGCCGTCGTCGTGCTTGAGCCTGGCCCGCTCGGCCGGCCACTGGCCCGCCAGCACCTGCTTGGACAGCGGCGGCCTGTCATACGGCGGGAAGTGCTGCTCGGCGCCGAGCAGCACCACCTCGCCACCGAAACCGGCCCGGCGCAGCGCCTCGGCCGCCCGCAGCCCGGCCAGCGACGCGCCGGCGATCACGATCCGCGTGCTGGCCATGGCGTTCACCGATGACCAGCACCCGCCGCCGGGCCGGTGCTGCCGGGTGCCGCGCCGCCCGGTGCCGCACCGCCGGTTTCCAGGCCGGGCAGCACCGCGGCGTGGATCACCGGCACGTCCAGTTCGCCGCCGGTGCCGCGGATGGCCCGGTCCACCTGGTCCAGTCCGCACTCCAGCGAGCACATCTCGGCCAGCGGGTACCGGCCGCCGGCCATCAGCCGCAGCGCCCATTCCACCGCGTGGTAGCTGTGCCCGCGCGCCCCGCGGACGGTGATGCACTTGCGGGTGATCCGGCCGAACGGCAGGCCGTCCAGCGGTTCGGCGGACGCGGCAGGCACGACCAGGATGCCCTGCTTGCGCAGCACCTCCAGGGCCAGCGTCAGGGTCTGCGTGCTGCCCGCCGCGGTGTCGATGACCGTGTCGGCACCGGCCCCGCCGGTGGCCGCCATGATGGCCTCGCGCGTCCCGTCGCCGCCGGCCACGAGCACCTCGTCGGCGCCGAGCAGCTTGCCCACCTCCAGCCGCCTGCGGTCGGCGGGCAGACCGGTCAGGATGACCCGGTCCGCGCCCGCCGCCCGGGCCGCGATCACACAGCCGAGGCCCTGCTGTCCCGGGCCGAAGATGACGACGGTCTTGCCCGGCCCGGCCTCGCCGTAGCGGCAGGCCCACTCGTAGCCGTTGCCGAGCGGCAGCGCCAGCGAGGCCACCGTGGCCGGGATGGACCCGGGCAGCCGGTGCACCACGGTGTTCGGGTGCAGGTACATGTACTGGCTGTAGCCGCCCCACAGACCCGGTGCGGTGTCCACCGCGGTGCTGCCGTACCTGATCGCGTCCGGGTTCGCGCTGGCGTCGGAGGCCAGGCAGAAGCGGAACTCGGCCGACCGGCAGAATCGGCAGTGCCCGCACGGCAGGTACTCCTCCAGCACCACCCGGTCGCCTTCGCCGACCCCCCAGCGGGCGGCCGCGGCGGCGCCGATCGCCGCGATGTAGCCCACGTTCTCGTGGCCCATCACCCGCACCGGCGCGTCCCGTTCGTAGGACCGGACGTCGGCGCCGCACACCCCGGCCGCCTCCACCTGAAGCAGGCCGGAGTCCGCCGCCACCGGCGGCACCGGCAGCTCGCGCAGTTCGGTGCGCCGGGCGCCGGTGGTCACCGCCGCCAGCGTGGTGTCAGGAAGCGGCATCATCCGTCCTCTCCGCCCGGGCCTGCTGCCTGAGCACCTCGGTCGCCTCGGCGTCCACCTCGCCGCCCGGGCCGCAGACCACGCCGTAGTCCCGCCGGGCCGCCGCGGTGGAGACGTGCCCGAGCGCGACGTCCCGGCCGACCTGGCCGGCGGGCCGGCCCAGCGGGTCGCCGAACCCGCCGCCGCCCGGTCCCTCCACCCGCAGCACGTCGCCCGGCTCGAGCTCGTACCGGCCGGCCACCGGCAGCTGGCGGGTCTGGCCGCCGGAGTCGAGGCTGACCCGGGTGGTGCTGCCCGGCTGGCCGCCGCGCACCCCGGCGGCGGGGAATCGGCCCCGCTCGGCCCGCCGGATCACCCCGGCCGGGCGCAGCGCTTCGTACTCCCGGCGGTAGCTGAGCCCGCCGCGGCAGGTCCCGGCCCCGGCCGAATCCTGGACCAGCTCGAACCGGCGGATCCGGACCGGGAACTGCGATTCGATGATCTCGATCGGGGTGATGGCCAGGTTGGTGCAGTAGACGCTGACCCCGGACGCGCCGTCGCCGTGCCGCATGCCGCCCATGGCCGAGCCGAGCACCTCGTACTGCAGCGACCGGGCACCGGACTGCTGGCCCTGCCAGGAGATGGCGAGGGTGCCGCTGCTGCCGCCGCTGTGCGCGGCGGCGTGGTCGGGCACGAAGTGGCTGAGCGCCTCCATGCACAGGTCGATGAACCGGTGGTGCACCGAGGTGGCCGCGCCGACCGGCGCGGGGGAGACCGGGTCGAGCACGCTGCCGCGGCGGTGCTTGATCCGCACCGCCCGGCGCATGCCGTCGTTGAAGCCCATCCGCGGGTCGGTCATCGCCACCAGGGCGTAGAAGATCCCGGTGTCGGCGTAGCTGCGCGGCATGTTGACCGGGCCCCGGGTCTGGTCGTCGGTGCCGGTGCAGTCGAAGGTGACGGTGTCGCCCTCGACGGTGACCTCGAGGGCCAGCCGGACCGGGGTGGCGGTGTCGATGCCGTCGCTGTCCATGAACCCCTCGACCGCGTGCCGTCCGTCCGGCCACTGGGCCAGGTGGCTGCGCAGCAGCCGGTCCTGCTGGTCGAGCAGTTCGGCGTACACCTCCAGCAGGGTCTGCGTCCCGGTCTGCCGGGCCAGCCGCCTGAGCCGGTCGGCGCCCAGCCGGGTGGTGCCGATCTGCGCCCGCATGTCGCCGAAGAACAGGTCGGTGTTGCGCACGTTGGCCGCGATGATCTGGTCGACGACCGGGTTGTACTGCCCGCCGCGCTCGGCCAGCAGCGGCGGCAGCAGCAGGCCCTCCTGGTAGAGGTGGGTGGACTCCATCGAGGCGCTGCCCACCACCGCCCCGCCGAAGTCGGCCTTGTGCGCGAGCGTGCAGCTGAACCCGATGAGCACCCCGTCGGAGAACACCGGCATGGCCACGGCCAGGTCGGGGGTGTGCGGGATGCCGGCGTCGTAGGGGTGGTTGGTCAGGTAGACGTCGCCGTCCCGCAGGTCGCCGTAGCGGTCCAGCAGCGCGTGGGTGAAGTAGTAGTAGCTCGCGTTGTGGAAGTGCCCCGGCCCGTTGACCACGACCTGGCCGTTCGGGTCCATCAGCATGAAGCTGCAGTCCCGGGACTCGCGCATCAGCGTGGAGTACGCCGAGCGGTACAGCAGGTGGGTCATCTCGCCGATGGTGGCGGTGAGCCTGCTGCGGGCCAGTTCCACCTCCAGAGCGCCTGCCATCAGGCCTCCTCGCTGCTCAGGTTGAGGTTGCCGTACCGGTCGCATTCGGCCGACCAGCCGGGCGGCACGAACGTGGTGGTGTCCGGCTGCTCCACGATCAGCGGCCCGGCCCGCTGCTGCCCCGGGGCCAGGTCCCGGCGCAGCAGCACCGGGGTGGCGTGCCGGGTGCCCTTGGCCAGCACCTCGCGCACCGCCTGCCGCGCCGCACCTCCGGCGCCGCCGGCCGCGCGCCCGTCCGGTTCCGCCAGGCGCGGCTGGTAGCGCGGCAGCGGCACCTCGGCCCGCACCCGGTAGCTGACGACCTCCACCCGCTCGGCCGCCGCCTCGTGCCCGTAGGTGCGCCTGTGCAGGTCGTGGAAGAGCTTGGTCAGCAGGGCCGGCACGTCCGCGGCGGGCCCGTCCGGCGCGTCCAGCCGCAGTTCGAAGCCCTGGCCGGCGTAGCGGGCGTCCACCTCGCGGTGGCAGTGGACGTCCCCGGGCGCGAAGCCCTGGGCGGTCAGCGCGGCCACCGCCCGCGCCTCCAGGTCTTCGAAGTGCCTGGCGATCACGGCGTCGTTCTCCGGGGCCAGCGTGGTGATCTCGGTCTGCACGAAGTCCTGCAGCACGTCGGTGCACAGCAGCCCGACCGCGGAGAATGTGGCCGGCTGCGGCGGCACCGAGACCCGCCTGATGCCGATCTCCGCGGCCACCCCGGCGGCGTGCAGCGGGCCCGCCCCGCCGCAGGCGACCAGCGTGCTGGTGGCCAGGTCGATGCCTTTCTGCGCGGCGAAGACCCGGATCGCGTCGGCCATGTGCACGTCGTTGACCTGCAGCATGGCCGCGGCCGCCGCCTCGGCGGAGATGCCCAGCGGCGCGGCCACGTGCTCGGTGATCGCGGCCCGGGCCAGGTCCGGGTCCACCCGCATCCGGCCGCCCAGGTAGTAGTCCGGGTCGAGCAGCCCGAGCACCAGGTCGGCGTCGGTGGTGGTGGGCAGCGTGCCGCCGCGCCCGTAGCAGGCCGGCCCCGGGTCGGCGCCGGCGCTCTCCGGGCCCACGTGCAGCCGCCCGTCCGGGGTCACCCGGGAGATCGTCCCGCCGCCCGCACCGATCGTGCTCACGTCGAGCATCGGCACGTAGATCTGATGGCCGGCCAGCCGCCCCTCGGTGACCTCCAGCGCGCCGTTCCCGCTGACGAACGCGATGTCGGCGCTGGTGCCGCCGATGTCCAGGGTGATCAGGTTGTCCTGCTGGACCGTGCCCAGCATGGTCACCGCACCCTGCACGGCCGCCGCCGGCCCGGACAGCAGCGTGTGCACCGCCCGGCCGCCGCCGATCACGGCGGAGAACGGCATCAGCCCGCCGTTGGACTCCATCAGGAACGCCCGCCGGAACTCCACGCCCCGCGAGGCCAGCGCCTCGCCGAGGGTGTGCACGTAGTCCACCAGCAGCGGCTCCAGGCTCGCGTTCAGCAGCATGGTGGAGATCCGCGGCCACTCCCGGATCCGCGGCAGCACGTCGCTGGACAGCGAGATCCGCAGGCCGGGCGCCTGCTCGGCCAGGATGTCGCGCACCTGCCGCTCGTGTGCCGGGTTGGTGAAGGAGAACAGCAGGCAGACGGCCACCGAGCCGATGCCCGCCGCGGCCAGCCGGGCGCCGATGGCGGCCACCGCCGCGGTGTCCGGCGCCCGCACCACCTCACCGGAGGCGCCGGTCCGCTCCGGTACCTCGAACACGTGCCGCTCGTCCACCAGGCTGTCCGGGTGGCCGACGCTGATGTCGAACAGGTTGCCCTGCCGCTGCTGGTCCTGCACCTGCACCGCGCCGCGGTGCCCCTCGGTGACCAGCAGCGCGCACGGCGCGTAGTTCTTCTCGATCAGCGCGTTGGTGGTGATCGTCGTTCCGTGCAGGAAGTGCTCGAGCTCGGCGAGGTCGAAGCCGGCCCGCTCCTGCGCGACCTGGCGGAGCCCGTCCAGCACGCCGGCCGATGGATCGCGCGGCGTGGTGGGGACCTTGTGCACGCTGAGCTCACCGTTCGAGGTGTCCAGGACGGCGAGGTCGGTGAAGGTCCCGCCCACGTCGACGCCGATCCGCCACCGTTTCGCGGGCATGCTGATCCTCCTGTTCCCGTGCTGCCTTGATTGCGCCGCTAGCTCCACACAGCGAAGCAGGCCCCGATGCCGGTGCCGGCCACCGACCGGTAGCCGGGTACGTAGTCCACGACGTCCATGCGCAGGTGCTCGACCGCGCCGCCGACCGCGATCCAGTTGAGAATCTCCGACGTGCCGGACCGCATGTACTTGCGCGGGATCGTGCTGAGCGAGTCCACGTCCCGCGCGGCCAGCCCGTCGATCACCCGCCGGTCCAGCGCCTCGTCCACCACGAAGTGGCTCAGCCCGCCGGAGGCCACGATGGCGACCCGCAGGTCCTCCGGGTACCGCTCGACGGCCCGGCGCAGCGCGCGGCCCAGCGCGTAGCAGCGGCGCGGCGACACCTGGTTCGGCGGCACGTAGGTGTTGAGCACGACCGGCAGCATCGGGGCCAGCCGGTCCCGCATAAGCCGCCTGCGCACGAACGTGAAGGCGTGCCCGACCCCGCGCCCAGACGGCTGCTGGGAGGCCTGGCACACGTCGAACTCGTCCAGCATCAGGTTCTCGACCATGTGCTGGCCGAGGCCGGAGGCGACCGGGTACGGCTCCGGTTTGTCCGCGTGGATGGCCCAGTGCGCCGCCTGGATGCCGGCCGGGATGCGCTCGAGTTCCTCGCCGGTCGGCGGGATGTCGGTGATGGTCTCGCCCCAGTAGATGGCGATCGCGGGCACGCCGTCGGCCAGGAACAGCTCGTCCTGGTCGTCGCCGACCACGACGACCACGTCCGGCCTGGCCTGGTTGAGCGCCTCGCTCAGCCGGTCGATCGCCTGGTCGGTCCGGGTCCGCAGGCCCTGCCAGGCCTCGACGGTCAGCCGGGACTCATCGATCGCCCACTCGGGCCGCAGCGGCAGCTGGTCGAAGGTGTACACCTCGCCGTCCTGCGCGACCAGGAACGTGTTGCGCCGGTCCCGGGCGGCGTGGTCGTGCCAGATCTCCGGTGGCGAGCTGAGCTGGGGGGAGTGGGAGGTCCCGACCCCGAGAACGATCTGTGCCATCGCTGTGCATCACCCTTCCCGCCTGGGCTGGCCGGCCGGCCGGCCGGGTTATTGCTTCTGCCTGGCCTGCAGCGTGTGGTAGCCGGCCTGGGCGCGTGCCTCGGCCAGCCGTGCGCCCTGGCGGACCAGCTTCCTGATCTCGTTCTCGGCCTGCTCGACCTGCTGGGCGACGTCGAGTACCTGGGCCTCCCGGCCGGCCGGGATCACCACCACCCCGTCGCCGTCGCCGATGAGCACGTCGCCGGGCCGGACCCGCACCCCGCCGGCGGTCACCGGCACCTGCTGCCCGGCGATCTGCACCCGGTCCTTGCCGGTGCGCATCCAGGTGCCCCGGCTGAACAGCGGGTAGCCCAGGGCCAGCGCCTGGTCGCTGTCCCGGCAGACGCCGTCGATGACCGTGCCGGCGATCTGCCGCTGGTGCGCGGTCAACGTGAGGATGTCACCCCAGACGGTCGCGTCCGTCCGGCCGCCGTTGTCCAGTACGATCACCGATCCCGGTTCGACGTCGTCGATGTAGTCGCCGACCGTGCCGCCGGCCACGTCCACCGGCTGGTACAGCGCGGTGAACGCGCGGCCGGCGATGCGGAAGCCGCGGTCCAGCGGCGCGATCCCGGCGACCTGGCCGGCGATGCCGAGCCGGTCCAGCGCGTCGGAGATCGCCGAGGTGGGCAGCGCCGCCAGCCCGGCCACCAGCTCGCCGGCCGCGGTGTTCCCGGTCACGGTGTTCTCTGTCACGGTGGTCTCTGTCACGGTGCGACCGCCGTGAACTGGATCTGGGCCTGCATGCCGCCGGGCAGCGGGTGCACGGTGGTGTGCCGGGCCGGCCGGTCGTTCGCGTCGGGGAACCATTCCAGCCAGTACCGGTTGATCTCGTCGCGCAGTGAGTTGTCGGCCAGCAGCACCGAGACCGACACGATGTCGCCGGGGTTCAGCCCGGCCGCCCGCAGCAGCGCCGCGGTGTTCGCGAACAGGTGCTTGACCTGGCTCGCCCCGTCCTCGGGCAGCTTGCCTGTGCTCGCGTCCACGCCCATCAGCGCCGAGGATGCGACGATATTGCCCACCTGCGCGGCGAGCGGGATGGGGGCCGCGTGCGCCACGCCGGGGATCTCGAACGTCTTCCGCCTGCCCAAAACGTGCCTCCCAGTGGGTACGTGCCTAGATGTCGAGGGTGCTCGCGGCGAACAGCTCGGCCAGGTCCACCTTGCGCGGCGCGAGCTCCTGTTCCACGAGGTAGGTCATCAGGGTTTCCAGTGTCTGCCGCTGCCCGGTCACCCCGTAGGGGAGCGGGTCGGCGGCGGTGACCTGGGCGACGTCGGCGGCGGGGATGCCGCCGACCTGCCGGTACGGGCCGAGCAGCTCGGCCAGCGCCGCGGTCTGCTTGTCCTTGGCTGCCGCGAACGCGCCCATCAGGTTGAGGGCCAGCCACGGGTGCTGGCCGGCCAGCCCGGCCCGGATGACGACGCAGTGGTTGACCGGCAGCAGCCCGGTGGCCTGGTGGTAGCGGATCCCCTCGGCCACCGGGTCGGCGAACAGCGGCCGCAGCCGGCCGTGCTCGGCGGCGGTGGCCCGGGTCCGGTCGACCAGGTTGGCGTCGGCGATGTAGACCAGCGCGGCGTCCAGGTCGCCGCTGGCCAGCATGCCGCCGATCGACTCCGGCGGCGGGATGTAGCTGAGTTCAACCCCGGCGGGCGGGGCGAAGGAGGTGGCGCCGCCGTGGCTGCGCTCCGGGGCGCGCTCCATGTACCAGCGCAGGTCCTCCGGCTGCACGCCGAACTCGTGCCGCAGCGCGCCGCGGGACCAGACCGCGGCGGTCTGCTGGTATTCGGGTACGCCGACCCGCTTGCCGGCTAGCTGCTGCGGCGTGTCGATGCCGGCGTCCGAGCGGACCATGATCGCGGTGTGGAAGAACCGCCGGGTGGTGAAGATGGGCAGCGCCACCCACGACCGGTCGCCCTTGGCCACCGAGATGGCCAGCGAGGACAGCGACATCTCCGACACGTCGAACTCGGCGAACCGGAGCTGGCGCCAGAACATCTCCGACGGGTGCAGCGCGCTTACCGTCCACGACACGCCTTCGGGGGCCACCGTCCCGTCATGCAGCGCCGCGGTCATCGGGTTGCGCGAGAAGGCCGCGCTCAGCCTCAGTGCCGGCATCATTCACCTAACTGCGCAGGGCTACTGCGCGTTTTCCCGGATGCGCTGCAGCGACTCGGCGGTGTGCTCGCGCATCAGATCGGCGGCCTCGTCTGGCCGTCCCTCGCTGACCGCCCGGGCGATCGCCTCGTGCTCGGCCTGCGCGGTCACCGCGACCGCGTGGTCGTGCAGGGTGACCAGCCGGTAGCGGTCGCTCAGGTCCCACAGCTTGTCGAGGATGTCCACCAGCACCCCGTTGCCGCAGGCGGTGTAGATCGCCCGGTGCAGGCCGCGGTTGCGGTCCAGCTGGCTCAGCAGGTCGAGGCCGGTCTGGTTGCCCACCGCCATGTCGAGTATCTGCTGCCGCTCCTGCTTGCTGGCCTGGACCGACGCCAGTGAGGCGGCCAGCGGGTCGAGGGAGAGCCGGACCGCGTACACCTCCTCGACGGTGTCGATGGACAGCGGGGCGACGATGATGTCCCGGTGCGCGCGGCGGATGACCAGCCGTTCGGACTCCAGCCGGCGCATCGCCTCCCGCACCGGGGTGGTCGACAAGTTGAGTTCCCGGGCCAGTTCTTCCTGGTCGAGTGACTCACCGGGCCTGAAATGGCCGTCGAGTATGCCCTGGCGGATGCGCAGGTAGGCGTGGTCGGTCTTGGTCAGGGCCTGGGCCACCTTGCCGGCGGTCCCCGCCAGGCCTGTCCAGTTGCCGGTTAGGTCGGACATCGTCTTTGCTCCTCTGGCGCTTCCCCATGACGACCCCGTTGTCGTCATGCGCTGTGGTCATCCGTTCAATCTGATGGCTTCGGTCGGGCACCGCGACGCGGCGTCAGCGACCTTGCTTTCGAGTTCCGGGTCGGTGACGTCGTCCATCAGCAGCTCCGCGAACCCCTCGTCGTTGACCCGGAACACCTCTGGCGCTGCATCTTCGCACTGACCGTGCCCGGCGCATAGCGACAGATCGACTGTGATCTTCAAGATTCCTCCTGCCCTGTCAGCCCTGCCGTGCCTTCTTCAGCACGGGTTCCAGCCGGAACAGCTCCATCGCGTTCTTCTCCAGCACGAGCTCGCGCTGCCCGGCGTCGATCACCTCGCACTCCTCGATGACGGCCCGCATGTTGTCCAGCAGGCGGCCGGTCTGTGGGTCCACGGCCGAGCCGGTGCCCGGGAACTCGGTGCCCAGCACCATCCGTTCCGGCCCGACCACCTTGGCCAGCAGCTCGACGGCTTCCGGTGAGTAGATGCAGGTGTCGTACCACAGGCGGCGCAGCATGTCCTCGAACGGCGGCAGGCCCTTGCGGATCCGCCAGGCACGGAACCGGCCCGCGTGGTAGGGGATCGCGCCGCCGCCGTGCGACACCAGCACGCGCAGCCCGGGGAAGCGGTCCAGCACACCGGAGTCGAGGAGTTCCACTACCGCGATGCTCTCCTCGTTGATGAAGTGCAGCGTGTAGGACTCCCGCTCGGACGCACAGCCCGCCGAGTGGATGTGCATGGTCACGTCGAGCTCGCAGAACTTCTCATACAGCGGGTACCAGAACGGGTCGCCCAGGCCGGGCACCGGGCCCTGGCCCTCCATCGGATCCGGGTTGACCAGCGCGCCGACGAAGCCGAGTTCGCTGACGCAGCGCTCCAGCTCGGCCAGGCAGCCGCCGACCGGCTGGTCGCGGAACTGCGGCAGGCCGGCCACGCCGACGAAGCGGTCCGGGTGCAGGCTCACCTGCTTGGCGATCATGTCGTTGACGAACCTGGTCCAGCTGGTCACGATCCGGGCCGGCGGCACCGAGTGCATCATGTGGAACGGCCGGGGCGAGATCAGCTGGACGTCGGTGCCGGCGTCGTCCATCCCGGTCAGGTGACGCTGCAGCGATTTCTCGTGCTGCTCGGCCGAGATCCGGGGCGCCCCGGAGTCCGGGTTGCCCCGGCTCGCCAGCAGCTGCGCCTGGTAGGCATAGACCTCGGCCGGTGCGCTGATGTGGCCGTGCGAGTCAATGATCAAGGCATCCTCCGTGCGTTCGTCACCTGCGGGGTGGCGGGACGGCCCCGTCGAGCCCGAAGAGCTCGAGAGTGGTCCTGCCTTCCTGGATCTGGGCGATGATCTCGGTCTCTTTGTCCTGGCGGGCACGTGCCGCGGCCAGGATGCCCGGCACGTCCGCCCGGGGGAGCAGGACCACCCCGTCGTCGTCCCCGACGACCAGGTCTCCCGGCTTGACGGTCAGCCCGCCGACCACCGTCGGCTGGTTCAGCACCCCCCGGCCGTCCGGCCGCTTGGCCGTGCCCCGGATGGAACAGCACCGGGAGAACACCGGCACGCCGATCCCGGCCAGCCGGGCGGTGTCCCGCACGCCGCCGTCGATCACCACGCCGGCCAGCCCGCGGGCCCGCGCCGCCCAGGACAGGATCTCGCCCCAGTAGCCGGCCTCGTAGGCGCCGCCCACGTCCACCACGAGGACGTCGCCCGGCCTGGCCGCATATACCGCGCGGTGCAGCCACAGGTTGTCGTTGGCCGGGCAGGCCACCGGGTAG
The DNA here is from genome assembly GCA_036501145.1 of Streptosporangiaceae bacterium. GTDB lineage: Bacteria > Actinomycetota > Actinomycetes > Streptosporangiales > Streptosporangiaceae > PALSA-505. Next base: position 27,506 of record DASYAV010000168.1, on the reverse strand, counting down.
GCCCAGCCGGCCAGCGGCAGGCCCGGCGTCCTGGTCACGATGGCCGAGGACAGCACGCCGATCTGGCCGGCCGCCTCGTGCAGCGTCGCCGAGCCGAACGTCACGGCGGCGGCGGTCAGCCTGCCGTCGGCACCGTCGACCGATCTGGCCAGTGGCTCCGCCATCGTGCCTCACCCCCTCACCGTGGAACGGCTGGTCATCGACTCGTAGGCCTGCCCGAGCACCGCCGGGGCCGGCTCGCCGGCCCGCAGCCGCGATGCCATCTGCGCCTCCCGGCGGGCCAGTTCCTCGGCCCGCAGCAGCACGTCACCGGCTGCCGCCCAGAGCACCACCAGCACGCCGCTGCCGTCGGCCACGATCAGGTCGCCGGGGTGCACATCCACCCCCGATACCCGGACCGGCTCGCCGCACGACTCCTCGTGCGCCCGGCCTCGCGCGGTCCGCGGCGTCCCCGCCCTGGCGAACACGGCGAAGCGGAGTTCGCGCGCCTCGTCCACGTCGCGCAGCGCGCCGTCGGCCACCACCCCGGCGGCCCCGCGCAGCGACGCGGCCAGGCAGAGCAGCCCGCCCCACGACCCCATGCCGGTGCGGCCCTCGTTGGCCACCACGATCACGTCGTCGCTGCCCGCCCGCTCGATGGCCCTGGCGCCGAGATGAACCGACGACCGCACCGCCGGCCCCTCGGCCAGCTGGGTCGTCACCGCGCGCCCCGCGGCCCGGGCTCCCTCCCACATGGGACGCAGCCCGTCCGCGACCGCGGCGCCGGCGCCCAGCGCGTCGGCGGCATCGGACAGCGCACAGGTGTCCACGCGGCGGCAGCGCGCCACGATGTCTTCCGGACTCAGCACGCCCATCGGCTAGCCGTCGCCGTCACGGTGGAAGAACAGCAGCAGGTAGCCGGTGGTCGAGGAGTTGTAGATGATCGACTGAACGTGCGCCAGGGTGAAGCCCCGGCCGCCGCGTTCGGTGAGAATCTCCTGGATCTCGGCGGTCACCGCCTCAGGCGTCCTGCCGGTCGCCCGTACTTCCACGACCTCGTCGGTAGCCATGCGTGTTCCTGTTCCGTCGGTTGCGGTGGGTCTGGCCGTGCGCGCGGTCACCAGTACCCCGCCGTGAGTTCCTTGCAGGCGTCCCGCCAGTCGCTGCCGCGCGGCACGAGCAGATCCGCGCCGCGCACGGCGCGGTAGGGCTCCGGCTCGGTGCCCCGCGGCGGCCGGCCCTCGGCCACGTCGTCCATCGCCTCCACCAGCAGCCGCCTGGCCTCCTGGATGGCCCGGTCGGTGCTGCCCAGCGCCTCCCGGCTCCGGTCCACGATCGGGCCCATGCCGGTCTGCAGCGCGAAGTCCTGTGTGTTCACGCCCTCGATGCCGGTGAAGGTCTTGGTCCGCTGGACCGCACGGTCGATGAAGTAGTCGTTGGCCGGGTTCGCCTTCAGCCAGTACGTGCCCGGCAGGTAGTCCTCGCGGCCGCGGCCGAACCGGTGCTCCTGGTCGTTCCACCACTTGTCGGTGATCTTCACCTCGTTCTCGGCCGCCATCAGGAAGTTGTAGACCCAGGTGTGCTCGTCGTCGATCGGCACCCAGATGTGCCCGTGGATGCACGGCAGGCCGGCCTTGTTGCCCTCGAAGTCGAGCAGCCCGCCGCGCATCTGCTGGAACGGCATGATGAACTGGTAAACCCGCAGGTAGGTGGTCTCGTCGCTGATGTTGCGCAGGCTCGCGTAGCGGTAGCCGTACGGTGTCTCGTCCACCTCGAGCCGGGGGTGCGGGTCCAGGCTGCGCAGCAGCCGCGGGTTGGACAGGTCGTTGTTGTGCGTGAAGGACGAGTGCGCGGTGTCGATGCCGCCCTCGATGGTCTGCAGGAAGTTGCACTGCTCGCCGGTCTTGGAGATCCGGAAGTAGTCCGGGGCCGGGGTGCGCAGCCATTCGTACTCAGGCGGCGCTGGCATGTGCTCGGTGGGGCCCATGTACGTCCAGATCAGCCCGCCGGCCTCGTAGGTGGGGTAGGCCTTGATGCCGACCCGGAGCCGGAACTTGCTGTACGGCGGCTCGGACGGCATGTCCACGCAGTTGCCCAGGGTGTCGAATTTCCAGCCGTGGTAGACACAGCGCAGGCCGCACTCCTCGTTCCGCCCGAAGAACAGCGGCGCCCGCCGGTGCGCGCAGTAGGCATCGAGCAGGCCGACGTCGCCTGCCGTGTCCCGGAACGCGACCAGGTCCTCGCCGAGCAGCCGCACCCTGATCGGGGGGCCGTCCGGCTCGGGCAGCTCCTCGGCCAGGCAAGCCGGGATCCAGTACCGCCGGAACACCTCGCCCATGGGGGTACCCGGGCCGATCCTGGTCAGCTTCTCGTTCAGCTCCTTCGAGATGCGCACCGGCGTCTCTCCTCTCGGTCCAGGCGTAACCCATGTAGATTATATTCTACATTAGATAGTCATAGCCCAACAGATCCGTCCACCCGGCTCAGCCCTGTGCCGTCCGCCCCGCCGGGCACCCCAGTGCTGTCCGCCCCGCCCAGCGTCCCCAGGCCGACCGCCGCGCCCAGCGCCCCCGTGCTGCGGTCATCCCTGCTGCGCCTCTGTCTGCTGTTCCTTGATGCAGTCCCAGATCTCGTCCACGATCGCGAGAAACTCAGGGGAGCGCTTGAGCGCCTCGCTGCGCGGCCGCTTGAAGTTCACGTCGATGATCTTGGTCACCGTGGTCTCCGGGCCCTTGGACAGCACCACCACGTGGTCCCCGAGGAACACCGCCTCGTCGATCTGGTGGGTGACGAACAGCACCGACTTGCGCATCTGGTTCCAGATCCGCAGCAGCTCCGACTGCATGTACTCCCGGGTCTGCGCGTCCAGCGCGGCGAACGGCTCGTCCATCAGCAGCAGCTTCGGGTCGGCGACCAGCGCCCGGGCCAGGTTGACCCGCTGCTGCATGCCGCCGGACAGCTCGTGTGGGTAGTGGTTCTCGAACCCCTCCAGGCCGACCAGCTTGATGACCTCCATGCTGCGCTCACGGGCCTCCCGCCGCGGCACCTTGCGCAGCTCCAGCCCGTAGCCGACGTTGCGCAGCACGTTCCGCCAGGGCAGCAGCGAGGCCGACTGGAACACCACGGCCCGGTTCCGGCCCGGCTTGCTGACCTGCTTGCTGCCGATGGTGATCGACCCGCCGGAGATCGGCAGCAGGCCGGCCACCGCGAGCAGCAGGCTGGACTTGCCGCAGCCGCTCGGGCCGACGACGCAGCAGAACTCGTTGGGCTTGATCTGCATGGAGACCGAGCTCAGCGCCTGGTATCTGCTCCTGTCCTTGGTCGAGGTGAACGTGATGCCCACCCCGTCCACGACCAGCTCGGTCGAGGCCGGGTCGGTGTCGGCCCCGGCCTTGCGGTCCTTGGGCCTGCCACGGTCCTCACGGGCACCCAGATTGATCATTCCGGCCTCCATCCGGTCGGCTGTGGCTCTCAGGCCCTGGCGTCCGGGCGCCAGCGCTCCAGCCGTCTTTCCACGGTCCGCAGCGACTGGGTGAGCAGCACTCCGATGCCCGAGACGATCACCACGGCGACGAACATGAGCGACGTCTGGAAGTTGTTTCCTGCGGTCTCGATCGTGTAGCCCAGCCCGGCGGTCGAGGCGATGAGCTCGCCGACGACCATGCCGATCAGGCCCTGGCCGATGCCGAGCCGGATGCCGGTCACGATCGACGGCACCGCGCCGGGCAGTGCCACGGTGCGGAAGGTCTGCAGGTTGGTCGCCTTGAACGAGTGCGCCACCCGGACCAGCGACGCGTCCGCCGTCTTCACCCCGGACATCGTGTTGATGATGATCGGGAACACAGCGGACAGGAACACCACGGCCACCTTGGACGAGGTGCCGATGCCGAACCAGACCACCAGCAGCGGCACCAGCGCGATACGCGGCGCGGCGTAGCCGAAGTTGACCAGCGGGTCGACCAGGTAGTCGAACCACTTCCACCAGCCCATGGCCATGCCGATGATCAGCCCGGCGACGAGTGAGAGCGCGAAGCCGATGGCGAACTCGATGGCGCTGATCTTCAGCGCGTACAAGCCGCCGCCGCCGTCGAAGTACTGCTTGGCCGCGATGGCGATCGAACTGGGCTTGCTGGTGAAGGCGGGGTTGACCAGCTTGAGATCCGCGCTGATCTCCCAGGCGGCCAGCACGACGACCGCGCCGAGCAGGCCGAGCCAGATCCGCTGATGGTTGCCGAGCACGCGCCTGACCCGGGCCAGCCCGCCGCTGCCGTCGTCCTCGGGCAGCAGCGCCGGGACCGGCTGCACCTCGGTCGCCATCAGCCGGCCCTCCGCGGCGAAGGGCCATGCCGTAGGGGATCTTTCCGGCCAGGCGGATTCAGCGTGCGCAAAGGCCACCTCCTAGGGTGCCGGTGCCTGTCGCCTCCGGGCCGGGCCTGCTGCCCGCCGGGGCCTGCCGGCTTCGCGGCGCCGCGGCCGGCCTGCCTGCGCCCGGCTCGCGCAAGCCGTTCATTACCCAGCTCCTGGCGATTTCTGATAGCCTATACGAAATATTCATGCCCATCAACCTGCGATTTTGCTCAATTTCTGGCATTTTTCCCCGCGGCCCGGGCCCGGAATGACTCGAGCCACCCCGCGAACTCCGTGGCCACGATCCGCTCGCCGGTGACCCCCTTCGCCTCCGCGGAGGCCAGGAAGACCACCGGTGGGCCCATGATCTGCGCGGGCAGCAGCCGGTCGCGGCTGGGATCGGTGGCCAGGTCGGGGATCATCCCGGTGGCCGTGCCGCCGCCGGGCAGCAGCACGTTGACATCGACGCCGTGCGGCCGCAGGTCCTCGGTCATGATCGCGCTCAGCGCCTCCGACCCGGCCCGGGACGGGCCGTAGGGCACGAAGCCGCGCCGCCGCATCGTCGCGTGGTTCACCGAGATGTTGACGAAACCGCCGTGGCCCTGCTCGACCAGCAGCGGGGCGAACGCCCGGGCCACCAGGAAGTAGCCGGTCAGGTTGGTCGCCACGACGTCGCCGAACCCGTCCGGTGACACCTGGTAGAAGGGCATCGGCTCCGTCCGGTAGCGCGGGTTGACCGACCGGGTGCCAAGGCCCGCGTTGTTCACCACGAGGTCGACCCGGCCCCACCGGCCGGTCAGGCCGCGCGCGGCGGCCGCCACCGACGCCGGGTCGCGCACGTCCATGGGCATGGCCTCGGCAGCCAGGCCGCGCCCGGCCCAGCGGCGCACCGCGGCGTCCAGCCGGGGGGTGGGCCGGGCGGCGGCCGCCACCGTCGCCCCGGCGGCGAGCAGCGCATCAGCCATCGCCTCGCCGAGACCGCTGGTGGCTCCGGTCACCACGGCCCGCACCCCGGTCAGCGCGCCGGTCAGCACGGTCATCGCAGGCGTCCCGGTCAGTCTTTCTCGTACACGTCGGCGGGCATGTCGGACTTCATGCCGACCCTGGCCAGCTCCTCGGAGAACCTCTCCCTGATGTAGGGATCCTCTTCGTCGTAGGCGATGCTGTTGCCGCCGTCGCGGATGTTCAGGTTCCCGCTCTTCCCGGTGGCCATGTTCAGGTTGTTCAGGCCGACCGGCACCGGGCCGCCCCAGTAGTTGTAGACGCGGAACGCGGACTGGGCGATGGCGAAGTGCTGGTGGAACCATTCGCCGCCGCCCGGGGCCGCGGCGACCAGCCCGCCCTGCTTGTACCGCAGCACCTTGACCTTGTCCGCGTGGCCGTCCCGCCACGGGGTCAGCCCGCAGCTCACCGGCCAGGTGAACGTGTAACCGCCGCCCTTCAGGCAGACCAGCACGGCGCCGGCCGCGTGGTGGTGCGCCCGCGAGTACCGGCCGATCGGGAACTCCCCGACGAAGCCGACGTGGTCGCGCTCGAACCCGCGGAAGGCCGGCTGGATCCGCCGGTAGCCGGGCACCCGCTGGTTGTCCAGCGGCAGGTGCGCGTTGATGATGTCGGGGAAGTAGTTCGACCGGGACTGGGCGCGCTTGTTGTTCGGCACCGCGTAGACCGTGTCGTTGAACTTGTAGAACTCGCTGTCGCCGCTGTAGTGCGCGCTGAACACGTAGTCGTTGCTGAAGATGAACTCGCGGTCGCGGAGCATGTTGTACAGCGGCGGCGCGTTGTTGGCCGCCAGGATCAGCACCCGCTCGCCGGTGCCGTTGACCAGCCGGTGGGTGACATTGGGCGGGAAGTAGAACAGCGACCCGGGGCCCCACTCGACGACCTGCTTGCGGTCCGGGTCGCTGTCCAGCCAGGTCTCCGCGGTGCCACGGCCCTCGAACACCAGGTAGAACTCGTGGAACAGGTGCCGCTCGGGGAGCGTCTCCCCGCCGCCGGGCACCTCGAGCACGTGCATGCCCTTGATCCCCTCGAGCCCGTCCAGGTAGAGGAACGCGCCCCGGGCGCCGAGCCGGCCCCAGTCGCCCAGCTCGAGCTCACGGATGTCGTGCACGCCGATGCCGGTGTGGATCGGGATGCCTTCCTCTTCCATGTACTGGTAGTAGGCCAGCTTGTGCGGCTGCCACGCGGTGGCCCCGGCGCGCTGCCCCTCCCCGGTGGGCTCGGCGAAGAGTTCGGTGTCCACATCGCTCATCCATGCTCCCGGTGATCGTCGGTCAGTTGACTGGAATGCCCGCGGTGGCTTGCTCGGTCCCGGCCACCGCGGGCAGGTTCGGGAAAAGCAGCGACTTCACCACCACCGGCAGCGCCCCCGTTCCGGGGATGAACGCGCCGATGTCCAGGAAGTCGAGGTCGCTCACGTCGATGCCGTCGAGCACCAGCACCGGCGCGGTGGCACCGAGCGCGACGATGTGCTCGCCGACGAGCCCGCCGATGTCGGAGTCGAACACCGCGACCAGCGGCGGGCTGGCCCGCCCGGCCGCGCCGGTGGCGGTCAGCAGCGCCCCGGCCAGCGCCAGCAGCCGCCGGTAGGTCGCTGAGCCGGACCAGTGCAGTGCGATCGCCACCGTCTCGCCCCGGGCGAAAGGCTCGCTCAGGCTCAGCGCCCGGCCGATCACCGTGGCCAGCCCGGCGGGGTCGAGGTCGCCGGCGGTCAGCGACAGCCGCGGCGACACCACCGGCACGTTGCGCAGCGGCACCATTGACGGCGTGGACGCGTACACCGTGTTCCCGCTGAGCTGCAGGCTGTACTGGGCCGCCCCGAGCACGGTGGCCCGGATGCCGCGCGGCACCGGCAGCAGCTCGGCGCCGGCTCGCGCGGCCAGCCGGACCAGCGCGGCGGCAAGCGGCCTGCCGAGGTCGCCGAACGACCGTTCCTCGCGGCCGTAGACGTATTCGGAGACACCGCCGGAGAACGAGATCGCCGCCGCGGTGCGGCCGCCGCCGGGGGCGAGCGGCTCGGTGCGCAGCAGCCCCGGATCCGGGTCGGCGTGCGGCACCACCCCGGCGTGCGCGAGGACCTGCCCGGCCATATGGCCGGCCAGCGCGTCGATCACCCCGGGGCCCGGCCGGCCGCCCACGGTGAGCTCGAGCCCGAGCCCGGCGGCCATCCGCCGGGCCGGTGGCTCGACCCGCGTCACCTCGCCGGACGCACCGAACAGCACGAGCCTTGCGCCCACGTCGATGGCCGCCACCCGGTCCAGCCGGCCGCCGCTGAACAGCGCGTACTTGGTTGTGCCGCCGCCGACGTCGATGTGCGCGACCGGCTTGCCAAGCTCCGCGGACCGCCGGTCACCGCCGGCCCCGCGCCCGGCGAACGTCGCCTCCAGCACGTCCCCGGCCGACACCGCGACCAGTTTGCCCGCCTCCGCGGCGAAGATCTCGCCGATGGCCTGGGAGTTGCGCTTGGCCAGGGCCAGCCCGGTGAGGATCAGCGCCCCGCTGTCCACGTCGTCGTGCCCCAGGCCGGCCGCGGCGTACTGCGCCTCGATGAACGCCCCGAGCCCGCCGGTGTCGATCGTCACGCTGTCGGTGTACGGGGTGAGGATCACCTCGGACTCGAAGACCAGGTCCCGCCGGCTCACCTCGTAGCGGCCGTCCAGGCGCTGCAGCTCCAGCCGGGAGAAGTTCAGCTGGGACGTGGCCGAGCCGATGTCGATGCCGACCGTAGTGAGCCGCACCGTGTCGTCGGCCGCCATCGAGAACAGGCTGGCGGGATCCTGGTCATCCGGGGGAGGGGGAGTCATCGCTGGTTACTGCGCTCCCTTGACTTCCACCCAGTTGGCCTTGCCGGCCGCGTTCATGTAGCTGTTGTCCACCAGCGAGGCCGGGCTGACCGTGGACGGCGGTTTCAGGCCGGCCTCGATCTCCTTGAGCTGGCTGAGCGGGTAGGGGGCGGCGGCGAGGTAGTTCTTGTAGGCCTGGCAGCTGCCCGTGAGCTGGGCCTGGTCGGTGATCTCGACGTACTTCTTCAGGCCCGCCTGGCACAGCTGCTGGTCGCTGATCGAGTCCTTGGTGGCGACCGCGAAGGCCTTGACGAAGTTGACGATCGCCTGGTGGTGGGAGGAGGCGAAGCCGTTGCTGACCGCCCACACCGAGTCGTAGGAGTACTTGACGATCGGGAACAGGTGCATGCCCTCCTGCTCGGCCTGGACCGTCGTGGGCGGCGACACACCGGCCCCGTCCACGGTGCCGTTCTTCAGCGCGACCAGCGCGGCCGAGTTGTTCTGCAGGTAGGTCATGTGCACGTCGCCGCTGCCGGTGCCGACGGTCACGCCGACCGCCTTCAGCGCGTCCCTGATCGCGGTGTCGATCGCGCCGCCCGGCGTGCTCGCCGACACCGTCTTGCCCCGCAGGTCGGCCAGCGTGTGGATGCTCTTGGGCACGGCCAGGTAGAACAGGCCGGGGCCGTTCTGCATGAAGATCTTGGCCGCGTGCGTCTGGATGAGGCCCTCGACCATGCCGGCGCCGTCGTCGCCGATGTCGATCGAGCCGCTGTCCACCGCGGCCACCGCGGCGGTCGGGGTCAGCACCTGGTACTCCAGGTTGATGCCGTACTTCTTGAACACCCCGTTCATCAGGCCGGCGTAGAGGTCGGCCAGGTTGGCGGTCTGCACACCGCCGACCGTGATCGTGGTCAGCGTCTTGCCGTTCGACGTGGTGGTCGTGTCGCCGCCGCTCGAGCAGGCGGCCAGCGCCAGCATGGCGGCGCAGCCGGCCACGACCGCGCTGCTGCGCATCACCCGCGCGGCGGGCCGGTGCTGAGGAACCTTCCGCGATTGCCAGAATCTGAGGTCCACTGAACGCTCCTTTGCCGGGCCTTGGCCCGCAGGGCACGACTGGAGGCCGGTGTCGGCCGGTCTCGGCCCTTGGTCAACTCGCCGCCAGCCGGCTGTCCGGCTCGCGCTGGCCGGGATCACATCGGCCATAAAATGCAGAATATAGGATATCTTCTTTGCTAACAAGGCTGGTGAAAAAGGATCTTCCACGTAAAGTAACTCTCCATTAACTTCACGGGAATGTTATTGAGTAACTTCAGCCCCTTCTGTTCATGGCCGAGCAGCACGCCGAGGGCCAGCCTGGCCAGCTCCTCGTCCCGTTCGGTCTCGTGCCCCCCGACCGCCACGCCGCCGTACCACTCGCTGCCGATGCGGATGACCAGCCCGCCCTGCAGCTGGGTCAGGCGGCGGTCGCCCCAGTCGTCCAGCGACTTGCCGCGCTCGACGTTCTCGTCCCGGAACACCAGCGTGTCGCGGCGCATGGTGGCGGCGGTGTAGGCCTTGCGGATCGCGTGGGTGAGCACCCGGGCGGCGCAGTCGGCCATCCGCTCGCCGTAGACGAGCTCGGCCGCCTCGTCGGTCACCGCGATGGCCATCTGCCGCCTGTCCCGCTCGGCGGCGGCGAACACCCGCCGCCGTGCCTCGTAGATCCGCTCCAGCGGCACCCGGTTGATCACTGCCCGGTCCCCCTCCCGGCCACCCCTTTGCCGATCACCTGCACCAGGTAGTCACGGGCGGGCAGGCCCAGTTCGAGCAGGGTCAGCGCGGGGGAGGATCTGATGAACGGCTGCGCCGCGCCCCAGGCGGCCAGGAACTCATCGCGATAGCGAAGCTGCCCCAGCAGCGCGGTCACCTGCAGCAGCTCACCGGGGCCCTGGCCGGCCGCGGTCAGCAAGGTCAGCAGGTTGTCCAGCGCCTGGGCGGCCTGCGCCGTCACTCCGCGGGGCACCCGGCCGGTCGCCGGGTCGCGGCCGTCTACGCCCGAGGTGGTGAACACCCCGCCGGTGTCCGCACCCATCGGGATGGGGTCGCGGTGCCCGAGGCCGCCGATCTCGAAGTTGGCCCGCGACGGCGCGCCGAGCACCGCGTCGCACTGCAGCTGGATCGCCGTGCGCGGGTAGTAGAAGGTCTTGCGGGTCGGCCTGCTGTGCTCGTCGGGGAAGGTGGACACCCAGGTGTCCACCATGTCCTCGTGCAGGTCCCAGCGGCCGAGGTAGACCCACAGGCTGGCCACGTCGTGCAGGCTGCCGCCGGCCGCCGTCAGCAGCGCGGCCAGGTTGCCGAACGCCTGCCGGATCGCGGCCACTCCTTCGGGCTGGCCGCCGCCGGGCGCGTCAGGGACGATCGCCGAGGAGAACAGGTGCCTGCCGAGGACCGCGCCCATCGGCAGCGGATCCTTGTGCCGCACCCCGTCGATCTCGACCGGCCGCCGGTGCCCGCCGCGCACCCCGGTCACCTCGAGCTCGACGGCGCGGCCGCCGGGCAGCGGTGCGTGCGTGGTGCGCCGGGCCGGCCGGTTCTCCCCGGGGAACGTCTCCAGCCAGGGCGGGTTGATCAGCGGGCGGAAGCCGGGATCCGGGGTCACCACGGTGACCCGGCCCACCTCGTCCGGGCTGAGCCCGGCCGCCTCCAGCGCCTGCCGCAGGGCGGCGAACGCGGCACTGAACTGGCCGGCCGGATCGCCCGGCGGGCCGCCGGCGTGCAGGCCGGTGATGGTGAACACCCCGGCCCGCTCGGCCAGCGAGCCGGGCGCCGGGGTCACGGCGCGGCCTTCCCGCCGGCCCCGCCGGCCCCGGCGGGAGCGTCCAGGGTGAACGGCAGCCCGGCCCTGGCGATCTCGCTCAGGTACAGCTCCCTGATCGCCGGATCCTCGTCCCCGTACTCGATCTGCGTCTTCTTCTGCCGCTTGCCCTCGGAGTAGCCGAAGTCGGCGAACTGGTCGGTCATCCGGGCGGTCACCGGGTAGCGGTAGTTGCCGAACTTCACCGCGAAGTACCGGGACGGCTCGCCGCTCACGTTGAAGTGCTGGTGGTACATGTTGTCCGGCGGCGAGTAGACGCAGCCGTGCTCCCAGTCCACCCGGCGCCGCCCGGTCTCGCCCTCGTACCACAGCAGCGAGTAGCCGCGGCCGGTCACCGGGTAGATGTGCGTGCCGCCCATGTGCCGGTGCGCCATCTTGTAGCTGCCCACCGGGATCTCCGACATGTGCGCGTGCAGCACCCCGTCGGCGAGCAGGAACATGATCCCCTTGCTCGCCTTGCCCCGCCAATCCAGCCCCTTGAGCTTGCTGAACACACCGAGGTCGGGCACGAAGTTGGTGACCCAGAAGTTGTGCTGCGCGTTGTTGCTGACCTCGTGCACCGCGCTGCCCTCGCCGTCGAAGCCGGCCGTCTCGAACCGGGCGCGGAAGGTGTAGTCGGTGCCGAACACGAAGTCCGCGTCCCGGTAGATGTTCATCGCGATCGGGAACGCGGTGGTGAGGGCGATCCGGGCCGGGGTGGTCCCGCTCCCGTTGTACAGCCGGTACCGGCCGTTCAGCGGGATGGCGAACATCGACTTCGGGCCCCACTCGAAGGACCGCTCCCCGTCAGGTGCCTCCACCGTGGTGCTGCCCCGGCCGGAGATGACGTAGGCGACCGCCTCGAACAGGTGGTGCTGCGGCACGGTCTCGCCGCCGGGCGGGATCTCCAGCAGCCACATGTCCAGGAAGTCGCCGCGCCCGGCCACGTTCACCACCGCGCCGCTGGCCCCGAACCGGTCCCATGGGGCCACGTCCACCTGGCGCAGGTCGACCAGGAAGTCCTCGTGCAGCGGCACCTTCTCCCCAGCCACCCACTCCCGGTAGGAGGAGATCAGGAAGCCGCGGTCCGGTCCGCGCGTTCCGTTCTCGGTCATTCGTTTGCCGCCTTTCCGCCCGGGCCGCTTACCGGCCCGAACAGCAGAGACTTGATCACCACGGGGTAGACCCCGGCGGGCCAGACCGGCCTGCCGATGTCGAGGTAGTCGAGTGGGCGCAGCTCCAGGTTGTCCAGGCACAGCACCGGCCGGCGCACGTCCAGTTCCTCGGTGAGCAGGGCGCCGGTGGACGCGGCGATGTCCCGGTCCATCACCAGTACGGCCAGCTCGCCGCCCGGCCAGGCACGGCGCAGCGCGGTGGCTATCCCGCCCGCCAGCGCGCGCAGCCGCTGGTAGCTGGGCGGCCCGCCGAATGCGAAGGCCAGCGCCACCGGCGGGGTGAGGTCCGGGGCGCCATCCAGCGCGTCGCCGATCGCGTCGGCCACCGCGGCCTCGCCGATGTCCCCGGACAGGTCGGCCGCCGGGTGCACCACCGGCACGTTGCGCAGCGGCAGCTCGCTGCCCGCCGGGACGGCCACGGTGCTGCCACTCACCTGCACCGACGACTGCGACGCGCCGACCACCGTGGCCCGGATGCCGTGCCCGGGGTCGAGCACGGGGACGGGCAGCCCGCCGCCGCCGATGACGCGGCGGACCGCGGTGGCGATGTCGCTGCCCAGGTCGCCGAAGTCCCTGCCTTCCCGGCCGTAGATGTACTCCGACACACCGCCGGCGAACGTGACCGCGTCGAACTCCGCGAAGTCGGGGTGCAGCGGGCCGGTAAGCAGCAGCCCGGCGGCCAGCGCGCCGCCCTGCCGCCGCGGCACCGCGAGGATCTGCCCGGCAGCCGCGCTGACCAGAGCCTGCCGGCCGGCCGTATCGAGCGGCTCACCGGGCACCGGCGGCCCGGTGGCGGCCGGGCCCAGCGTGGCCAGCACGGCGGGCACCGCCGAGGCGACCTGGCCGACCGTGCCGGACGGACCGAAGCTGACCATCCTGGCGCCCACCTCGATGGCCGCCGTCCGCCGCACCGTGCCGTGGTCGATCAGGCTGAGCTTGGTCGTGCCGCCGCCGATGTCCACGCACAGCACCCGCTGCCCGGTCCGCGCGGACAGCCCCACCGACCCGGAGCCGTACGCCGCGAGCATCGCCTCGAGGTGGTGGCCGGCGCTGACGCAGACGAAATCGCCCGCCTGCGCGGCGATCGCCTCGGCCAGCGCCTTCGCGTTGTGCTGCTTGAGCGCCTCCCCGGTGAGGATCACCGCGCCGCTGTCCAGGTCGGCCCGGTCCAGCCCGGCGGCCGTGAAGTCCTGCTCGACCCAGCGGCCCAGCTGCCCGGCGTCGATGCTGCCGCCCGGCCGGTAGGGGGTCAGCCGGATCGGCGACCGCCACAGAACCTCCTGGCTGGTCACCACGTACCGGGTCGAGTGCCGCTCGGTCTCCCGCTTCAGATGGACGTGGGAGAACATCAGGTGGCTGGTGGTCGAGCCGACGTCCACCCCGATCGAGGTCAGGTCGATGTTGTCCAGCGCGTACTGGAATTCCCCGGCGGTGGCCGCCGCCAGCGGGCCGGGCCGGGCGGTGGCGGTCATCCGCGGCCCGCGGGGTGCCGCGGCCCCGGCCCGGATCCGCTGAACACCAGGGACTTCACCACGACCGGGACCACGTTCGCCCCCGGTATCGGCTGACCGATGTCGATGAAGTCGAAGTCACCCAGGTCGACGCAGTCGATGCAGACCACCCGGCGCCCGCTGCCCAGCTCGTCCACGATGTGCCGGCCGACCAGCCGCCCCACGTCGTCGTCGCACACCACGACGAGCGGGGCGAGCCGGTGCCCGGCCCGGTCCAGCCCGGCGCACAGCCCGCGGGCCAGCCGGTTCAGCCGGCTGAACGTGGCCGACCCGGCCCAGCGCAGCGCGAGCGCGACGACCTGGTCGGTGCCGGCCAGGTCGAACGTGCGCAGCGCGGCACCGACCGCGTCGGCGATCTCCGCCTCGTCGGGTTTCTCGCCGAGCGTGAAACCGGGCACGACCACCGGGACGTTGCGCAGCGGCAGCACGTCCGGCGCGGACACGTGGATCGTGCTGCCGCTCAGCTGCGCGGTGTACTGGGACGCGCCGAGTACCGTGGCCCGGATTCCGGCGCCCGCCTCGAGGATCTCGGTGCCGGCCGCGCGCAGCCGGTCCCGGACCGACGCGGCGATGGCCGCGCCGAGGTCGCCGAAGCTCTGCTGTTGCCGCCCGTAGACGTATTCGGAGACGCCACCGGAGAAGATCACCGCGTCCGCGGGCTCGGCCGGCAACGGCTCGCCCCTGCTGAGCGCTGCGGCGGCGCCGGCCGGCCGGGACGGCAGTGGGGCCGCCGCCATCAGCTGGTCGGTCATGTAGCCGATGATCGCGCCGCGGTCGGCCTCGGCCAGCGGCCGGCCGGGCCGCAGCGGTATGCCGAGTGTGGCGGCGATCTGCCGGCCCGCCGGCTCGGTCCTGGTCAGCACGCCGTGCCCGTCGTCGACGATCAGCCGGGCGCCCACGTCGAGCGCCAGGGTGGCCTCGACCCGGCCGTCCTGGCAGACCGCCAGCTTGGTCGTGCCGCCGCCGATGTCGACGTTGAGTATCCGCCGCCCGCTGGCCCGGGACCTGGCCACCGCGCCCGACCCGTAGGCCGACATGACCGCCTCCAGGCTGTCGCCGGCGCTCACCGCCACGAAGCGGCCCGCCTCACCGGCGAACAGCTCCGCGATCCGGCGCGCGTTGTCCCGCAGCAGCGCCACCCCGGTGAGGATGAGCGCCCCGGTGTCGATGTCGTCGCGGGCCAGCCCGGCCGCCCGGTACTGGCCGGCGATGAACTCGCCGAGCGCGTCGCCGTCGATCGCGGTGTCGCCGGCGTACGGGGTCAGGATGACCGGCGACTCGTGCACCACCGCCCGCTCGACGGTGACGTACCGGCTGCCCATCTTCTGCAGCACCAGCCGGGAGATGGCCAGGTGTGTGGTGGCCGAGCCAATGTCCACCCCGGCGCTGCGCAGCTCGATCCGGTCCTCGGCCAGCACCCGGGCCGGCCCCGCCTGCAGCACTGCAGCGGTCAACGGTAGAGCTCCGGCGCCATCTGCGTCTGCACGCCCTCGGCGGCCAGCACCCGCTGGTACTCCTCGCGGATGAACGGGTCCTCGGTCCGGTAGGAGATGCTCCGGCCGCCCTGCTCGATGTCGGCGTTCGTCCACACCTTGCTGCTGTTCCGCCCGCCGTACTCGGCGTAGTGGCTGTCCGGCAGCCCGCCGTAGAAGACCAGGAAGCGCAGCGGCTCGGCACTCGCGGAGAAGTGCTGGTGGTACCAGTTCCCGCCGCCGGGCGCGGCGGCCACCATGCCGCCGGCCACATACTCCACCCGCTCGACCTGGTCCGCCTTGCCGTCCTGCCACGGGGTGATGCCCAGCTGGCTCGGCCAGTTGAACGTGTAGCCCTTGCCCTTCACACAGATCAGCACGGCCCCGGAGGAGTGCGCGTGCGCCTTGGAGTAGCGGCCCGGCACGTGCTCGCCGATGAAGCACCAGAAGTTGCCCCGGGCCATGTGCGGCTCGATCCGCCGGTAGCCAGGCGAGCGCTGGTTGTCCAGCGGAAGCTCGCAGCGCACGATGTCCGGGATGATGTTCGTCCGCCACATCGCCCGGCCCAGCGCCGGGGTGGCGTAGGTCTCGGTCGAGGGCAGGTAGTAGTCCCCGGACTCGTCGTAGCGCTCGCGGAAGTGGTACGGGTTGTCCAGCACGAAGCCGGTGTTGTCGAAGATGTTCATCACCGGCGGCGCGGTATTGCCGGCCAGCAGCAGCGCCCGGGTGGACCGCGCGTTCACCAGCCGGAAGCTCGTGTTGATGGGGATCGCGAACAGCGATCCCTCGTGCCACTCGAACCGCTGCCGGCGGCTCTCGTCCGACTGCCAGATCTCGGTGGTGCCCTCGCCCTCGACCACCCAGTACTTCTCCTCGTACAGGTGGCGTTGCGGGTTCAGCTGGCCGCCCGGCGGGATCTCGATCACGTGCATGCCCAGCAGGTCGAGGGTGTTGTCCAGCGCGATGAACGTGCCGTTGCCGCCGACCCGGTCCCAGGCGCCCAGCTTGAGCTCCCGCACGTCATGGACCCCGGGCCCTTCGTATACCGGGATGCCCTGGCCGGCCATGTAGCGCTGGTAGGGGGTCGGTGGCCGTTCGACCGACATGGTCCCGGCCAGCTGGCTGCCCCTCGGCTCGGTGAAACGCTCGGCGGTGTCGTAGTTGGACAAGCCTTCTCCTCTTCCCTGACCTGCGTTCGGAGAGTTTCCAGGCGCGCGCCCGGCGAGCAGCAGCCGCTGTGTCGGACATAGGATATAGGCGATATTTTACAGACATCGGGCGGCCCCGGACAAGGGGGGCCGGCCGTGACCTAACCTGCTGCCCTATGGATGGGACCGGGCGCAGGCTGCGGGTGCTCGGCTGCATGTCCGGCACGTCCGTGGACGGCATCGACGTCGCGGCGGCCGACCTGGAGCTGGCGGGGGAGGAGCTGCGCTGCCGCTACCTGGGTTTGCTGAGCACGCCGTTCGGCGCGGACCTGCGTGCGGAGATCATCGCGGTGCTCCCGCCGGGTAACCCCGGTGCCCGGGAGGTGTGCGTGCTGCACGCCAGGCTCGGTGACGCCTACGCCGCCGCGTTCGCCCGCGCCCAGCGCGAGCTGGCCGGCGGCACCGCCGGCCTGGCCGTGCTGCACGGGCAGACGGTGTACCACTGGGTCGACCCGGCCGGTCGGGCCCGCGGCACGCTGCAGCTGGGCAGCCCGGCTGCCGTCGCCGAAGCCGTCGGCATCCCGGTCGTATCCGACCTGCGCAGCCGGGACATCGCGGCGGGCGGCCAGGGCGCGCCGCTGGTGGCCGCGTTCGACGCGCTGCTGCTGGCCGGCCAGGCCGGCCCGCCCGGGGCCGCGGTCAACCTGGGCGGCATCGCCAACATCACCGTGGTCACCGCCGGGCAGCCGGCCATCGCCTACGACATCGGCCCGGCCGGGGCACTGATGGACGTGGCCGCGGCCTGGGACGGCGGCGAGCCGTTCGACCGGGACGGCGCGGCCGCGGCCAGCGGCACCGTGTCGCGTCCGCTGCTGGCCGCGCTGCACGCCGACCCGTACTACCGGCGGCCGTGGCCTCGCAGCACCGGGCGCGAGCACTTCAACGCCGGCTACCTCGGGGCCCTCGCCGGTCAGCACGCACCCGGGCTGGCCCGCGACGACCTGGCCGCCACGGTGACCAGGCTGCTCGCCGACCTGCTGGTGGACGCGGCCAGGCAGCACCGGCTCAGCCGGCTCTTCCTGTCCGGCGGCGGCAGCCGCAACCTGACCACCGTGCGCTGGGTGCGCGACGGCCTGCCCGGCGTCACCGTCGCCACCAGCGACGAACTCGGCGTCCCGGTCCAGGCCAAGGAGGCCCTGGCCTTCGCCGTGCTCGGCTTCCTCAGCTGGCACGGCGTACCAGGCTCGGTCCCGGCCGCGACCGGCGCCCGCCACGCCTCCATCCTCGGCTCGTTCACCCCCGGCTCCGCCCCGCTCCAGCTGCCGCCGCCCGCGCCACATCCGCCCACCCGCCTCCGGCTGGTCCCGGGCAGCGGCCCGCGCAATCAGCGGGGGCTGGTGCCTGGTGGCTAGACGGGTCAGGTGCTCCAGGCGCTGGCGACCGGGCAGCCGGGCCGGGGAGGTTGGGGAAGGCGCTGCCAGGCAGGATGTGGCTGCTCGGCGGCTCCCCCCGGACGGGGGAAGGCGTGACCTATAGGGTGCCTGGTGTGCGAATCCGGTCCGCCGAGCCCGGCGACACCCCAGCCATCAGGGCATTGTGCGAGGCGTCCTTGCCGCTGGACCCGGACGCCGCCTCGCTGCCCGGGCTGCTGCTCGGCGCGCCAGCTGCCGATGCCCGGGTGACGCTGGTCGCGGAGTCGGCCGGGACGGTCATCGGCGCCGCCTTCGGGTCGTTGCGCCGTCCGGCGGACGGTCCGGTCCTCGGCCATCTGGATCTGCTGGCCGTCGTCCCGCCCGCACGCGGCCAGGGGACCGGTACCGCGCTGCTCGGCGCGGCCGAGCAGGAACTGGCCACCGGGGGCGCGCAGGGGTTCCGGCTGGCCGGCAACCCGCCGCTGTATGCGTGGCCGGGTGTGGACTCCCGCTACGCGGCCATGGTCGCGCTGGCCGGCCGGTCCGGCTATGAGCGCTACGCCGAGGCGCTGAACATGGCCGTGGACCTGACCGCCGGCCCGCCCGGCGCCGACCCGCTGAACGCCGCGGCCGACGAAGCCCGGCTGGCCGCCGGCGGCATCACCGTCCGGCGGGCGGCGGCCGCGGAGACTGGGCCGCTCGGCGACTGGCTCACCCAGGGACCGTGGGGCGGTTCGTCCTGGCCGGCCGAGGTCATCAGGTCGCTGTCCGTGGACCCGCCGGGCTGCCACATCGCCGAGCGGGCCGGTCAGTACCTGGGGTTCGCCAGCCACGGGGTGAACCGGCGCGACTGGTTCGGGCCGATGGGCACGCTCGACGCCGAACGGCGCCGCGGCATCGGCGCGGTGCTGCTCAAGCGGTGCCTGGCCGACATCAGGGACTCCGGGCTGGACTCGGCCCAGATCGGCTGGACCGGCCCGGTCCAGTTCTACGCGCGCGCCGTCGGCGCGGTTCCCGACCGCGTCTTCTGGCTCTACCGCAAGGGTGAATAGACCGGCCGGCCGCCAGCGGATGAGGCTAACGGGGGCCGGTTGCGACGGCCAGTACCCGGCGGAGCAGGGTGCCCCACTGCAAGGACCGAACGCCTTCGTCGTGGAATGACCGCAGCGCCGGGTCGTCGCCGGGGTCGAGCGCGACAGCCTCTTCCCACATCGTGCGCTCGTGCGCGAGCCAGGACGGACGGTCGCGGACTTCGATGCCGGTGAAGCCGGCCTGGCGCAGGTCATCGGCGAGGTTCACCCGGCGGATCCGGGGACTGATCCGCTCGTCGGCGGGATCAACCGGCTCCCAGCAGGTCAGTGCCACCCGGCCGACGGGCTTGAGGACCCTGCGGATCTCGTCATATGCGGTGGCCGGCTCGTCGGGGAACTGGATGGAGTCGGTGCATAGCACGGCCTCGACGCTGGCATCGGGCAGGCCGGTCGCGGTGAGCGTGCCGGTGCGGAAGGCCGCGTCCGGCACACCCAGACGCGCGGCCTGCTCCCGCGCCTCAGCCAGGGCCTGTGCGGAAAAGTCCACGCCGATGAGGGACGCGCCGGCCTGCTTCGCGATGAGCAGTCCATAGGCACCCCGGCCGCAGGCGAGGTCGAGCAGGGTGCTGCCGGGGCTGAGCCGGAGCTCTCCGGCCAGTTCCGGGATCGCCTCGGCGGGAAGCACTCCGGCTCGCATGTCCGGCGGGAAGCCCATATGCCGGTTCATGATCTGCGCGACGGTCGGCGCGGCGGCCTTGTTTGCGTACCAGCTGTCGAAGTATTCGGCGGATCGTGGTTTCGGGGGGATCGGCTCAGGCACCGGACGCCGCCCGCTGCTCGGCGATGGAGTTGCCGCCGTCCACGACCAGGCAATGGCCGGTGACGTAGGAGGCGCCCGGGCTGGCCAGCCAGGCCACCGCGGACGCGACCTCGCCCGGCGTGGCGCTGCGGCCGATCGGTGTGGCCAGTCCCTGGGCCCGTTCCTCCGGGGTCAGCGACCCGGTCGCGATCCAGCCCGGCGCCACCGCGTTGACGGTGATCCCGTGCGGGGCGGTATCGATGGCGGCCGCCCGGGTGAGGCCGGTCAGGCCGGCCTTGGCCGTCGCGTAGACGACGTCGTCCCTGATGGCCATCACCGGGCCGGTGAGGCTGGACATCATGATGAGCCGCCCCCAGCTGCGGCTGATCATGCCGGGCAGCGCCGCCCGGGTGACCAGGAAGGCGCTCGTCAGGTTGCGGTCCAGCGACGCCTGCCAGGTGGCCAGCGGCATCTTGTCCGCGGCGCCGCTCTCGAAGACCGGGCTGGTCACCGACACCATGCCGGCGTTGTTCACCACGATGTCCAGCCGGTCCCAGCGGCGCAGCGCGGCATCCACCAGCCCCGCGGCGGCGTCCTCGACGGTGAGGTCAGCGATGGCCGCGGCCGCGTCGAATCCCTGGGCGGTCAGCTCGCCGGCCCGCTCCTCGATCCGTGCCGTGGTCGCGGTGACCAGCACGGCCGCACCCATCTCGGCCAGCAGCGTGGCGGTGGCGAAGCCGATGCCCTCTGGGCTGCCCGCCCCGGTCACCAACGCCACCCGCCCGGTCAGGTCAAACGCCGCAGGTACGGTCACCCCCGAACACTAGCGGCCTGCCCTGCGCCGTCGTGCCTATGCCGTCGTGTTGCATGCCTTTGTGACAGCCTGGAACCGCGGCGAGCTGACGTGGGCACTGGCGGACGTCCGTGTCAGACGGGCTTACGCGTCAACTCGTAATCGAAGCTCACGGTCTGGGGGAAGGCGCCGTCGGTGCTGTGCGGGCCGAGGCTGGCTGCGAGGTCGGCGTCGAAGGCGGCCGCCCGGTCGCCGAGCACTGTGGCGGGCAGGAACGATGTGGACCGGATGTGCCCGGCGATCTCGGCCGGGCCCCAGCGGTGCTCGGTGGTGAACTCATACTGCCCGGCCAGTTCGAATCCTGCCTCGCAGAGCACCTGGGCGTCGGGTCGGCGCTGCCGGACCAGATCCCAGCCGGCCGGAATGCGCTGCTGGGCACCCAGCGCCGTCCGCCACCGGTCCAGCGTGTCTTCGAGCGCTTGCTGCCAGTCCTGCCCGCCTGTCCAGGCAGTAGCCGCGCAGCACAGCGCCAGGTGCCCGCCCGGCCTGAGCCAGCCGAGGAGCTGGCTAGCGGCCATATCGCGGTCCAGCCGGTGGAAGGCGCTGCCGACGACGGCCAGCTCGAAGTACCCCGGTTCGGCGTGCAGCGTCTCGGCGCTCGACACGATCGGCCGGACATTGCCCGCACCCGCGGCTGCGGCCTTGGCCCGCACCGCGTCCACCATGTCCGGTTCGGAGTCCACCGCCCACACCTCGCCGAACCACCGGCGCAGCGGGAAGGCGAGCTGGCCGGTCCCGCAAGCCAAATCCAGCAGCCGGCCGCGCCCGGCCACCTGGGTGCGCCGGGCCAGATCCTCGATCATCGTTTCCGGATAGGGCAGCCGGTACCGGTCGTAGTACTCGGCGGTGCCCCGGAACAGACCCGCCTCGAACTGCACCTCCTCGCCCACCTGACCTCAATCCTCTCCGGCGGCTGACCCCGGGCCGAACGGCCGGAAGTTTCTATAGTCAGGCTCGGTTCGTGGGCTGGGCAGCCGGTAGGCGCGCAGCCGGGTAGGTGAGGCGATGGGTTCGGATTCCCATCCCGTGTTGATCTCGAAGTACCTGGCGGCAGTGGCGACGGGCGGGTGGTGGCAGTCGTCGAGGATGATCAGTCCTCCGGGGCGGACCAGTTCGCGCAGGTAGAACAGGTCGGTGAACACGTTGTGGAAGATGTGGCTTCCGTCTACGAAGGCGGCGTCAGCGGTGAAGCCTTCGCCCAGCAGACGAGGCAGGGCGATCTGAGATCGCTCCTCCAGCAGGCGGCACAGGCCGGCCGCCCCGGCTTCGGTGATTGTGGCCCACCCGGAGTTGTCGAAGCTCTGCTGGTAGGCGTCGATGATCAGGTGGCGGGCTTGGGCCGGCCCGGTTGCGGCGAGCGCCTCGGCGATGGCCAGCGCGGAACTGCCGTAGGCCAACCCGATCTCGATCACCGTGCCCGGTTTATCGGCCAGCAGCAGGTCCCGCAGGACATCGCAGTCCGGACTGGGCAGCGAGATGCGCTCGAAGTCGGCGCCAGGGCGGACGCGGGGCGGGCCGTAGGCGGCCAGGTTATGGCGCGCTTCCCGGATTCTGCCCAGGAGTTCGTGCCGGCTCCTGGTGCGACCGGGTGGTGGCCGGGACCCCTCAGGCGCGCCAGGCCGCACGTGATACCTCCTTCACTTTCAGCCACTACCCGCACGCGCACCGGCCGCGCAACCAGACGGCGGGTTATCTGGTCAGCTAGATGTCCGGTCCCTGCGTCAGCGGGTCCCGTCGTCGTGCCAGGTGATGTTGTCTGGGCGCTGCCCGCCGGTGGCGACGAACTGGCGGGCGGCTTCGCGGGCTTGCTCGTGCGGGATGAGCGACCAGGCAGGGGCGTAGCTTTGCTGTCCGCCGCAGAAGTACTCGAACTCGGGTTCCTCGTCGTGGGCGGTGCCTTGGCTGGCATGTTCGCGGCCGTCCCGCTCATACCAGTAGACGGGGGAGTCGACGGCTCCGATGGTGAGGACGAGTTCGGGCCGGGGGCCGTCGCCGGGGTCGGCTGGTACCCACCGGTCTGCCTCGCCGTGGCCGTCTTCGGGGTAGCAGTCGCCGGGGTAGATGAGTATGTACTGGGGGTAGCGGTCGGCGGTGGCCTGGCTGTGCAGTCGGTCAAGGGTGGCGTCGAGTTCGCCGGGCGTCTGTATGTGCTGCTGCTGGTCGGAGACCTGCCCGGGGCCTCGCCACATGATCAGCGTCATGACTCTCCTTGGGTGGTGTCCCGGCCGTGGTCGCTGCGCCAGAAGCCGTCGGGGGCGAACACGGTCAGTGTGCGGCCTGGCGGGAGCATCTTGTGCAGGTTACGGTGACATCCGGCCGGGACGGCACAGGGCTTGTTGTTCTGGTAGATGGTGGCGTGCCTGACCTGCGGGTTCAGGTGAAGGTAGGCGGCGGCGTGGGCCTCGACGTGGGTCCGGTTGGTGCGGGTGAAGCCGTCTGGGAGTTTGCCGAGCTTGTGCTCCAGCGCTTCGACTAGGCCGGTCTTGCGCCCGCTGTCGAGGGGCAGTCCGGTGCCGCCGTCGTGGCGGTCCAGCCGCGCGCTGGTGCCTTCGGTGCTGCGTGGCGGCCGGGTCGGGACACGTTCGGCTACGTCCTGGCGGAAGGGCGGCGGGGCTTGACCGTAGCGCTGGCGGTACCAGTCGGCGCGCCAGCGCTCCGGGTCGCTGTCGGGTGCCTGGTCGCGGCGCTGGCGTTCGATGGCGTGTTCGCGGGCGGCATGTGGGGCGTACCAGGGGCGGAAGCGTTCGGGCTGCTGGTCGGCCTGGCGCGGCGCGTCCTGGGGTCGGCTGGGGCTGTCGTGGCGGTAACGCGGGGAGGACGGGTGGTTGGGCGGGAGACGGTCGAGGCGGGCGCACTGCACGCACTGGCCGTTCCCTGAAGGAATAGCTGCTCTTAATCCACCGAAGCGTTTCAACCACCTCCCTCCAGGCTCCGTGTCACGGAGGTGATCAGGGCTGCGGTCTGCGCCGGGCTTGTGCCAGCTAGTCCCCGGGCAGGTTCCCGCCTCCGGCCGGGAAGCCGCCCGGGAAGCCGGCCGGAACGGGGGTCGCGCGGGCACGGCGCGTGCGGATCAGCAGGAACGCGCCTGCGGCGGCGATCAGCACCGCCAGCACGATCCCGGCGGCGATCCACGGCCCGGCCGGCGCGGGAGTGTGCCCGGGGACCACGACGATCGCACCGCGGCCCGGGATGGCGGTGACGTCCTGCAGCGTGAGGATCTGGTCGCCCGCGCTGAGCAGGTGGTTGTGCGACCGGAAGTCCTGCAGGCCGCCGGGGTAGCTCTGCCCGGTCGAGTCGATCAGCTCGCTGCCGCCACCCGGCTTGTGCGCCACGTACAGCGTCATCAGCGCGAGCTGGCCGCTGGCGTGCCTGACCAGGATCCGCCGGGCGTAGACGGAGCCGCCAGCCCCGGCGAAGCCCTTCGCCGCCTGGGTGGCCGGGCCGCCTGACGGGCAGCGGACCGCGAAGCCGCCGGCGTCGGGGACGCCACAGGAATAGGCCGACAGCAGGGCCGACTCAACCGCCTGCGGGGAACCCTCGGAGGCGAATTCGGCCATCCGGTCCGCGCTGTCCGCGCCCCGGTAGGGATCGCCGGCCACGTGGGTCGACACCACGTACTCGTGGAACAGTTCGCCCGGCGTGGCCGCCAGACGGTACGCGGATCATCCCCAAAAGAGGGGAGCTGCGCGCCAGGCCCCGGGCCCGCGCTTACCAGCGGCCGCGGTGCTCGGGCACGAGCAGGATGAGCGGCAGCGTTCCGGCCATGATGGCCGCGAACACCAGGAAGACATGTGCCTGGGCCAGCCCAGGGTCGGCGCTTCGGGCCAGGATGGCCGAGGTGACCGAGACGGCGGTGATGGCCCCGGACTGCCGGAACATGCCACGCAGCCCGGCCACCGAGGCGGCGTGCTCCGGGGCGAGCTGCAGGGTGGCGTTGTTCGACGAGGGGGTGGAGACACCCATCCCGATGCCGCAGATCCCGGTGGCCAGGGTCAGCCAGGCGTACGTGGTCAGGCCGTGCGGGGCGACGGCCGTGCCGACCAGCCCGATGGCGGTCAGCGTGAACCCGGCCGCCATCGGCCACCGGTACCCGGTCCGGCGCAGCATGTACACGGCGAGCCCGGCGACCGCGATCATGCCGATCGCGCGGGCGGTCAGCAGGGTGCCGGCGGCCAGCGCGGGCAGCCGGTACCGCTCCTGGGCGTACAGCGGCACCAGCGGCCCGAAGCCCAGCACCGCCGCGCCGTACAGGAAGTTCAGCAGGTTCATGATGCCGAAGCCGGGCCCGGTCAGGAAGCGCAGCGAGATGAACGGCGCCGGTGCCCGTGCGGTATGCCGCAGGAACAGTGCGCCGCCCGCCACGGCCAGCAGTTCCGGCACGATGAATTCCGGGCTGGCCGTGCTGCTGCCGCCGCTGCCCAGGTAGGCGATGCCCAGCATGGCCGGCAGCAGCGTGCCGCCCAGCAGCAGCACGCCGCGGATATCCAGGTGGCGCTCCGGCCGCCGGGCGATCTCCGGGATGAACATCGCGCCCAGCACCAGCAGGATGATCCCGATGGGCACGTTCACCAGGAAGATGCCGCGCCAGGACCAGTACGTCACGAACACGCCGCCGAGCACCGGCCCGGCGATGCCGCCGATCGGGAAGATGCTGGAGAACAGGCCGACCGC
Organism: Streptosporangiaceae bacterium; assembly: GCA_036501145.1. Taxonomy (GTDB): domain Bacteria; phylum Actinomycetota; class Actinomycetes; order Streptosporangiales; family Streptosporangiaceae; genus PALSA-505. The sequence continues at coordinate 2,490 of DASYAV010000168.1, read as the reverse complement.
CCGGTCGCGCTCCGGGCCGAAGATCTCCGACACGATCCCGGTGGCGGACGGCATGAACGCGCCGCCGCCGATGGACTGCGCCGCGCGCAGCACGATGAGCAGGTAGATGTTGTTGGCGAACCCGCAGCACAGCGAGGCGGTGGTGAACAGCACGACCGAGCCGAGGAAGATTTGCTTGCGGCCGAACTGGTCTCCCGCCTTCCCGGCCAGCGGCATGATCAGCACCTGGCCGAGGGAGTAGATGGTGATGGTCCAGCTGCTCCAGTTGACCTGAGTATGCAGGTCGTGCTGGATAGCCGGCAGCGCGGTGGCCACAATGGTCTGATCCACCGATGCCATCAGCAGGGCCAGGGACACCACGGTGAAGACGGTGAAGCGGCCGCGGACCGGCTCGTGCACGTCCTGCGCACGGCTGCTGTCAGCGGGTGCGACGTGCTCGGTCATCAGGGCTTTCACACTACACTGCTTGCCGGCAGGCAACTAGATGGCGGAGAGTGTGAGAGTGCTTACCTGGCATGGGAAATAGCGGGGCACCGAGCCCGGGAGGAACACCTCATGGACGATGACGGCGCGATCCGGCTGCGCCGGGTCATAGGCAAGATCGCCCGGCAGCTGAACAACTCCTCGACCGGCGCCGGGCTGACCCCGTCCCAGGCCTCCGTGCTCGGCCTGATCGTGGCCCGCGGGCCGATCAGCCTGGCCGAGCTGGCCAGCCTCGAGGGGCTGAACCCGACCATGCTGTCCCGGGTCATCGGCCGGCTGCAGGCCATGGAGATGATCAGCCGGACCCCGGATCCCGCCGACCTGCGCAGCGCCTCGGTGGCCAGCACCCCGGCCGGCCAGCAGGTGGATCAGGAGATCAAGGCCCGCCGCGCGGCCGCCGTGGCGAAGAACCTGGCGCAGCTCACCGACGCCCAGGTGCGCGCGCTCACCGAGGCCCTCCCCGCCCTGGAAGCGCTGGCCGAGGCGATGCGCGAGCCGCAGGGGTAAGTCATCCGGCGGCACGGCGACGCGAAGCCGTTAAAGATCAAGATTGATCCTTGACGGCTTGCGCCTACGCAGGCGGGCAGTCAGCCGAGCCGCAGCGGAAGTGCCCGGGGACCGCGGATCTGGCCGGCCGACCAGGTCACCGCGCCGGGGTCGGCCAGGGCGAACCGCGGGATCCGCTCCAGCCACACCTCGAGCGCGACCCGCAGCTCCATCCGGGCCAGGTGGGACCCCAGGCAGCGGTGGATGCCCAGGCCGAACGCGGCGTGCCGGTTCACCTGCCGGTCGATGACGACCTCGCCCGCCCGGTCGAACTGGGCCGGGTCCCGGTTGGCCGCCGGGAACGACAGCAGGATCCAGTCGTCGGCCTTCATGTCCGTGCCGCGCCAGTGCACGTCGCGTTTGACCAGCCGGGCCATGGTGACCGGCGCGTAGGCGCGGAGGAATTCCTCGATGGCGGCCGGTATCAGCCCGGGCTCGGCGGCCAGCCGTTCCCGGTCGGCCGGGTTCCGGGCCAGGTGCCACAGCGAGGCGCCGATCGCGCTCCAGGTGGTGTCGATGCCGGCGATGAGCAGCAGCGCCATCGTGCCGACCACGTGGCTGGGGTCGAGCTTGCGGCCGTACAGCTCGGCGCCGAGCAGGTAGCTGGTCAGGTCCTCGCGCGGCCGGGCCAGGTGGTCGTTGACCTGGCCGAGCAGGTAGTCGAACAGCTTGCTCACCCGCTCGATGCGCTCCTCGGGCGGCAGGTTGACCGCCTCGAGCAGGTCCTCGACGAACCCGCGGAACCGCGGCCCGTCGGCCGGCGGGAAGCCGAGCATGTCCGCGATGACGCGCACCGGGATGTGCTGGGCGTAGCCGGCGGCCGCGTCGACCGTCCCGGTCTCGCCGAGCGTGTCGATGAGCGCGTGGCAGAACGCCCGGGTGGCCGGCTCCAGCCTGGTCACCGCGTTCTTGGTGAACGCGGGCAGCAGCAGCTTGCGGGCGTCGTGGTGGAATGGCGGGTCGGACGAGATCGGCGGCGAGCCGCCCACCGGCGCGATCCCGGCGGGCGGCCGGAAGTTGCTCATGATGATCGACCGGGATGAGAAGTTCTCGGTGTCGTAGGCGATCGCCGCGACGTCCTCGTAGCGCACCGGCAGCCAGCCGCCGCCGAACCGGCCGGTGTGCGCGACCGGGCAGCGCTGCCGCAGGTCGTCCTGGATGACGTAGGGATCCGCGGCCCACTCGGACTCGAGGTGGTCGAAGTCGGTCGCCCAGTCCACCACCGGCCCGGTGATCATCTTCGTCAGCCGCCCGTCGAGCATGCGGTCATTCAGCTCGTCGAGGGCGTTGGCGAACCGGTCGTCGTCGACGCTCATCGGCGTACTCCGATCATCAGTGCGGTGTGGTGCTGGTCAGGGTGCGGGTGAAGGAGCCGGTGAAGCTGAACGGGCCGTACTTGCCGCTGATCGTGCCGATGTCGCGCACCGTGAGTCGCAGCGCTGGGCTGAACCACTCGGTGTC
>DASYAV010000167.1:0-1857 GCA_036501145.1 Streptosporangiaceae bacterium | reverse complement strand
CGGTGGGCCTGTCCGGGATGCTGGGCCTGTGCGCCGCGGTCATCCTGGCCATGAGCTGGACGCTGCGCCGCGGCGAGGTGATCGCGGCCGCGCGGGCCCAGACCGCCGCCGGTGACTAGCGGTCTTGCTGGTTGCGGCTAGGCCGTGTTTTAGAAGTTGATCCTGGGGTGGCTCTGGCGTTGAATGATCTTGGTGTGGGCCGAGGTGATCTTTCTGATGTGCAGTGGGCTGAGCTGGAGCGGGTGCTGCCGGGCCCGCTGGGGCGTGGCCGGCCAGCGGTCCGGCGCCGGCAGCTGATCGACGGGATCCGCTGGCGGGTGCGGACAGGATCGCCGTGGCGGGACGTGCCGGCTTGTTATGGGCCGTGGCAGACGGTTTACGGGCTGTTCCGCCGCTGGCAGCGGGACGGGACCTGGGATCGGGCCGTGACCAGCTTGCAGGCGGCGGCCGATGCGGCGGGCCGGATCTGCTGGCAGGTCAGCGTCGATTCGACGGTGTGCCGGGCCCACCAGCACGCGGCCGGTGCCCGCAAAGATCCCAGCACGCAGCGCGAGCCGCCAGATGGCCGCATGGCCGAGCCGGCCGATCATGGGCTTGGCCGGTCCCGGGGCGGCTTCTCCACCAAGGTGCACCTGGCCTGTGAGCAGGGGCAAAAGCCGCTGGCGATCGTGGTCACCGCCGGCCAGTGCGGGGACGCGCCGCAGTTCACCACGGTGATGGGCGCCATCAGCGTGCCCCGCCTTGGCCCGGGCCGGCCACGCACACGGCCGGGCCGGGTCCTGGCCGACAAGGCGTACTCAGCGCGGGCGATCCGGGCCTGGCTGCGCGGCCATGGCATCGCCGCCACGATCCCGGTGCCCGCTGATCAGGCCCGCAACCGGGCCCGCCGCGGATCAGCGGGCGGCCGGCCTCCCGCGTTCGACCCGGCCCGCTACCGGGACCGGCACGCGGTCGAGTGCGGCATCAACCGGCTCAAGCGCTACCGCGCGGTAGCCACCCGCTTTGACAAGCTGGCCGTCCGCTACCAGGCCACCATCCTGGTGGCGGCGATCGCTGAATGGCTGTGACCAGCGCGCTCATGCCATCCTGGGAAACCAGCAGCCGCCCAGCCAGCCGGGAGCCCGCCGCATGCACGTGACCGCCGACACCGAAACCGGCGAGTTCATCGACAACCCCACCGAAGCTCAGCTCACCGAGCTGATCGGCGCCCTGGGCCGCTCCAGCGGCACCTTCATCACCCTCAACCCCGCTGACGAAACCCAGGACTGGTACGCCTCCGTCAGCCTGCTGCCCGGCGGCACCACCGAACTGGCCTACGGCGACCCAGAACGCGGCGAAGACCACCAGACCACCACTACCGACAGCCCCGCCGCCATCGCCCGCACCCTCACCACCTGGCTCGCCACCCGCTGACAGCCCCAAAGCACTTCTAAAACAGGACCTAGACGACCTCGCAGTATGGTCGAGGCAACGTCAGTATCAAGAACAATGAAGCTCACGCCAGCCCAGTATGCCGGGCGGCATAGAGGTCTGCCAGGAAGTCTGCCAGCTCCTCGTCGGACTCGAAAAGGTCCGGGCGAGCCAGTTCGTCAACCGATCCGACCGGTCCGACGCCTTGGCGCCGAGCAAGGTCGGCCACAGGGACATGCGTCGCCGTGCCCCACTCGGGCAGGTGCTCAGCATTGTTGGAAGTCATTGCCTCGCGCCTCCTTTCGCGACCACTTCCGAGCGTTGCGCTCGTAAGTCATTGCCACGATACCCGGCTGAGGTGTCGCAGTACCGCCCGAGAACGGGTGGCTGCCATCGAAGAGCGGTGGCTGATGTAGAAACCTGATAAGCGGAGGGTCGAGCTGCCGA
>DASYAV010000166.1:0-40420 GCA_036501145.1 Streptosporangiaceae bacterium | reverse complement strand
CGTACCCGGGCGCCGCCCCCTGGAGCTGCGGCGTGCGCCAGGGCTCCGGCCTGCGCTGCACCTCCCCGCTGTGCTGGGGCGCCCGGTGCTGCCGCCACGGCGGGTACCGGGTGGCCAGCAGGTAGCGGACCAGTACCACGTCGCCCACCTGGCGGGTCTCGGCCAGTTGCATGCGCCGGTCCGGGCCGTTCGGGTACGGACCGGGGCCGCCGAACCGCGGCGCACCGGGGTCGCCCACGAAGAACGGCGCGACCACCAGGTGCAGCTCATCGGCCAGCCCGGCGGTCAGCACCGACGTGGCCAGCTGCCCCCCGCCTTCGAGCAGCACCCTGGCCACCGACCGCTCGGAAAGATCGTTGAGAACCTGTTCCGGGGACGGCGAGTCACCCGCGTCGATCACCTCGGCCAGCCCGGACAGCTGCGCCCGGGCCCGGGCCAGCGCCGGCCGCGCGCAGTAGACCAGCCGCGGCGCCGGGCCGGTGGTGAAGAAGGCAGCCGACCGCGGCAGATCCCCGGTTCTGGTCATCGTGACCTTGACTGGGCTCTCTGGCAGGCCGGCCGCCACTCGCCGGGCCCGCCGCTCCGCCGACCGGATGACCAGCCGCGGATCGTCGCGGCGGACGGTGCCGGCGCCGACCATGATCGCGTCACACCCGGCCCGCACCTCATCCACCCGGTCCAGGTCCTCCTCGCCGGACAGCACGAGACGGCTGGGTCTCCGGTCATCGATGTAGCCGTCGGCCGACATGGCGCAGCTGACCAGGACATATGGGCGTTCGGGCACCGACTACCCTCCGCGGCTGGCTGGGTACCTACCCAAGAGTAGCTTTCCCGCGCCGCCCAGTGATTTACTGGGCACGCGAGGTGAAAGCCATGGTAACCATGAAGTCCGCGGCGACGTTCGACACGGTCAACCCGGCGACCGGGGAAGTGATCGCCAGCTTCCCGGTGCACGGCCAGGCCGACGTAGATGCGGCGGTGCAGCGGGCCCGTGACGCGGCCACCTGGTGGGCAGGCCTGGGCTGGAAGGAACGCCGGCTCCGGCTGCTCGCCTGGAAGTCGCACATCACCAGGTACATGGCCCGGCTGGCCGAACTGGTGCACGAGGAGACCGGCAAGCCGCTGGCCGACGCCAAGATGGAGATCCTGCTGGCCATCGTGCACATCGACTGGGCGGCGCGGAATGCCGAGCGGGTGCTCGGCCCGCACCGGGTCCGCACCGGGCTGGTCGCCATGCAGCACTCCGCCACGCTGGAGTACCAGCCGGTCGGCGTGGTCGCCGTGATCGGGCCGTGGAACTACCCGGTCTTCACCCCGATGGGCTCGATCGCGTACGCGCTCGCCGCCGGCAACGCGGTGGTGTTCAAGCCCAGCGAGCTGACCCCGGCGACCGGTGGCTGGCTGATCAGCTCGTTCAGCGAGATCGTGCCCGAGCAGCCGGTCGCCCAGCTGATCACCGGCATGGGTGAGACCGGTGCCGCGCTGGCCAAGAGCCGGGTCGGCAAGATCGCCTTCACCGGCTCAGCCGCCACCGCGCGCCGGGTGATGGCGGCCGCCGCGGAGAACCTCACCCCGATCGTGGCCGAGTGCGGCGGCAAGGACGCCATGCTGGTGGACTCCGACGCGGACCTGGACGCGGCCGCGGACGCGGCGGCCTGGGGGGCGATGTCCAACGCCGGGCAGACCTGCATCGGCATCGAGCGGGTCTACGTCGTGGAAGGTGTGTACCAGACGTTCCTGGACAAGCTGCGGGACCGGGTGGCGGAGATCCGGCCCGGTGAGGACCGGGCGGCCAGCTACGGGCCGATGACCATGCCCAGCCAGCTCGACGTCATCGAGGGTCACGTCGCCGACGCGCTGGCCAGGGACGGCCGGACGGTCACCGGCGGGCTGGCCAGCATCCACGCCCCGTACGTGGAGCCGATCATCCTCACCGACGTGCCCGAGCAGAGCCGGGCGGTCACCGAGGAGACGTTCGGCCCGACAGTGACGGTGACCCGGGTGACAGACCTGGCCGAGGGGGTCAAGCTGGCCAACGCCGGCTCCTACGGGCTGGGCTCGGCCGTGTTCACCAAGAGCAGGAAGCGCGCCGTGGAGATCGCCCGGTCGCTGCGCACCGGGATGACCGCGATCAACGCGGTGCTCGCCTTCGCCTCGGTGCCGTCGCTGCCGTTCGGCGGAATCGGCGACTCCGGGTTCGGCCGCATCCACGGCGCCGACGGGCTGCGCGAGTTCGCCAGGGCCAAGGCCATCACCCGGCAGCGGTTCCGCCCGCCGGTGAACCTCACCTCGTTCACCCGCACCGACGCCGACATGGACAAGATCGTCAAGCTCGTCACGCTGCTGCACGGCCGCCGTTACCGCTGAGCGGCACGCGCAGCGGTTAAACTGCGGCCTCATGGCAGGCACGGCACGGTTCACCATCGGCGCGGCGGTCACCGGCAGCGACGGGGACATCGGCAAGCTGACCCGGGTCGTGGTGGACCCGATCGCCCGTGCGGTCACCCACCTGGTGGTCGAGCCGAAACACCTGGAAGGGCTGAGCCGGCTGGTGCCGATCGGCCTGGTCGGGGCGGTCACCCCGGAGCAGATCAAACTCAGGGCCGGGGCCGCGCGGTTCGAGCAGCTCGACCCCGCCGAGGAGACGCAGTTCCTGCCCATCCAGCCAGGCTCGCCGGCCTCCGCCGGTGTGGACGGCCCGATCGGCGACGAGCACCCGATCGGCGACGAGCAGAAGTACGGCCCGGGCGAGGTGCTCAGCTGGCCCTACTACAGCCTGGCCCTGGAGGGCCGCGGCTTCGGGCCAGGCAGCATGGGCGTGGCCGGCGCGCTGCCGCTCGCGGTCACCTACGACAAGGTGCCGCTGGGTGAGGTCGCTATCCGCCGCGGCGAGCACGTGCACGCCACCGACGGTGAGATCGGCCGGGTGCAGGGCCTGGTCATCGACACCAGCGACCAGCACGTGACCCACGTGCTGCTGGCCGAGGGGCACCTGTGGGGCCGCAAGGAGGTCGCCATCCCGGTCAGCGCCGTGGCGCGGGTGGACGACGGCATCTGGCTCAAGATCACCAAACAGGACGTGCAGGACCTGCCCCCGGTGGACATCGCCCACCCGGCCGGCTGACCACCCGCCCCGGGCATGCGAAAGGGCTGCCGGGCAGTACCCCGGCAGCCCTTCCGCGCTCTACCCAGGACGGTGTGTTACTCGGTCCACCAGTCCTCGTCGTTCGACTTGGTGGCCTTGCTCCCGACCGGCTGCCGGGACCCGCCACCAGAGTTCGCACCCGCGCCACCGGGCCGCTGCTGCGCCCGCTGGTTGCCCTGCCCGGCCGGCCCGTTGCCCTGCCCGGCCGGCCCGTTGCCCTGCCGCGGCGGTGCCGCGTGCGCCGGGGTCTGCCGGTTGCCGCCGGCCTGCTGACCGTCGGCCGGGGCGGCCTGCTGCGGTGGCGTCTGCGCCGGGGCGGCGCTGATGCCGGGCTTGGCCTGCGGCGCTGCCAGCGCCTCCTCGCCCATGCCGGGCAGCTGCCCACCGAGCAGCTGACGCAGCTGGGTGAGGTGGCTGGTGATGCTGTCCTTCTGCCGGGTGAGTTCGTCCACCTGGCGCTGTGCCGAGGCACGGTGCCGCTCGGCCTCGTTCTTGGAGTCGGTCACCATCTGGTTCGCCTGGGACTTGGCCTGCGCGACGATCTGGTCGGAGTTCTTCTTCGCGTTGCCGACGAGGGTCCGCGCGTGCTGGTCGGCCTCGCGCCGGGTCTGCTCGGCCTGTGTGCTGGCCTTGGAAGCCCGCTGCTCGGCGTTGGCGGCCCGCTGCTCGGCCTCGGTGACCAGCTTCTGCGTGGCGGCCTGCGCGGCGGCCAGCCGCTCGGCCTGCTGCCGCTCCGCCTCCTCGCGCTTGGCGGCCAGGTGGATCTCGAACTCCGCCTCGGCCTGCGCGCGCTGTGCTTCGCTCTCCTCCAGGATCCGCTGTGCCTGGCTGCGCATCTCGTCAGCCTGGCGCTTGGAGGTGGTGAGGATTTCGTCGCGCTCCCGCTTGGCCGACGCCTTGAGCTGGGCGACCTCGCGCTCGGTGGAGGTGCGCAGCTTGGCGATGTCCCGCTCGATCGCGGCGCGCTTCTCCGCGATCTCGTGGTCGGCGGTGGCCCGGAGCTTGGCGACCTCACGCTCGGTGGTGTTGGTCAGCTCCTCCGACTCGCGCCGGGCGGCGGTCATGATCGCCTCGGCCTCGCGCTCGGATGCGGTCCGCTGGTCGTCGGTCTCGCGCTTGGCCGTGGCACGCAGCTCGGCGGCCTCGTTCTCCGCCGACGCGCGCAGCTCGGCCGCGTCTACCTTGGCCGCGGCATGGAATTCGTTCGCGCTGGATCTCGCCTCTTGGACGATCTCCGTCGCCTGCTCCTCGGCCAGCCTGAGCAATTGCTCAATGCGTGACCCAAGGCCGGCGTAGGTGGGGCGTTCCTGTTCCTGAATCTGCCGGTGTGCGTCGGACAGTTCCCGCTGCAGAGCCTGCACCTGCTCGCGGTGCTGGCGCACCTCGGTGTCAACCTGCTTGAGGTGCTCATCTACCTGATGCGGGTCATATCCGCGCATCACCTTTGCGAACTCGCGCGGGGAAGACTCTTCGAAGAAGTTGCTGAGCTGGGCATCAATGTCGGACTGCATGGCGCCTGATCCTGGGGTCGGTGAGAGGGCACGCGATAGACGAGCGGCTGGCCGATAGATCCTTTTCCCACAGCCCGGGAGCGCACCGCTGGATCGCCCGCGTCCGGCCGGGTACGGATCGTAACGAGTCGTCCGCTCAGTCCCTGCGAGAGTACTCCGTCTGGGTTGGCTTGGCCGCGCCTTCTGAGTTCCTCGGCCCGAATATCCCCTCTTTCGTATATGTGCCCTTGCGCCTCGGTGGTGCCATTGGTGGTTATTTCAAGGCCATTCCGCTGTACGTACCATCCGGCCCGCCACCCCCGGACCTGCGGTTTACCCTTGCGCCACCTGGCTCACTGGGGCCCCGGCTGCACCAGTTCGGTCAGCACCCCGCCGAAGGAGGACGGGTGCAGGAAGGCTATTGACGCCCCCATCGAGCCGTGCCGCGGCCGCTCGTCGATGACCCTGACACCGTCCACGCTCACCGCGGCGAGCGCCTGCTCGATGTCCGTGACGCCATACCCCACGTGATGCATCCCCTCGCCCCGGCGCGCGATGAACCGGCCGACCGGCGAGTCCGCCGCCGTCGGCTCGATCAGCTGGAGGTAGGCCGCACCGGGCGGCGCGTCCGGCAGCTGCAGGATGGCCTCGCGCACGCCCTGCCCGGAGTTGGTCTCCCGGCTCAGCACGGCGAAGCCGAGCGTGGCCTCGTAGAAGGAGATCTTCTCGTCCAGGCTGACGCAGGCGATGCCCACGTGGTCGATGCGGGTCAGCACCCCGGGCCTCCTCAGGCGGGTATCTGCCGGTCCGGCTGGTGTAGGTATCGTGGCAGACAGCTGATGGACAGGTGGAGGTCGCGATGCGGGAAGCGGTCATCGTCGGAGGGGCCAGGACTGCCTTCGGGCGGCTGCTCGGTTCGCTGAAGGGGTTCACCGGCGTGCAGCTGGGTGGCTTCGCGATCCAGGCGGCGCTGGAGCGGGCCGGGCTGCAGGGAGACCAGGTCGACTACGTGATCATGGGCCAGGTGCTGCAGGCGGGAGCCGGGCAGATCCCGTCGCGGCAGGCCGCGGTGGCGGCCGGGATCCCGATGTCGGTGCCGTCCATCACCATCAACAAGGTGTGCCTGTCCGGGCTGGACGCGATCGCGCTCGCCGCCCAGCTGATCAGGGCGGGCGAGTTCGACGTCGTGGTGGCCGGCGGCATGGAGTCGATGACCGGCGCCCCGCACCTGCTCAAGGGCTCACGGGCCGGCTTCAAGTACGGCTCGGCCGAGATGCTGGACGCCATGGCCTATGACGGGCTGACCGACGCTTTCGACCACATCTCCATGGGCGAGTCCACCGAGCGGCACGCCGGGCGGGCCGGGATCGGCCGCCAGGCGCAGGACGAGTTCTCCGCACGGTCACACCAGCGGGCGGCCGAAGCGATCAAGAACGGCGTGCTGGACGAGGAGATCGTGGCCGTCCAGGTACCGCAGCGCCGCGGTGACCCGCTGGTCTTCGACGCCGACGAGGGTGTCCGCCCGGACAGCACCGCCGAGGCGCTCAGCAAGCTTCGCCCGGCGTTCGGCGCCGGCGGGACCATCACCGCCGGCTCGTCATCCCAGATCTCCGACGGCGCCTGCGCGGTGGTGGTCACCTCGGCGGAGACCGCGGCCGCCCGCGGCCTGCCGGTGCTGGCCGAGATCGGTGCGCACGGCAACGTGGCAGGGCCGGACAACTCGCTGCTCTCCCAGCCGTCCGGCGCCATCAAGCACGCGCTCGGCAAGGCCGGGGCGACCGTCGCCGACCTCGACCTGATCGAGATCAACGAGGCGTTCGCCGCGGTCGCCATCCAGTCAGTGCGGGACCTGGACGTGGATCCGGACAAGGTCAACGTCAACGGCGGCGCGATCGCGCTCGGCCACCCGATCGGCGCGTCCGGCGCGCGGATCGCCCTGCACCTCGCGCTGGAACTGCGCCGCCGCGGCGGCGGTCTCGGCGCGGCCGCGCTGTGCGGCGGCGGCGGCCAGGGCGACGCGCTGCTGCTGCGGGTGCCCGGCAGCACCGGGCGTGGCTGACCCGGCGCCCGCGGCCGGCCGGGAGAAAGAGGACGCGGCAGCCGAGGTCGACAGGCTGGTCAAGCGGGCCACGTCCGGTGACCCGCGGGCGCTCGCCCGGCTCGTCTCGCTGATCGAGAACGGCGCGCCGCAACTCCGGCCAGTGATGAGAGCGCTGGCCCCGCTGGGCCGGGGGGCGCGGGTGATCGGCCTGACCGGCTCGCCGGGCGTGGGCAAGTCCACCGTCACCGGCGCGCTGGTCAAGCACTACCGGGGCGAAGGGCTGCGGGTCGGCGTGATCGCGGTCGACCCGAGCTCGCCGTTCACCGGCGGTGCGCTGCTCGGCGACCGGATCAGGATGCAGGACCACGCCACCGACGACGGCGTGTTCATCAGGTCGATGGCCAGCCGCGGGCATCTCGGCGGACTCGCCGTGGCCACCCCGCAGGCGCTGCGGGTGCTGGACGCGGTCGGCTTCGGCGTGATCCTGGTCGAGACCGTGGGGGTCGGCCAGGCCGAGGTGGACATCGCCTCGCTCGCCGACAGCACGCTGGTGCTCGTCGCGCCGGGCATGGGCGATTCGATCCAGGCGGCCAAGGCCGGCATCCTGGAGGTCGCCGACGTGTTCGCGGTCAACAAGGCGGACCGGCCGCAGGCCCAGCAGACGGTCCGCGACCTGCGCAACATGATCGCGCTCGGCTACTCCGGTGATCAGCGGAAGGGGGAAGGGGAGGCGGGAGGCGGGTGGAAGCCGCCGATCGTCAGCACCGTGGCCAGCACCGGGGAGGGCATCGCCGAGCTGGCCGGCAAGCTCGACGCGCACTGGGCCTGGCTGGCCGAATCCGGTGAGCGCGACAGCCGGCGTACGGCCCGGGCCAGGGAAGAGGTGGCCGGCATCGCGGTGGCCGCGCTGCGCAGCCGGATGGCCCGGCTGCCCGAGGGCCTGGACGAGCTGGCCGGCCAGGTGGCCGACGGCAAACTCGACCCGTTCGCCGCCGCCGACCAACTCGTCGCCACCCTCACCGACTAACCAGGCCGCGCCACCCTCACCGGCTAACGGGTCAGCCGTCCGCACGGACCACTCTTGGTGTGATCACGCGGCAAAAGGCCCGTGATCATGGACGCCCGTCAGGTCGCGCCGACGCTGGCGCACCCGCATCTTTCCCAGGCGCAGCCTCCGCGCCCCCGGCGTCTTCGCCCCAGCGCCCCCAGCGCCCCCTTCGCCGGCAGCGTCCGCTTCGCGGGCGGCGGCCTCGGCGGCCTGGTCGATGACGGAGTTCTCGCGCAGCCGCTCCTCGTATGCCCGCTTCCCGCCGCGCACCCCGAACAGCCGCTTGCTGACCACCAGGTACACCACCAGGGCGAGGTTGATCAAGAACGCCACCAACCGCAGAGCGGTCACCTTGGCGGTCAGGTCATAGATCTCGTACGGCAGGAATATCGAGGTCGCCACCATCGCGAAGTACTCGCCCCAGCGCTTCACCAGCCACAGGCCGGTGCCCTCGACCAGCTCGATGACCGCGTATACGGCCAGCCCGACGGCCAGCAGCCGCAGCGTGTGCGAGTTCACCGCCAGCGCGTGCTGCACCAGGCCGGCCAGCTTGGAGTGGCTGAAGTTGAAGCCGAGGTCCTGGTACAGCCTGCGCAGCGCCGGCACGGCCCGGTCGAAGGTCGCCTCCAGCGAGGAGTGCGAGTAGGAGAACCGCCACACGCCGTAGGCGGCACCGGCGAAGATCAGCGCCCGCAGGAACCGCTCGACCGCGAAGATGCGCAGGATGAGCGCGCTGCGCACCTCTTTCCCCCGGCGCACCCGTGGCGCCCCGGCGGCCGGCCCGTGGCCACCAGGCGGCCCGGGCACGAACGCCGCGCAGCGCAGGCAGCGCCAGGCCTCGCCGTCCCCGGTGGCGGCGCGCAACCGGCGGCGCACCGCGGGCTCGTCCGGCGCATACGTGACATGCCCCCCGCGCCCGCAGCTCAGCAGGCTCCAGTCCATTCTGGCAGCCTATGTGAGGCCGGCCGCGCGGACTTCCACGCTGCCGCTACGGTGGCGGTGTGGCGAAGCCGCTTGACCTGCCCTTCGACCCGATAGCCCGGGCGGCCGAGATCTGGCAGCACCGGTTCGGGCCGTCGTCCGCCATGGCCGCGGTCACCTCGATCATGCGCGCGCAGCAGATCCTGCTCGGCGAGCTGGACCGGATCCTGCGGCCGCACGGGCTCACCTTCGCCCGGTATGAGGCGCTGGTGCTGCTCAGCTTCAGCCGCCGCGGCGCGCTACCGCTGCGGGTCATCGGCGAGCGGCTGATGGTGCACCCGACCAGCGTCACCAACACGATCGGCCGGCTGGAGAAGCAGGGCCTGGTGCTGCGCCGGCCCAACCCGCGCGACGGCCGCGGCACGCTGGCCGAGATCACCGCCGGCGGCCGGGACGTGGTGCAGCGGGCTACCGGCGACCTGATGGCCGCCGACTTCGGCCTGGCCGGCTACGCCGACGGCCAGCTGGCGGAGATCTTCGGCCTGCTCCGCGGCTTGCGCCTGGCCGCCGGCGACTTCACCGCCGACACCCCCGCCGCCGCACCGGACACCCCGGCCGCGCCGGAGGCCGCTACCCGTTCGTGACCGGGTGGGAGTGCCAGCTCTGCCCGGCGCTGTGGGTGACCCACACCGCGTGGTAGCTGCCCGGCTCGGCGGGCACCGCCACCGCCTGCGTGGGCGTGGTCTGCCCGACATAGCTGAACCCGCCGGGCAGCTGCGCGGTCGGCTGCCAGGTCTGCCCGCTGTCGCTGGAGGTGTAGATGCCCTGCGTGGTGGCCAGCATCAGCACGCCGCTGCCGTAGGCCAGCGAGGTCGCCGTCCCCTGCACCGTGACGCTGGCCTGCTGCTGCCAGCTCTGCCCGCCGTCGCTGGAGGTGTAGACGGTCTCCTGGTTGCTGCCGGTGGTGCCCGGGCAGGCCAGCGCCAGGCCGCCGTTGCTGGTGGCGGCGAGCTGGCCGCCCGCGGGCTGGCCGTCCTGCTGGGCGCCCAGCGGCTGGCACGGCGCCGGCGTCTGGCCGGTGAGCGTCCAGCCGGCGCCGGCCGTGGCCTGGCCGGTCAGCACCATGCCGTCCGGCTCGTAGAAGTACCCCTGGAGCGTCGTGGTCCCCGCCCCCTGGCCGAGCACCACCTTCGCCGACACGTAGCCGTTGTTCCAGCCCAGCCCGCTGCTGATCGGCGTCCAGTCGCTGCTGCCCCCAGGCGAGGAGTACAGCGACACGTGCTTGCAGGTCGCCGCGAAGTCCGCGCCGGTCCCTGTGCACCGGGCGAACACCGCATACACCTGGCTGCCGGCCGTCTCCAGGTCGATGACCCGCATCCCGTGCGTGTCGACCCGCGCCCAACTGTGCCCGCCGTCGCGGGTTACCCAAAGCTCAGGGCCGAACGCCCAGCCGGTGCTGGAGTCGATGAACCGGATCTGGCTGACCCCCGACTTGCCGTCCGGCGCGCCGGTGTCCGGCGCGGGCACGCCGCGCCACGTCTGGCCCGCGTCCATCGTCTCGGCGACCGAGGTGCAGATGGTGGGGTCGGCGTTCGCGCACTGGCCGGGCGTGCCGGCCTGCCCGATGACGAAGCCGATGTTCTGGTCGACGAAGGTGACCGAGGACGGCGCGAAGTTGGCCGGCACCGGGCCGGTGCCCCCCACAGCCGGGGTGCTGGGCGGCGGGGACGTGCTCGGCGACATCGAGTGCGCGCCCCGGCTTGCTGGGGTGCCGTTGCCGGTGTTGTGGCTGGGGCCGGTCCCGGCCGCCGACGCCGGGCGCGACTTCAGGTGCAGCACCCCCGGCACCACCTTGGGCAACGCGACGACGGCGAGCACGATCACGCCCGCCGCCACGCCCGCCGATGCGGCCGACATCGCGGCCCGCCGCCTCTTGCGCCGCCGGGCCCGCTTCCTGATCTGCTCGAACGTCCCGGGGGGCGGTTGCATCGGCTCCACCTCGGTGTGCAGCCAGTTCTCGAAGGGATCGCGTGGCTCAGTCACTGCTCACCCCGCCGAGGCTGGCCCGCAGCTTCGCCCGCGCCGCGAACAGATCGGCCTTGATCGTGCCTTCTGGCCGCCCGAGCATCACCGCGACCTCGCGCACCGCGAAGCCGGCGTAGTAGTGCAGCAGGAAGGCGTTGCGCAGCCGGGTCGGCAGGCCCTGGATGAGCTGCCGCACGTCCACGTCGGCGGCCGGGGAGGGGGCCTGGTCGGTCGCGGCGGACGCGGTGACGGTGCGCATCGCCCGGCGCTCGCGCTCGGTCTTGCGCCAGTGGTCACGGACCAGGTTGGTGGCAATCATGTACAAGTAGCTCTGCGGGTTGTCCAGGGCGGACCACCGGGCGAGCAGCCTGGTGAACGCCTCCGATGCGATCTCGTGGGCGGTCTCGTCGTCGTCGACCAGCCGCCGCACCCACCCGGCCAGCCGCGGGTAGCAGCTGTTGAACAGCTCCTCCGCGGCCGCGGCATCTGTACCGAGGAACCGGCCCACCGGTGCTCCCCTGCTGGTGTTCAGCCTCTGGGATGCGGTCCGCCGCTCCGGCACGACCATCACGCCCCCATGCGTGACAGCACGACCTGTGTCGTCCGGGTGACAGCGCACGTGGCTCCCAGTTCATTGTGCCGCATTCACGGGTGAGGTACACCCGGGCGTACCCCCGTAACGCCCGGGCACCTGGTTAGACGACGCCGCTGCCGGTTTGGTTGGGATTATTCTCCCCGGGGCCGTCTCACCTGGGGAAAAGCGGTCATGATGAACGGCTGCCGCCCGCCCTGGTGCTGCTGCGGAACCGCCCGGCGATAGGCAGCGCCGGAAAGGCCGGGCTCCGGCCGCCTTGTGGGTACACTGGGCCGGGGAAAATAGTAGGACTTCCTACTATCTCCCGCGTCCGGGGAGGGAGCGGCCATGGATGCGCGAGACAGTCACTCTGGGACACCCGACGGAGCGGGCGGCAGGCAGCGCTGGCAGCGCCGCTACGACGCGGCCAAGGTCCGCGACACTGACTTCAGCACGCTGTCCGGGCTCGAGGTTGACCCGGTGTACGGGCCGGCCGACGGCGCCGAGCCGCCCGGCTTCGAGCGCATCGGCTGGCCGGCCGAGTACCCGTTCACCCGCGGCCTGTACCCGACCGGGTACCGGGGCCGGGCCTGGACGATCCGCCAGTTCTCCGGGTTCGGCAGCGCGCGGCAGACCAACGAGCGGTACAAGATGCTGCTGGCGGCCGGCGGCACCGGGCTGTCGGTCGCCTTCGACATGCCCACGCTGATGGGCCGGGACTCCGACGACCCGCGCTCGCTCGGCGAGGTCGGGCACTGCGGCGTGGCCATCGCCTCGGCCGCCGACATGGACGTGCTGTTCGACGGCATCCCGCTGGCCGGCACCACCACGTCGATGACGATCAGCGGGCCGGCCGTGCCGGTGTTCTGCATGTACCTGGCCGCCGCCGAGCGGCAGGGCGCCGACCTGAGCAAGCTGAACGGCACGCTGCAGACCGACATCTTCAAGGAGTACATCGCCCAGAAGGAGTGGCTGTTCGCGCCGGAACCGCACCTGCGGCTGATCGGCGACCTGATGGAGTACTGCCTGCACGAGATCCCGGCCTACAAGCCGCTGTCGGTGTCCGGCTACCACATCAGGGAGGCCGGCTCGACGGCCGCGCAGGAGCTGGCCTTCACCCTGGCCGACGGGTTCGGCTACGTGGAACTGGGACTGTCCCGGGGGCTGGACATCGAGAAGTTCGCGCCCGGGCTGTCGTTCTTCTTCGACGCGCACATCGACTTCTTCGAGGAGATCGCCAAATTCCGCGCGGCCCGCCGGATCTGGGCGCGCTGGCTGCGGGACCGGTACGGCGCGCGCACCGAGCGGGCCCAGTGGCTGCGTTTCCACACCCAGACCGCCGGGGTGTCGCTGACCGCCCAGCAGCCGGACAACAACGTGGTGCGCACCGCGATCGAAGGGCTGGCCGCGGTGCTCGGCGGCACGAACTCGCTGCACACCAACGCGCTGGACGAGGTGCTCGCGCTGCCCAGCGCGAAGGCGGCCGGGATCGCGCTGCGCACCCAGCAGGTGATCATGGAAGAGACCGGCGTGCTCAACGTGGCCGACCCGCTCGGCGGCTCCTGGTATCTGGAGGCGCTGACCGACCGGCTGGAGCAGGAGGCGGAAGAGATCTTCGCCCGCATCCTGGCGATGAGCCCGGACGACACGATGACCGGCGGGATCCTGCGCGGCATCGAGGACGGCTGGTTCTCCTCGGAGATCGCCGAGGCGTCCTTCGCCTACCAGAAGAAGCTGGAGAAGGGCGACAAGCGGGTGGTCGGCGTCAACGTGCACACCGACAGCACCGAGGAGCCGCTGGAGATCCTGCGGATCAGCCACGAGGTGGAGCGGGAGCAGGTGGCCACGCTGGCCCGCCGGCGGGCCGCCCGCGACCAGGCCACGGTGGACGCCGCGCTCGCCGCGATGATCGCCGCGGCCAGGTCGGGGGAGAACATGGTGCCGTCCATGCTCGACGCCGCCCGCGCTGAGGCCACCCTGGGCGAGATCTGCGGCGCCCTGCGCGACGAATGGGGCAGCTACACCGAACCCCCCGCCTTCTGAGCGGCCAGCGCTGAAGTCAGCGCGGCCGGGCTGGGCTGGCCGGCTGCGGCGGCGGCACTGGACTCGATGAGGCAGGATAAAGACATGCAGCCTCAGCAGTTCTCGCTCCACGGCGCGGTCGATCTCGGAGCGCGCCAAACCGCCGCGCAGCGCAGGGAGCAGCAGGCGGAACGGTCCGGTGGTGACGAGGACACGGCCGCGGCCGTGTTCGAGACCACCGACGAGACGTTCACCACCGACGTGGTCGAGCGCTCCCGCACCGTGCCGGTGATCCTCGACCTGTGGGCCGAATGGTGCGGCCCGTGCAAGCAGCTCAGCCCGGTGCTGGAGAAGCTGGCCGGCGAGGCGGACGGCCAGTGGGTGCTGGCCAAGGTGGATGTGGACGCCAACCCGCAGCTGAGCGCCGCGCTGCGGGTGCAGAGCATCCCGATGGTCGTCGCGGTGATCGGCGGCCAGATGGTGGACGGCTTCCTCGGCGCGCTGCCCGAAGCCCAGGTCCGTGAGTGGCTGGGCCAGGTGCTGGCCGCGGCCGAGCAGCTCGGCGTCGGCACGGGCGGCGCGCAGGCCGGCGAGGCCGGCGGCGACGCCGCGGACGCGGCCGGTGACCAGCCCGCCGCGGGCCCCGGTGACCAGATGCCGCCGCCACGCCCCGGCCAGCCCGGCGGGCCCGGCGGCCCGCCGCCGCACCCGGGGTACGAGGCGGCGCAGCAGGCCATGCAGCGCGGCGACCTGGAGGGTGCGGCGGCCGCGTTCCGCGACACGCTGGCCGCCACGCCGGACGACCCGGTGGCCAAGCTCGGGCTGGCCCAGGTCGAACTGCTCGCCCGGGTGAACTCCTACGACCAGGCGCAGGTCCGCCGGGCCGCGGCCGAGCACCCCGACGACGTGGCGGCCCAGGCCAAGGTGGCCGACATCGACCTGGCCTCGGGCAATGTGGACGAGGCGTTCGACCGGATGCTCGGCACGATCAGGCGGACCACCGGCGACGAGCGCGACCAGGCCCGGCGGCACCTGATCAGCCTGTTCGAGATCTTCCCGCCCCGGGACTCGCGGGTCGTCAAGGCCCGCGGCACCCTGTCCAGCCTGCTGTTCTAGCGCCGCGGCCGCGGGGCAGCGGGCCGGGCGGGGTCACCTCGGGTCGGACTCGGCGAGCTGCTCGATCGCGGGCAGCGCCGCGGCCAGCGCGGCGATCTGGTCCGGGCCGAGCAGCGCCAGGCTGCGGGCCAGCGCGGTGGTGGCATCCTGCCGCATGTGCTCGAGCACCTCGCGGCCCCGCGGGGTGATCTCCAGCTTGCTGGCCCGGGCGTCCCCGGCGACCGCGCACCGGTTCACGTACCCCTGCTCCTCCAGCGCGGCGACCAGCCGGGTCAGCGTGGACGGGGCGATCCCCTCGGCCGCGGCGAGATCGCTCAGCCGCAGCGGGCCGGACTGCTCCACCGTGTAGAGCGCGGCGATCTGCGTCGCGGTCAGCCCGGCCAGCTGGTGGCGGCGCAGCCGCCGGGACAGCCGGGCGACCGCCTGCCGCAGCCGTGCCGGATCGAGCTGCGGGCCCGCGCCGCCGGGCACCACGACTTCCAGGCCCGATGTGCCCGGTGCCGACGTAACCCCGGTCCTCCCTTGTGCCACCCTTGCAGGGTACGCGTTGAGGGAGAGGCAGGACATGACGTGAGCATGGCGCCGAGCGTGTCATATTCGATCACCGTGCGGCTGGAGGTCGCCTCGCACGGGCGGGCGGTCAGCGAGCTCACCCACGCGGTGGAGCAGACCGGCGGCGTGGTGACCGCGCTGGACGTGACCTCGGCCGGGCCGGGACGGCTGCGGGTGGACGTGACCTGCGCGGCACGCGACAGCGAGCACGCCGACGCGATCGTCACCGCGCTGCGCGCCATCGACGGCGTGACGCTGCACAAGGTCAGCGACCGCACGTTCCTCATGCACCTCGGCGGCAAGATCGAAATGCGGTCCAAGGTGCCGCTGCGCACCAGGGACGAGCTGTCCATGGCCTACACACCCGGCGTGGCCCGGGTATCGCTGGCCATCGCCGCCACCCCCGACGACGTCCGCCGGCTCACCGTCAAGCGGAACAGCGTGGCCGTGGTCACCGACGGCTCGGCGGTGCTCGGCCTGGGCAACATCGGCCCGTACGCCGCGCTGCCGGTGATGGAGGGCAAGGCCGCGCTGTTCAAGCGGTTCGCCGGCATCGACGCCTGGCCGATCTGCCTGGACACCCAGGACACCGACGAGATCGTCCGCACCGTGCAGAACATCGCCCCCGGCTGGGGCGGCATCAACCTGGAGGACATCAGCGCGCCGCGCTGCTTCGAGGTGGAACGGCGGCTGCGCGAGCTGCTCGACATCCCGGTGTTCCACGACGACCAGCACGGCACCGCGATCGTCGTGCTGGCCGCGCTGACCAACGCGCTGCGCGTGGTGGGCAAGCAGATGACCGCGGTCAGGATCGTGATGACGGGCGCGGGCGCGGCGGGCACCGCGGTGCTCCGGCTGCTGCTGCTGTCCGGCGCGAAAGACGTGGTGGTGTTCGACGACAAGGGCGCGGTGCACGCCGGCCGGCCCGGCCTGGACGGCAGCCTGCGCTGGATCGCGGAGAACACCAACCCGGCCGGCTACTCAGGCGGCCTGCCCGGCGCGGTGCGCGGTGCCGACGTGTTCATCGGGCTGTCGGTGCCGAACATCCTGTCCGGCGGCGACGTCGCGGCCATGGCCGGCCAGTCGATCGTCTTCGCGCTGGCCAACCCCGACCCCGAGGTCGACCCGGACGAGGCCAGGGAGCACGCCGCGGTCGTCGCCACCGGCCGCAGCGACTACCCGAACCAGATCAACAACGTGCTGGCCTTCCCCGGCGTCTTCCGCGGCCTGCTGGACGCGCAGAGCCGCACGGTAACCGACCAGATGCTGGTCGCGGCGGCCCGCGCGCTTGCTAGCGTGGTGTCCGCGGACGAACTCGGTCCGAACTACATCATCCCTTCCGTCTTCCACGCGGACGTGGCCTCGGCGGTTGCCGCCGCGGTCCGTGAGGAGGCGCAGGGCCACGGGCAGGAATCCGGATCGCAGTCATGAAGCTTGCGCCCCATGGGTGAGACGGCCAAGGCGGGGCGGCTGCTCGTCGCCACGCCGATGCTCGGTGACCCGAACTTCCGCCGCAGCGTGGTCCTGGTGGTCGAGCACGAGCCCAGCGAGGGCACCCTGGGCGTCGTGCTGAACCGGCCCACCGAGGTGTCCGTCGGCCAGGTGCTCGAGCCGTGGACCGACCTGGCCACCCTCCCCTCGGTGGTGTTCACCGGTGGCCCGGTCGCGCCGACCAGCGCGCTGGCGCTGGCCCAGGCCAGCGGGAACGGTGAGCCGCTCGGCTGGCGCGGGCTGGACGGCGGGCCGCTGATGTCGCGGATCGGGCTGGTCGACCTGGAGGCGCCGCCGGAGGTGCTGGCCGCGGAGATCACCTCGCTGCGGGTGTTCGCCGGCTACGCCGGCTGGGGCAGCGGCCAGCTGGAGTCTGAGATCGACGAGGGTGCCTGGTACGTGCTGCTGGGCGAGCCGGCCGACTGCTTCGTCACCGAGCCGGCGCGGCTGTGGCACGAGGTGCTGCGCCGCCAGGGCGGCGACCTGGCCCTGGTCGCCACCTACCCCGACGACCCCCGGATGAACTGACCGGGACCGGGCGGGCCGTGTGAACACCGGCCGGGGCGCGTAAACTTTGCGTCCGTGAGCACTGAGACCCTGCCCGGTGGCAGCACCGGGACTAGCACCGACGTCCGGCCGGACCTCTCGCACGGCGACGGCGACCACGAGCGGTTCGCTCACTACGTGGACAAGAACAAGATCGTGGACAGCGCGGTCAGCGGCACGCCCGTCGTGGCGCTCTGCGGCAAGGTCTGGGTGCCGTCGCGGGATCCCAAGCGGTTCCCCATCTGCCCGGACTGCAAGAAGATCTACGAATCCCTGCCGTCCGGCGAGTAACCGGCCCCGCCCGGTCAGCGCGCCAGGTGGTGCGCGAACCAGTCACGGGCCGGCCCGCTGGCCGCCTCGAAGTCCTGCACGTACGCGTCGAAGTGGCCGCCGCCCAGGATGACCAGATCCTTGGGCTGGTGCGCCCGCTGGTAGCCGGCCAGCGCCAGTTCTGAGGGCACCAGGTGGTCGCCCCTGGCCACCACGAGCAGCAGCGGCGTCGGGCTGATGTAGGGCAGGTAGCTCACCGGCTCGTACTCGGTGAACATCTCCACGCTGCGCAGTGTGACCTCGTTCCGCCAGGACGGCGCGCGGTTCTTCCCGGTGTCGGTGAACCACTGCCAGGAGTCCGCCGTGGGCAGCGCGGACGGGGCCAGCGGATCCTCGGCCACCACCGGCAGCATGGCCGGCGGCTTGCCTTCGAAGCGGGCCAGCCGGTCGGCGTCGAACTGCTCGCGCAGCCCGGCGATGAAGTCGGCCCGGACCAGCGCGCGCAGATTGTCGTGCCCGCTGATCAGCGGGACCTGGCTGACCACGGCCCGCACCCGGCGGTCGATGGCCGCCACCACCAGCACGTGCCCGCCGGAGTAGCTGCTGCCCCAGATGCCGATCCGGGCCGGATCCACCTCGGGCAGCGTGCCCGCGTAGGTGATCGCGTGCCGGTAGTCGCGGACCTGCGCCCACGGGTCGATCTCCTGCCGCGGCTCGCCGTCGCTGGCGCCGAAGTTGCGGTTGTCGAACACCAGCGCGCCGATCCCGGCGTCGGCGAACGCCTCCGCGAACCGGTCCAGGTACATCTCCTTGACGGCGGAGAAGCCGTGCGTCAGCACCACCGCGGCGGCGGCGCCGGTGCTCCCGGCGCCCGGGTAGAACCAGCCGCGCAGGGTGACGCCTTCGGCGTCGAACTCGATGTCCCGTCGGGCCATCACGCCTCCTGGGCCTCGGGCGGCCGGGTCAGGCTGCCTTCCGGTCGACGGTAAGCCGGCCAGGCCGGCCGGCCCGTCTCACCCTGGGACGTCGGTGGCCAGATCCACACCCACCGCGCGCAGCGCCTCCAGCGTCCGGACGGTGCTCTTCGCCGCCACCCCGGCGGTCAGCGGCAGCAGCACCCGGGTGCGCCAGCCGGCCGCGGCCGCGTCCGCCGCGGTCGCCCGCACGCAGTAGTCCGTGGCGATGCCGGCCACGTCCAGTTCGGCGATGCCCCGGTCCCGCAGCCAGTCCGCCAGCGGCGTGCCGCCGTCCGTGGCGCCCTCGAACCCGCTGTAGGCGGCCGCGTGCGCGCCCTTGCTGAACACCTCGTGCACCAGGCCGGTGTCCAGGTCCGGGTGGAACCGCACGCCCGGCGTGCCGGCCACGCAGTGCGGCGGCCAGGACGAGTCGTAGTCCGGGTCGCTGGAGAAGTGGCCGCCCGGGTCGATGTGGTAGTCCCGGCTGGCGACGACCGCGGCGTACCCGCCGCCGTGCGCGGCCAGGTACCCGGTGATGCCGCGGGCCACCGCGGCGCCGCCGCTGACCGCGAGCGACCCGCCTTCGCAGAAGTCGTTCTGCACGTCGACGACGATGAGCGCGCGCATGCCCCGACCGTACCCCGCGCCCTACCGTAGGGGGCCATGGACAGCACCCCGCCGGCCGCGTACTGGAATCACAACGTGCACCACGAGCGATTCATCCTGGCCGCGGTGCCGCCGGACTGCGCGGCCGCGCTGGAGGTGGGCTGCGGCGACGGCCGGATGCTCCGCGCGCTGGCGGCCCGCTGCGGCGAGGTGACCGGCATCGACAGCGACGCCAGGATGATCAGCCTGGCCCGGCGGAACTGCGCCGGGCAACGGAATGTGTCGCTGATCGAGCGGGACTTCATGGCGCAGCCGTTCAGCAAAGAAAGCTTCGACTTCGCCTGCGCGAACACCGTGCTGCACCACATGGACTTCCCGGCCGCGCTGCGCGCGCTGCGGGATCTGGTCCGGCCGGGCGGCCGGATCGCGGTCGTCGGGCTGGGCCGGGACACGTTTCCGGCCGACCTGCCGCGGGCCCTGGTGGCCAGCCCGGTGAACCGGGTGCTGCGCGCCGTGCACGGCGAGGGCGGCCCCGGCGCGCCGGTCAAAGAGCCCGGGCTGACCTGGGCGCAGACCCGGGCCGCCGCGCTGGAGGTGCTGCCCGGTGCCCGGTACCGGCGGCACCTGCTGTGGCGCTACTCGCTGGTCTGGCGCAAGCCGGGCCAGCGAGCGCCCAGCTGATCAGCTCGTGACGGTGCCTGCCCGCAGCCTGACGGTGAAGCCGTCGCTCGCCTGGATGAGCGCGGTATCGAGGTCAAGCTGGTGCATCACCCACAGCCCGAACCCAGGACCTGACCGGCCGGATCCGGTGGGCACCAGGCCCGCCAGGCGCCGGTCGGCCGGGCCGGTGCCGCGATCGCGGATGCGGGCGACAACCCGGCCGGGCGCGGTCCAGATCCGCACCGTCACCGGCGGCTGGCCGTGCGCCAGCGCGTTGTTCACCGCCTCCGAGACACCGATCAGCAGGTCGGTCAGCGTGGCGTGATCGACCAGGCCGCGGGCCGCCCGGGTGAGCGCCTGCCTGACGCCGGCCGCGGACGGGCCGGCCAGTTCGATGCCGGGCGGCGTGCGCTCCAGCGGGTCGGGTTCGGCGGCCAGGCCCTCGAAGGCCGGGACGTCCTGGTAGCGGTCGCTGACCCGGTGCTCCCCGGTCGCGGACACCAGGCGCGGGTGGGTGCGCTCGGCCACGTCGAGGACATATCCCGGCGCGGTCACCGTGTCGTACAGGCACAGGCTGTGCACCGGGAAGTCATCCCAGACCGTATTGATCGCCGATTCATAGCGGTCCCATCCGGCGAACCGCCCGCCGTTGCCCGGGTGCGGGACATCCCCGGCGATCCAGATGTGCCCCGCGCCGGCCGCCACGTGACGCTCGAACAGCCTCTGGTACGCGGCGATGGCCTGCGCCGGCGTCGCATACAGGCTCCGGTCAGCGATGAATGTCACGGTGGCCAGGCTGGACAGCCAGCGCCGCAGCAGCCCCGCCTTGCGGTCGTCGTATCCGAAGATGACCGGCTCACCGGCGGCGATCGCCTCCTCGGCGAACGGCACGATCAGTGCGCGGAAATCGCCGTCCGAACCGTAGAAGCCGGCTTCGTGGTTATGACCGGGCCGGTTCCCGGCGGCTGCCGTTCTCATCACTCACGCTCCGTCCGGGCGAAGAACCGGTCCAGGCCCAGCAGGTCCATGACCCGCCGGGCCGACGGCGGCAGCGACCGGACGGTCACCTGAACCGGGCACTTCTCCACGAACTCATCCAGGATCTGCACGCCCCGGTGGTCTATGAACCCGGCCGCCGACAGGTCAAGGATGAGGCCGCCTTCGGCAGGCTGAAGCCACTTCAGCGCCCATTCCCATTCCGCCTGGCAGGCCGCGTCGATGTCGCCGATCAAACCGACCGCCCCGTCCTGCCTGGCGATCAGCTGAAACGGCGTCAGCCCGGCCGGCACGGCCGCGTGCAGCGCCGCGAACTGCTTGACCGTATCGCCGAGTTCCGCGCCGTAGGAGCACATCGCCGACAGCGGATGGTGTGACGCGTACCGCTCCAGCAGGAACTCACACGAGGCGAACGACTCCTGCTGCCCGGGGGCACGCACGATGTCGGTGACATCGGCGCTGACCCGCAGGCCGCGATAGCCGGCCGCCAGTGCCTCCTCGGTGGCGGCGGCATACCTGGCGACGATCTTCGTGGGATCGGCCGGCTTTCCCGGCTGGACGAGGTCCTCCAGGGAGATCACGGTGACCGTCTCGCCGGCCAGTGGCCCGCCGCCGTCCGCAAGGTCGCCCCGCAGTTTCTCCGCGCTGGCCAGGCCGGCGTAGCCGGGCCGCAGCCCGCGGTCCAGGCCGTACGTGAAGAACTCGGCCAGGCATGCCAGGTAGTCTGCCGGGCTGCTGTGCACCCAGCAGAGATGGTCCTGGGCACCGAGATCACGAACAGAGTCCACCGCACCAGTCACCCGCATGGTCGCCGCGCTGACAGCGGTGCCACCAGCCGGCGGGCACTGCAGGGAGCGGGGTTAGATGCCACGGTGCGGGAAGCCTTTCCTGCTCCAGGGAGGGAGCAGACTCCAGGGGAGGAAAACAGGTCTGCGACCGGCGGCAGGCCCGCGATCCTTTGGCTGATTTATGAATCATTGTCACGGTACGCCCGATAGGTCAGGGTACCCACTGGCCGGGCCGGAGCGCTGCCGGGCGCGCCATCACCTGGCTAGGCGCCGACGTCGGCGGGGCTGCCGCCGGTGATCCGCAGCAGTTCGCCGTAGCTGGTCGGGAAGATGGTGTGCGGGTGGCCGCCGGCCGCCCAGACCACCTCGTGCCTGGCCAGCCAGGTGTCCACCAGGGTGCGGATCGGGCGGGGGTGGCCGACCGGCGCGACGCCGCCGATGGGCTGGCCGGTCCAGGCCCGGACCGAGTCCGCGTCGGCCCGGCGCACCGCGGTCACGCCGAGCAGCGCCGCCGCCTTCGCGGTGTCCACCCGGTGTGCCCCGCTGGTCATGATCAGCACCGGCGCGCCGTCCGCGCTGAACACCAGGCTGTTGGCGATCGCGCCCACTTCGCAGCCGAGCTGCTCGGCCGCGCTGGCCGCGGTCGGGGCCGCCTCGGGCAGCTCCCTGACCTGGCCCGGCACGCCCAGCTCGCGCAGCACCGCGGCGAACTTCTCCGTGTTGACAGCCATCCGGGCACTGTAGCCGGGCCGGTGCCGCCCCGTCGCCCCGGTTAACCGCCGCGGGGCCGGGGCCGCCGTGCTGGGCGCGGGCCGGGGCGGCTAGCTGGGCATGAATCGGCTGGCCGGCGGGAACGCCCAGGTATGTACGGGGCGAGGAGTCGGTTATGGGGTTCTTTTCCTGGTTGAAGTCTGGCGATGGCGCAGAGGCGCCGCGCTGGCTGCAGCGCTGGGTCCTTCCTGATCGTCCCGGCCCTGACGATCCCGAGCTCGACCAGGTCAAGCAGGCCGCCGCCGCGGACGTGGACGCGATGGAGGAGGAGGACCGCAGGTACTTCCGCCCGGACGGCCCGGGGCACATTGAGGATGATCTCTGACCCGGCTCAGTCGCCGTCGGGTTCCTCGAAGATGGTCGGGATGGCCGGGTAGCCGCGGGACAGCTGCCGGGCATACCCGGGCAGCTCGGCCATGGCCGCGCGGTGCTGCCCGCGGGCCGCCTCGGTGTCCTGGACGCCGGTCAGCTCGCCCGCGCGGATCAGCGGGTGCAGCAGCGCCCGGTCGTTCGGCCCCAGGTCGGGCTCGGCCAGCGTGACCAGCTCGGCCAGCGCGGTGCCGTGGTCGTCGCGGTGCCGCACCGCCCACTTGCGCCCTCCGATGCCCGGCTTGCCCACCGAGCGTTTGGCCATTGGCCGCAGCGGCGCGCCAGGCTCCTCGGTCCCGGCCCTGGCCACCAGCTTGTACACCAGCGCGGCGGTGGGCGCGCCGGACCCAGTGACCAGCGCGGTGCCGACCCCGTAGCCGTCCACCGGCGCGGTGCCCAGCGCGGCGATCGAGAACTCGTCCAGGTCGCCGGTGAGGATGATCCGGGTCTTCGTCGCGCCCAGCTCGTCGAGCAGCGCGCGCACCTCGCGGGCCTCGTTCGGCAGGTCGCCGCTGTCGATCCGCACCGCACCCAGCTTGTCGCCGGCCAGTTCCACCGCGGTGCGCACCGCCCGCGGCACGTCGAACGTGTCCACCAGCAGCGTGGTGCCGCTGCCCAGCGACTCCAGCTGGGTGGCGAAGGCGTGCCGCTCGCTGTCGTGCAGCAGGGTGAACGCATGCGCGCTGGTGCCGGTGCTCGGCACCCCGTACTCCTGCCGGGCCTGCAGGTTCGACGTGGCGTCGAAGCCCACGATGTAGGCCGCCCGGGCCGCGGCCACCGCGGCGTACTCGTGGGTGCGCCGGGAGCCCATCTCGATCAGTGGCCGCCCGCCGGCCGCGGTCACCATCCGGGCGGCCGCCGAGGCGATCGCGCAGTCGTGGTTCAGGATCGACAAGGTCAGCGTCTCCAGCAGCACCGCCTCCGCGAACGGCGCCTCGACCACCACGATCGGCGAGCCGGGGAAGTAGCAGTCGCCCTCCGCGTAGCCCCACATGTCGCCGGTGAACCGGTAGGACTCCAGGTAGGCCAGCGTCGCCTCGTCCACCACCTTGGCGTCGCGCAGGAAGCCGATCTCGTCCGGGCCGAACCGGAACCGGCGGAGCGCGTCGAGCAGCCGCCCGGTGCCCGCCACCACGCCGTACCGGCGGCCGTGCGGCAGGTGCCGGGCGAACACCTCGAACACCGCGCGCCGCTGCGCCGTCCCGCTGCTCAGGGCGGCCTGCAGCATGGTCAGCTCGTATTGGTCGGTCAGCAGCGCGGTGCCGGGCATCGCCGCCGCCGGCCTACTGGCTGGTGTCTCGGCCTCACTTGCCGGAGTACTGCTCATCACAGTTGCGGCGTGGACGCCCGGCCCTCAGGGCCGGTGAGGAAACGCCGCTTCACCTCCTCCGGAATGTCAGCAGTAATCGATAGAGTTTTCGCATGTCCCGCTACCGCCTGGCACCTACCCTTGCACAAGAGGCAGTTCTGCGCGGTCATTGCGCGCACGCGCGGTACGTCTGGAACCTGGCCGTCGAACAGCAGTCCTGGTGGCGTCCGGGACGCGGCCACGCCCCGGGGTACCTGGAGCAGGCACGCCAGCTCACCCAAGCCCGGAAGCTGTCCAGGGCCAAACGCGGCTCTAGCCGCCGGACCCGCACGAAGCTCGCCCTCGCCCGGCTGCGCGCCCGCGAGGCCGACACTCGCAAAGACTGGGCGGAGAAAGTGAGTACCGACCTCGCCCGGCGGTTCGACCTGATCCGGGTCGAAGACCTGCGCATCAGGAACATGACCCGCTCGGTGCGGGGTACTCGTGAGCAGCCGGGCCGGAACGTGCGCCAGAAGGCTGGGCTGAACCGCGAGATCATGCGTTCTGGCTGGGGGCTGCTGGTTAGACGCCTGGACGAAAAGGCCCCGGGCCGGGTCGAACGGATACCACCCGCGTTCACCTCGCAGCGCTGCAGCGCGTGCGGGCATATCGCGGCGGAGAGCCGCAAGAGCCAAGCTCTCTTCGCCTGCGTAGCCTGCGGCTTTGTCTGCAACGCTGATGTGAACGCGGCACGCAACATCGCGGCAGGGCATGCCGTGACTGCGCGGGGAGGCTTGCCGCTGGGCGGGCCTGCGAACCGCGAACCTCAACTGCTGCCCCCATCGGTGTAGTAGCTGGAATCCCCCGCCTCCACGCGGATGGAGGATGCCAGGAGTGGAAGACTAGGCATGGAGGAGGATGTCAACTGTGAGTGTGGCACCAGTTGAGGTCGAGCGGCCCGAATCCGATCAGGCCACCACCCCAGCGTTTCCGTGGATCGCGATCGTCTGGAACGACCCGGTCAACCTGATGGACTACGTCACCTACGTGTTCCAGCACGTGTTCGGGTACTCCAAGCGGAAGGCCACCAAGCTGATGATGGACGTGCACCACAAGGGCAAGGCGGTGGTGGCCTCCGGGGCCCGCGAGGAGATGGAGCGGGACGTCGAGATCCTGCACGGCTACGGGCTGTGGGCTACGGTCTCTCAGGACAAGTGAGCCGCTCAGGACAAGTGAGCCGATTTCCCAGGAGGGCCAGCAAGTGCCGGGCATCGGGTTCCGCGCCGCCCGCGGCGGCGGTGCCACCGCGCAGTTCAGCGCCGCCGAGGCGGTGCTGCTGCGCGGCCTGGTCAGCCAGATAACCGAGCTGATCGACGACGGGCTGCCGCAGCCCGGCGCGGACGGCGGCGCCGGCCCCGCGACCGGCCTGGCGGACCTGACCGACCCGGCGGCGGCAGCGCAGGCGGCGGGGCCGGCGGCACCGGACACCGGGCCGCCGCCGACGCCGGAAGCCACCGAGGCCGCGATCGAGGAAATGCTCGGGCTGAGCAGCAGCTCCCGCAAGCCCGACGACCCGATCCTGGCCCGGCTGTTCCCGGACGGCTACTCCGACGACGACCAGGCCTCGGGGGAGTTCCGCCGGTACACCGAGCGCGGGCTGCGCTCGGGCAAGATGGCCGCCGCGCAGACCGTGTTGGACACGCTGCCCGAGGCCGGCGGCCGGGTGCAGCTGACCGGCGAGCAGGCCCAGGCCTGGCTGCGCGCGCTGAACGACATCCGGCTGGCGCTCGGCGTGCAGCTGGAGGTCTCCGAGGACATGCGGGCCATGCAGGAGCGGGCCGCGCAGGGCGGCCCGCAGGCCGCCGGGTTCTGGATCTATGACTGGCTGTCGGTACTCCAGGAATCCCTGGTGCACGCCCTCTGGTAAGGGACCGCCCGCCCGGCCGGCGCACCGCCCGCCGGTAGGCTCGTCCGCATGCTGACGATCAGC
This sequence comes from Streptosporangiaceae bacterium, assembly GCA_036501145.1. Taxonomy (GTDB): domain Bacteria; phylum Actinomycetota; class Actinomycetes; order Streptosporangiales; family Streptosporangiaceae; genus PALSA-505. The sequence goes on along the minus strand of DASYAV010000166.1, from coordinate 14,755 downwards.
CAGGCGCTGCACGACAAGATCGTCGCGCACGCCCGCGCCGACCACCCGGACGAGGCGTGCGGCGTGCTCGCCGGCCCGGCCGGCAGCGACCGGCCCGAACGGTTCATCCCGATGACCAACGCCGCCCGGTCACCCACGTTCTACGAGTTCGACTCGATGGAGCTGCTGCACGTGTGGCGGGAGATGGACGACCGGGACGAGGAACCGGTGGTCATCTACCACTCGCACACCGCCACCGAGGCCTACCCGTCCCGCACCGACACCTCGCTGGCCAGCGAGCCGGGAGCGCACTACGTGCTGGTGTCCACCCGGGACACCGGCAGCACCGAGTTCCGCTCGTTCCGCATCGTCTCCGATGAGGTCACCGAGGAAGAGGTGCGGATCACTCCGGAATGATCCCGGCAACCAGCAGGTTGTGATCCGAGGAGCCTGCTGCCGAACGCGCCGCACCGGCGGCGCGCCCACCGACCGCCTCACACAGGAGCACTGGAGCACAGATGGCCATCGAGGTCCGCATACCGACCATCCTGCGCAGCTACACCGGCGGGGCGAAGTCAGTCGAGGGCTCGGGAGCCACGCTCGACGAGCTGCTCGCCGACCTGGAGGCTAAGCACGGCGGCCTGCGCGAGCGGCTGGTGGACGACAAAGGACTGCGCCGGTTCGTGAACGTCTACCTGAACGACGAGGACGTGCGGTTCCTCGGCGGCCTGGAGACCCCGGTGTCCGACGGCGACACCGTGACCGTGCTGCCCGCGGTGGCGGGCGGCGCCCCAGCCGGCCCAGCCGGGGCCGTCGGCAGCGGCTGAGCCGCCCGGCCCGCTGCGCGGAGTAACGCCGGATGCGCTACGACTCACTGCTCGACTCGCTGGGGCACACCCCGCTGGTCGGCCTGCCCAGGCTCTCTCCCGGCTCCGGCGTCCGGCTGTGGGCCAAGCTGGAGGACCGCAACCCGACCGGCTCGGTCAAGGACCGGGCCGCCTTCTACATGATTGAGCAGGCGGAGAAGGACGGCCTGCTGTCACCCGGCTGCATGATCCTCGAGCCGACGTCCGGGAACACCGGCATCTCCCTGGCCATGGTGGCCAAGCTGCGCGGCTACCGGATGACCTGCGTCATGCCGGAGAACGTGTCGGACGAGCGCAGGCAGCTGCTGGAGATGTTCGGCGCCGAGATCATCTACTCACCGGCCGCGGGCGGCTCCAACGAGGCGGTCCGGGTGGCCAAGCGGCTGACCGCGGCGCACCCCGACTGGATCATGCTCTACCAGTACGGCAACGAGGCGAACGCCAGGTCGCACTACGAGACCACCGGCCCGGAGCTGCTGGCCGACCTGCCGGAGATCACCCACTTCGTGGCCGGCCTGGGCACCACCGGCACGCTGATGGGCGTCGGCCGGTATCTGCGCGAGCACCAGCCCGGGGTGCAGATCGTCGCGGCCGAGCCCCGGTACGGCGAGCTGGTCTACGGGCTGCGCAACGTGGACGAGGGCTTCGTCCCTGAGCTGTACGACGCGTCGGTGCTGACCACCCGCTTCTCGGTGTCCACCGCGGACGCGCTGCGCCGCACCCGCGAGCTGTTGTCGGTCGAGGGCATCTTCGCCGGCATCTCCTCCGGCGGCGCGGTGCACGCCGCGCTCGGCGTCGCGGCCAGGGCGGCCAAGGCCGGCCAGCAGGCCGACATCGCGGTGATCATCGCCGACGGCGGCTGGAAGTACCTGTCCACCGGCGCCTACGCCGGCACTCTCGACGAAGCCGAGTCCCAGCTGGAAGGCCAGTTGTGGGCCTAGCCCACGACCTGACCGCGGTCAGCACGTTCGACGAGGCGACCGCGGTCCGGCGCACCGGCGACGGCAGGTACGAGATGCGCCCCGATCCGCGGTTCGCCGCGCCGCCGTCCGGCCAGGGCCCGCCCGCGGTGAACGGCGGCCTGCTCATCGCGGCCATGCTGCGCGCCGTCCTGGATGGCTCCCCGCACCCGTACCCGGTCGCCACCAACGCGCACTTCCTCCGGGTGCCGGCGATCGCGCCCGCCCAGGTCGAGGTGACCTGGCTGAAGCACGGCAAGACAGCCGCGATGGCCCGCGCCTCGCTGGTCCAGGACGGCAGCCCGATGATCGAGGCGATGGTGTCCACCGGCTCGCTGCCCGGCCCGGCCGCCGACGGCCCCGGCCTGGCCGCCGACGGCGCCGACGGCAGCCCCGGCCCGTCCTGGACCGGGGCGCCGCCCGTGCTGCCGCCGCCCGCCGAGTGCACCGAACTGCCGTCCGCGCCCGGGATAAGCAGCCAGGTGGACATCCGCCTGGATCCGGCCACCGCGGGCTGGCTGACGCACGACCCGGACGGCGTGCCGGAGATGCGTGGCTGGTTCATGCTGCGCGACGGCCGCGAGCCGGACGCCATCCTGCTCGCCCTGGCGGTGGACGCGCTGCCGCCGGTGGTGTTCGGCCTCGGCGCGCTCGGCTGGGCACCCACGGTGGAGCTGACCTGGCACATGCGCGCGGTGCCCGCGCCCGGCCCGCTGCGGCTGGCCGCCCGGTCCCGGCACGTGGCCGGCGGCTGGTTCGACGAGGAGTCCGAGGTGTGGGACGCCGCGGGCCGGCTGGTCGCGCAGAGCCGCCAGCTGGCGCGGGTCGGCAGGCCCGCCCGGCGCAGCCCGTTCCAGGCCGCTTCAGGCCGTTGACGTGCGCCGTCGCTGGCCTCGGCGTACTGTGATCCCTCGTGCGCCTCACCGTCATCGGCTGCTCGGGCAGCTTCCCGGGCCCGGCCAGCCCCGGCTCCTGCTACCTGGTGGAGGCCGACGGCTTCCGGCTGCTGGTTGACCTGGGCAACGGTGCCCTCGGCGCGCTGCAGCGGTACTGCAGCCTGGACGATGTGGACGCGGTCTGCCTGAGCCACCTGCACGCCGACCACTGCCTGGACATGTGCTCCTATACGGTGGCCCGGCTGTATGCCTACGGCGGCCCGCGGCCGCGGATCCCGGTGTACGGCCCGGCCGGCACGGCGGACCGGCTGAGCCGCGCCTACAGCCAGGAACCGGGCCCGGAAGTGCGCAAGGCGTTCGACTTCGTCACGCTCACCCCCGGCCAGCAGTGGATCGGCCCGTTCCAGGTGACCGCGGCGCAGATGAACCACCCGGTGCAGACGTTCGGCCTGCGGCTGGAGCACGGCGGCGGCTCCCTGGTGTACTCCGCGGACACCGGCGAGTCGGCGGCCCTGGTCGACCTGGCCCGCGGCTGCGACCTGATGCTCTGCGAGGCGTCCTTCCTGGAGGGCCCGGGGCTGCCGGACGGCGTGCACCTCACCGGCCGCCAGGCGGGCGAGCACGCCGCCCGGGCCGGCGCCCAGCGGCTGGTGCTCACCCACCTCGTGCCGTGGAACGACCCGGCGCGCAGCCGGGACGAGGCCGCCGTCACCTTCGCCGGCCCCCTGTCGCTGGCCGTATCCGGCATGGTGTTCGAGATCCCCGCTTAGACCACTTTTTATCCGAGACGGCTTCGCCACAACGCGGTCCCCGCCCCGCCCGGCGCCGGCGCAGCCCGGACAAAGACACCGCGCGGGGCGTACTAGGCTGGCCCAATGCCCAGGCCAGATGGACGAACCCCTGACCAGATGCGCTCCGTGCGGTTCACCCGCGGCTGGCTCGACCACGCCGAGGGGTCGGCGCTGGTCGAGTTCGGCTCGACCCGGGTTCTGTGCGCGGCGAGCGTGACCGAGGACGTGCCCCGGTGGCGGCGCGGCAGCGGGCTCGGCTGGGTGACCGCCGAGTACGCGATGCTGCCCCGCGCGACCAACACCCGCGGCGACCGCGAGTCGGTCAAGGGCCGGCTCGGCGGCCGCACCCAGGAGATCTCCCGGCTGGTCGGCCGGTCGCTGCGGGCCTGCGTCGACTTCAAGGCGCTGGGCGACAACACGATCGTGATCGACTGCGACGTGCTGCAGGCCGACGGCGGCACCCGCACCGCCGCGATCACCGGCGGCTTCGTGGCCCTCGCCGACGCGGTCGAGTGGCTGCGCGACCGCGGCCGGTGCAAGGGCGACCCGCTGCTCGGCTCGGTGGCCGCGATCAGCGTCGGCATCGTGGACTCCCAGCCCAGGCTCGACCTGTGCTACGAGGAGGACGTGGTCGCGCAGACCGACATGAACGTGGTGTGCACCGGCGACGGCGGGTTCGTCGAGATTCAGGGCACCGCCGAACGGGAGCCGTTCAGCAAGGACATGCTGGACCGGCTGCTCGGCCTGGCCACGGCGGGCTGCGCCGACCTGACCCGGCTGCAGCACGAGGCGCTGGACAGGTGACGCACGGCGCACCGGCACCCGTCCCGGGCCCTGGCCCGGGCGGCCCCGCTGCCGGCGGCCCCGGCCTGGCCCGGCGGATCGTCATCGCCACCCGCAACACCGGCAAGCTGGCCGAGCTGGCCCGGATCCTCGAGGCCAGCGGGCTGGACGCCGGGCTGGCCACGCTGGCCGAGTTCCCCGGCGCCCCGGACGTGGCCGAGACCGGCCGCACGTTCGCCGACAACGCGCTGCTGAAGGCCCGGTCCGCGGCCGCGTTCACCGGCCTGGCCGCGGTGGCCGACGACTCCGGGCTGTGCGTGGACGCGCTGAACGGCATGCCGGGTGTGCTGTCCGCCCGCTGGTCCGGCCGGCACGGCGACGACCAGGCCAACCTGGACCTGGTGCTGGCCCAGGTCGATGACGTGCCGGACGGTGAGCGGGGCGCCCAGTTCGTCTGCGCCGCCGCGCTGGTGCTGCCCGGCGGCGCCGAGCGGGTGGTGCAGGGCAGCCTGGGCGGCCGGCTCGCCAGGGCGCCGCGCGGCACGAACGGCTTCGGCTACGACCCGGTGTTCGTCCCCGGCCCGGCCGAGTTCGCCGGCGTCCCGCCGGAACTGGCCGCCGGGGCCACCCCGGACCTGACCACCGCCCAGATGGCGCCAGCGGCCAAGGACGCGATCAGCCACCGCGGCCGCGCGCTGCGCGCCCTGGCCCCGGTCATCGCCGAACTGCTTGGCGGCCGGTAACGTTTTTCGCTGGCTCTGCGGCCGGTCCGTGGCTCGCCGGCTTGCTGACCGGGAGGGCGATGGCGGGGATGACCGCGGCGATGGCGATGCCGGTCGCCCACCACAACGCGCACTGGAAGGCGCCGGCGGCGCCGTGGCCGAGGAGGGACTGCAGGGCGACGGCGACGATCGCGGTGCCGAACGAGGCTCCCACCTGCTGGGCGATGCGGCTGTTCATGGTGGCGTGCGGGATGCCTGCCGGCTGGATGTCCCGGTAGGCGACGGACATCGGGGGGATCAGCACCGCCCCGATCCCCAGACCGCGAACCAGCAGCACGGCTCCCAGCCACCACAGGCTCGTGCCCGGCCCGGCCAGCGCGAACGGAATGGTAGCGACGGCGGCGAGCAGGAAGCTGGCGATCGTCACGGCGCGTGCTCCGAGCCAATCGACCAGCTTGCCGACAACGACGCGCGAGGCGAGTGCGCCGGCCCCTTGCGGAATGAGCAGCAGCCCGGCGTCCAGCACGTTCTCGCCCCGCAGCTGCTGGTAGTAGAGCGGAAGCAGGAACATGCCGGCGTACATCGCCGCGCCGGCGGTGAAGAGAACCGCGGAGGCGCTGCCGAGCGACCGCAGGCGCAACAGGCGGATGTCGACGATCGGCTGGCGCTCGCCGGACCGCGACGCCCAGAGGATGAAAGCGGCTAGCAACGCGATCCCGGCCAGCAGCGGTACCAGCACACCAGCGTGGCCGATCCCGCCGTCCTCGGACAGCTGCGAGAGGCCGAGCAGCACCCCCGCCAGTGACGGCGCGAGCAGCACCAGGCCGATCCAGTCCAGGCGTGCGCGCCCAGCCGCGGATTCGGGGCGGTCGGCTGGCAGGAACCGCCAGGCGAGTAGCAGCCCGACGGCGATCACGGGCACGTTGATGAGGAACAGCCAGCGCCAGCTGAGCCAGTTGAGGATGACCCCGCCAATCACCGGGCCGAGGATGGGGCCAAGCGCGATCGGCAGACTGACGGCCGCCATCAGCCGGCTGCTGACATGCCCGCCCGCAGCTCTCACCGCGAGCGTCTGCATCAGCGGGAAGATCAGCCCGGCACCGAAACCCTGCAGCACCCGGAAGCCGATCAGGCTGGCGTCATTCCACGACACCGCGCACAGCACCGAGGCGAGCACGAACAGCACCAGCGCGGCCATCCAGGCCCGCTTGCCGCCCCACCGGCTCTCCGCCCAGCCGGTGACCGGGATCGCGACGGCCATCGCCAGCAGGAAGCCGGTCGTGACCCACTGGATCGTGCCGTCGCTGGAGTGCAGCTTCACCACCAGCGTGTGGATCGCCAGCGTCACCATCGTCGAGTCGAGGATCGCCGCGATTCCGCCGACGACCAGCGCCAGCAATGCGTTCTTCACCTGCGGCGGCAGCTTCGCCTCGGTGGTCTCTGTCATCGCTGTGTCCCCAAGATAAGAGTGGAATCCATCTCTTATGAGAGTAGGGAACTTCGCTAAGGAATGCAAATCTTCCTTATAGTGGAGCCGTGACCACATCCGCCGCAGGGTCCTCCCGCCGGCGCCGGCGCGGGCCCGAGCTCGAGGCCGCGCTGCTGGACGCGGCCTGGGACGAGCTGGTCGAGGTCGGCTTCGCGAAGCTGACCATGGAGTCCGTCGCCTCCCGTGCCAGCACCGGCATCGCCGTGCTGTACCGCCGCTGGGCCAACAAGGAGCAGCTCGTGCTCGCCGCACTCGGGCACTACCGGAACACCCACCCGGTAGACCTCCCCGACATCGGCACCCTGCGCGGCGACCTCCTCGCCGCCCTGACCGGCATGGGCCAGGCGGGGGGCGCCTTCTTCGCCGTAGCTGCCGCCACAGCCTTCTCGGGGCTGCTGGCCAGCACCGGGCTCACCCCCGCCCAGGCGCGCGACCGGATCCTGGGCGACCAGCGGCTCTCCCGCGTTCAGGCCATCTACCAGCGCGCCCATGACCGCGGCGAGATCGACCTGGAACGGATCCCTGCCGCAGCGCTCGCCATGCCGTTCGACCTGGTGCGCCACGACCTGCTCATGGACCTCAAACCGGTGAGGCCCGCACGCATCGAGTCGATCGTTGACGACCTCTTCCTGCCCCTCATCCGCAACCACCACAACGGGCCGGATCCGGCAGGAGCCGTCTGACCTGACCCGTGCCTGGTGTGCCGAGGGTTCAGCCTTTCAGCTTGCTGGTGGGGATGGTGGCCACCTGGCTGCGCGGCGGGGTGCTGATCGTGGCCGTCTGGTTGATGCCGGTGACCTGCGCCTGGACCGTCATCTGCTCCGAGGTGCCGGCCGCGTGCGCGACGAGCTTGCGGGTCATGTGCTGGCCGTCGATCCACACCCGGAACGTCATGTCCGTGATGCCGAGCTGCCGCATCTGCTGCTCCGCCATGCTGCGCAGGCTGGCGGGCAGCTTGGCCAGCCCGGCCGAGACCGGGTAGCTGCCGGTGTACTCGGTGGTGGCGACCCCGTCGATGGACTGGGTCCCGGCCGCCTTCACGTTCTTCGAGACCGCCAGCATCTGCGTCTGCACCAGCGGGTTGTTCGCCTGCGCCTGCTGGATCATCTGGCCCAGATTGAGTCCGGTGACCTGCTGTATCTGGCTGAACGGGATCGCCAGCCACGGCTTGCCGAACTCGTGCTGGAGCAGAGCCAGCTTCAGGTACAGGGTCTTCCCGTTCACGATCTCCTGCATGCCGCCCGGCACGTTGTGCCCGCCTTCGCTCAGCGAGGTCACGTCCAGGTTCATCGCCACGCTGGGCCGTATCCGCATCTGCACCCGGCTCACGATGGCGGCGCTCGTGGCGCCGGACAGCCGGACGCTCAGCGCGTAGGAGGCGGAGTTGACCCGCTGGGCCTGCTGCGCGGCCAGCGTGATGGCCCGGGTCGGCGACAGCCCACCTGCCGCCTGATGGCTGGCACCGGGCCCAAGCCCGGACCCGGCGCTGCAGCCCGCGGCCAGTACGGCCGCCACCGCGCCCGCGGCGGCGGCCACCGCGGCCCGGCGGGTGGGACGGGTGGAGATGCCCAGCTGAGACAGCATCGGAAGCCTTCCTTGCCCGGGGTGACCTCGGCGGCCACCGGACGCAGCGGTCAGGCCGCGACCGGAGGAAGCGGGACGAACCCGCCGGATCCAGATTTACTGACCGAGCGTAGGTCCTGCTATCAGCAAGCTCAAGCCATCCGGTCAGGTGTCACGATCCCGTGACCATGGCGCGTTCTGCCGCCGTGCGGAACCGGCCCAGCTCGCGCACAGCCGGCGCGGGGGCCGCGCGGGCCGGCCGGTGCCGGTACGGTTGTGTGCGTCATGGCTGGCTGGAAGGGAGCATGGCGTGGCGGACAAGCGGCTGGCGCCCGGTGACGAGGCGCCCGATTTCACCCTGAACGATGCCGACGGCAACGCGGTGACCCTGTCGTCGCTGCGCGGCCAGCGGGTGATCGTGTACTTCTACCCGGCCGCGATGACCCCGGGCTGCACCAAGCAGGCCTGCGACTTCCGGGACAGCCGGGCCGACCTGGCCGCGGCGGGCAGCACGGTCCTCGGCATCTCCCCGGACAAGCCGGAGAAGCTGGCCAGGTTCCGGCAGAAGGAAGGCCTCAACTTCACCCTGCTCTCCGACCCGGACCGCAAGGTGCTCGAGGCCTACGGCGCGTACGGCGAGAAGAAGCTGTACGGCAAGACGATCGTCGGTGTGATCAGGTCCACCTTCGTGGTCGGCCCGGACGGCCGTCTCGAGCAGGCGCAGTACGCCGTCAAGGCGACCGGCCACGTGGCCAGGCTGCGCCAGCAACTCGGCGTCTGAGCTGCACGTCCACCGTGCTGGCCCGGCCCGGGGCCGTAGCCCAATGGCAGAGGCACAGGATTTAGGATCCTGCCAGTGTGGGTTCGAATCCCACCGGCCCCACCATCGCTCACCCGAAATTTCCGCAGGTCAGCGCCTGGCACAAGGTCATGGTGCCAGCCGGTAGAAGCGCAGCATCCCCGCGTCGACCGGGAGCACTTCCAGGTCGCGGAAGCCGGCTTCGGCGGCGTACCGGCGCAGCGTGGCAGGCCGCATCACGGCTCCGGTCGCGGCGGTATCCGGGTCGCCCATGACCGCCGGCAGGCATGCGACCACACTCCAGCCGTAGTGATACTGCTCTTCGATGGAAGCGGGGGCGGTGAACTCGTCCTGGACCAGCTCGTCGGCGACGATGACGCAGCCTGGTCCGGTGAGCATCCGGTGAGCCGCGCGCAGCGCATCCACCGGGCGGGACATATCGTGCAGCCCCTCGAGGATCGTCACCAGGTCGAACTGGCCGCGAGCAGTAGGGGCTGACGCGTCAGCGGCGGTGAACGCAACCCGGTCCGCCAGGCCGGCCTCCCCGGCATTGCGCCGCGCCGCGGCGATCGCATCCGCATCCAGGTCGAAACCGTCGACGCAGGGCGCAGCCACCACGGTCTGGGCGGCCGCCGCGCCGCAACTCGACGGGGCTGGCGGCAAGTACCTCGACAACTGCGCTATCGCCGAGCCGGACAGGGAGAGGTGCCGTTCGGCCGCTACGCGCCGTACGCCCTGGACCCCGATCACGCCGAACGGCTCTGGGCCCTCTCGGAGAAGCTCGTCACGCCTTATCTCGCCGGCCCCACCATCGCCTGACCTAAGGAATTGCGGCGGCGAGTATGCGGGCGATGCTGGCCGCGAAGCGGGGAAGGGCATCGTGGTCACCGGCGCACCGGGTTGGGTTGAGTTCCCCGATCGATAGCGCCCGTACCCGGGGGTCTCGCGCTGCGGCCTGGAGTGCCTCCACGGCCTGGTCGAGGGTGGGCCCTGTGTTGCGGCAGTCGGTGTTCTCCGCCAGCGGGGCATCGATGAAGTCGAGGACGTCTACGTCGATGTGCAGTGCGAGCGGTCCCGGCGGGAGATGGTCAAGGGCAGCCCGGGCGGCACCGGCCGGATCGGCGGCGAGTGCCTCGCTGGTGGTCACGTGCAAGCCGAGCCGGCCGGCCTGCTCGCGCTCCCAGCCCGTAGTCACGCTTGGCTCCACCCCGAGCCATGCCACCTGGTGGGCCTCGAGGAGTGGCCGGGGCCCGAACGCGTCGGTGAGGGTGTCCACGCACCCGGGCAGGGCCAGCGCGTGCGCGAGCCCCATCCAGTCCAGCGCCCCGTCGGTGGTGGTTTCCGGGGTGTTGAGGTCGTAATGGCGGTCCAGGTACAGCAACCCGGGAGGGCCGGCGCCCAGCCGCCGAAGGGCCGCCATCACCGCGAGCACGATCGTGCAGTTACCGCCGAGCACCAGAGCAAGGCCGCCGCGGGCCAGCAGCGGCTCGAGCCGGCCGGCCAGCTGCTGCAGCGACGCGGTCGCCTGGCCGGCGTTCTGGGCCAGCGGGTGATCCCGGTCAGGGCTCCAGACCTGATGCGGCAGGTCGCCGTCGTCGTGAACCTCCAGCCCCGACCCCACGAGCCGATCGGGCAAACCGGCCGAGCGCAAGGCCGCGGGCGCCAGATCCTGGCCGGCCGCATAGCTGGCGGCGCTGCTCGGAACACCGACGATGGAGATCCTGCGCACCTGGGCGAAGATACCAGTCAGGGTGGAGGCATGCGAGCCGTCCGCCTGGCAGGATCCCCGCCTGATCCAGACCTACAGTCCCCGCGCGGCGGTATACGTGCTGCCCGCCGCCGACTTCGGGGTGTTCACCGTCGGCCGGCTGCCCCGCGACCCGCAGGCGCGGCAGGTTCTGGAGGATCTGGCCGAGGAGGTGTGCCGTGCGCTGCACGGCCGGGAAGTACGCGGCATGACATTGCCGGGGCGGGGGGTCTGCGCGACCGGCCGGATCGCGGTCCGGTGGACGACGAGCGCCTTGTACGTGCGGGAACATGAACGCCCGCCGATCGATCCCGAAGATGCCCGGATCGAGCTGTGCCGCCGCCATGTGCACGCGTTCGGTCCCACCACACCGGCCGCGTTCGCGTGGTGGGCCGGGGTGTCACTGCCGGACGCCAGGAAGAGTTTCGGGCTGATCGCTGACGAGCTGGTTCCGGTCGATCTGGCTGGTCACGAAGCATGGGTGCTGGCTGCCGACGAACCCGCTGTCAGATCGGCCGAACCGGTGCGTGGCGTCCGGCTGCTGCCCGCACCGGACCTGCGCCTGTTCGGGCAGGACCGCACCCAGCTGTTCGCCGGCCCGGGCCAGAACGGCCAGCCGCCGCTGCAGGACTGGTTCCACCCCCACGGCCTCGTGGTAGACGGCCGCATCGTGGGCGCGTGGGGCCGCCGCGGCGGCCAGGTCAACATCAAGGCGGCCGGCCCGCTGCCGCCGTCGGCCCGGCATGCCATCCACGCCGAGGCCGCGAGCATGCCCATACCGGACAGGAAGATCACCGTATCCCTGACCGAGCACCGAACTGAGTGACGAGGAGGTCGATGCGCTCGTCGTCAAGGCCCGGGCGTAGCCGGTCGTTGCGGCTGAGGGTGGCCAGGCCGTGCAGCCCGGCCCAGAGCACCTCGGTCAGCGTGTCGGTGTCTTGGTCGTGGGCCACGGTGGCGACTGCCGCGTGCAGCTCGCCAAACGCCGCCTTCAGCGGTGCCGGGGTGTCGTCAGAGGCGAAGCGCAGCCGGGTGGCACGGGAGAACATCGCGTCGTAGAGCGCTGGGTTGCCGGTGGCGAACGTGCTGAACGCGCGGGCGGTCCGGGCCAGCGCGTCCCCGCCGGCGCCCACGTCGCGGCGGGCCGCGCCCAGCGTCTCAGCGAGTTCGCCGAAGCCCTCCAGCGCGACGGCCTCGACGATCTCCTCCATCGATGCGAAGTGCTTGTACAGCACCGGCTGGCTGTATTCGATCTCCGTCGACAGGCGGCGGGTCGTGACCGCATCCCATCCTTCGTGTTCGGCCAGCGTTCGTGCCGTCGCCATGATGAGCCGGCGCCGGGCGGTGCGCTCGCGCAACCGGCGGTCTTCTATGGTCACAGCTCAAAGGTAACACAGCTATCAGTTCTAGCGCTGCTATTGACTAGCGCGGCTCGCAGTGCTAGCGTCGCTAACGCGCTAGCGGTGCTAACCCGAGAAGGAGAACGACATGGACACGCACGGACAGCAGCTGGCCGAGACCTTCGTCAAGATGATCAACACCCACGACCCGGACCTGGTCGACCAGTTCGAGGCTGAGGGCTACGTGAATCACGAGGCGTTGTTCTCCGCTGAGGGCCGGGAGGCGAACCGTCAGTTCTGGCACGTGTTCTTCGCGGCGATACCCGACGTCAGTGCCAGCATGGAGGACCTGGTGATCGCCGGCGACCGGGTGGTGGGCCGGTTCGTCTACCGCGGCACGCATACGGGAGAGCTCATGGGCATCCCGGCCAGCGGCAACGCCGTCGAGATGCGGTCCATCGACATCTGGCGCGTCGAGGACGGCGTGTTCGCCGAGCACTGGGACGAGATCAACGCCCTGCAGTTGTTCCAGCAGATGGGTGCGTTGCCGCCGCTCGGCGGCGGCCCCGGGGCACAGTCATGACGCTGCTGTCCCAGCTCGCCGCGCTCGCCGCGATCGTGGGCACCGCCGTGGTCTACGGCACCGACGTCTTCTGCGCGCTCGTCCAGCGGCCGGCGCTCGCCAGGGTTGACGACGCCACCCTCGCCGCGGTCATGGGGAACCTGCACCGCTTCGCAGACCGCCGGATGCCCGCTCTAGGAATTCTCGGTGTCGCCGGAGCCGCCGCAGCGGCCAGTCTCGCCGCGGCCGCCGGTCGGCCCGCGGCAGCGGCGACGGCGGTAGCGGCGTTCCTCCTCCTGGCGGGCTGGCTGGTTCTTTACCTGCGCATCAGCGCGCCGGTCAACCGCACTCTCACCGCGGCCGCCGACGCCCACGAGACGCCGCGGAACGCCCGCGCGCTGCAGCGCGACTGGGACCGGGTCATCGTCCCCAGAGCCGTGCTGCAGGGCCTCGCGGTTGCCGCGCTGTGCGCAAGCCTGATCGGCTGACCCTGCAACGGATAGAGAGGCTCAGAGTCGTGACCGCAATGAGCACCGGGATCATCGCTCCCCCTACCACGTCCAGTCCACAGGCGGAAACGTGCGTCACGGGTTTCCATCCTTCACGCACCATGACTCGGTGCCGACGCTGTGGTCGCAGAAGTGGCGTGCGCCGTGCGCCGCCGGGATCTACCCGTTCACCGACGCCCAGGTCGGCGATTTCGATCCGGTCTTCGCCGAGCTGAGTAAGGTCTCAGGCGATGGCCCGGGCATCCTGTACCGCCCAGACGACTACGCGAAGCCGTTCTTTCCTATCGCAGCTCAGCTCGCCACCCAAGCAAGGGAAGCGGCATCGAACGGCCGCACCGCTGAGGCGAGGAATCTGTTCCTGCGCGCGGCGGCGGTCTACCGGATCGCACGGTTCCCCATCAACAGATCGCCGCTGAGCCAGGACGCATGAGAAAACGGCAAGGCCGCCTACGAGCAAGGCGGTCTGTTGCTCGACCCGCCGAGCGTCCCGGTCGGCATCCCGTTCACGCACGACACATCCGCGGGCGATCGCGACGCCGCCATAGCCGCATACCTCCGCCTGCCCCCGGGCCCGAAACCGGCGGGCGGGTGGCCGGTCCTGCTTTTCATCTGCGGGCTGGACGCCTACCGGACCGACCACACACCGCGTACCCGGGCGCACGTCGACCGCGGCTACGCGACGGTGAGCTTCGAGATCCCCGGCACCGGCGACTGCCCGGCGGCGCCGGACGACCCGGCGTCGCCGGACCGGCTGATGAGCAGCGTTCTCGACTGGGTCGCCGCCAGCGCTGCTGAGTACGGGTTCGCCCCCGGGAAGATCCTCGCCCGGGGCATCAGCACCGGCGGCTACTACGCATTCCGCGTCGCGCACACCCACGCCGGCCGGCTGTTCGCCGTCGTGGCGCAAGGTGGCGGCTGCCACCACATGTTCGACGCCGGCTGGATCCGCGCCCAGAACCAGATGGAATACCCCTTCGCCCTGTCCGACGCGCTTGCCTACAAGTTCGGGTACCGCGACGCCGACCCCGCGGCAGCGGTCACCCGGTACACCGCCGAGGCCCGCAGGTTCAGCCTCGCCGACACCGGCGTACTCGCTACGCCGGCCTGCAAGCTGCTCGTCATCAACGGCATGGAGGACTCGATCTTCCCGATCGAAGTCTTGCCATACGAGGTCGGCGGCCACCCCGGCATGATGGGTGCCTTCGTCATCCTGCAGTTCGGTGACACCGCGGCCAACGATGTCGTCTACATTGAGTCACAGGCGGGCGATCTCTTCCTGGAGAGCGAGACCGACCTGAACCGCTTCAGCGCCATCTTCGAACACCTGCGTGCCCTGGCCCTGCCGCCCGAAGCGTCAGTCTCCCTGATCACCCGCATCGCCCGCGATCTATCAACGTGAGAGGAGATGCGGGAGAGCCATGCAAAGCTACGATCTGACCCCGGTCACCTGGCGCAAGAGCAGCTATTCCGGCAACAGCGGCAACTGTGTAGAGGTTGCCGTCGTGGAGTCGGTAGTGCGGATACGCGACTCGAAGGACCCCAAAAGGGTCGCGCTGAGAGTGAGTCCCGGCGGTTGGCGAGCATTTCTGAGAGGTCTAAAAAAATAAGCGCTAGGGTACTCCTCTTAATGCAACAACCTAAAGAGAACTCGCGTACGAGCAACTTCGAGCCGCTTTCCTGTCTCTTGATGAGTCCCGGCGGCAACTGCGTCGAGATCGCCCGCAATCTCCCTGGCATCGTGAGTTAAGGA
>DASYAV010000165.1:0-8432 GCA_036501145.1 Streptosporangiaceae bacterium | reverse complement strand
CCGGACGGGCGCGACGCCAGCGGGGTAAGGCCGGGCTCAGCCTGCTACCGCGCAGCTCGCGGTTCCGCTGCTGCCGTCGGTCTGCCTGGAGGCCATCGTGGGCGATGACGTGCCTGCCAGCGCCGCCGTCTTGGCCAGTTTGAGGTTGTTCGTCTCGCCGGTGAAGCCTTTGCTGACGCAGGTAGGCGGCGCAGACCCGCTGCTGGCCGTCAGGGCCGTCTGCGCCTGCAGGGTGTTGCTGGTGCCGAAGTGCGCTTCGCTGCCTCCGCCATCGCCGAACACACCCCACTCGGTCGTGTTCCAGAAGTGAGCCAGACCGACCTTAGTGTCCTTGCCGCTGACGGCCGTTGCCGACCCCGAGCCAGCGAACAGCGACGCCACGTCGTTGCCACCCGACTTGGCGCTCGCCGAGAGCTTTACGGTGGCGAGCTGCTTGGCGGTGACGACACTCACGGCGGCCGCGTTGCTGTTGGTGTAGCAGTCGGTCGAGTACGTGATCCAGCCCGAGGGGCATGTGGCGTTGTAGTCGATCAGCCAGTACTGCATGAAGACGTCGCCACCGCTGCGGTTGTTATAGGTGTAAGCGAATTGCTGCCATGCCTGGCAGCTGGCGGGATCGCTGCTTCCCGAGCATGCGGACGAGCCGGTGAAGAACTGGGAGTTGAGCTGAAGCGAGAAGCCGTTTGCCACCTCCGAGCCGGTGCCACCCGCCGAGCCCTTCTCGGAGATGTTCGAGCTCACCTTCTTGAACGTGCCTACCGCCTTGGTGATCAATCCTGATACCTGGGCCGAGTAGTCGTGGCCATCGCCGACCGTCGCGGGTCCGCGGCTGGCTGACCTAGATCGCGGTACCGGTATCAGCGGCAGCTTCGGCGCGGTCACGCACTTGGTGGCGTGCCACTGCAACACGGGATACGAAGCGCGATAGCACCCGGTGCCTGGCTGCTGGACATGTGACATGGCCGCCTGCCACGCCGCCTTCGTTTTGGCGGTGGGCGGGGTGGCCGCCGAGGCCGATCCGGCGCCGGCACCCGCCACCGCGAGCGCGATCGCCGCCAGAACGCCCAGACTCCGCTTGATACTTCCCAAAACCCCTCCTCCAGGTCTGCGGCCACGCCAACAGAACGTGACCAAGCAGTCACTAATCCAATCAATACATCCGGAGTGGCTGCCAACCTGGTTAAAACATCACAAAGGAGTGCCTGTCAAGAGCGTGGTGTGTGTGGCAGGCGTGGCGAAGGATCACATCTGGCGCGGAGCCGTTCACTGAACTTTCTGGACGGTGATCCGCGACCAGGGGCGGGGCGCGGATCAGGGGGCCGGCCGGGCCCAGGCCGGCGTCCAGGTACGACCCGGCTGAGATCCGGCGCGGCCGGGCTCTCCCGTGGCGGCGGCGAGGTAGCCGCGCAGCGTGGCCAGGCCGGGGTGCGGGTTGTCGTGGCGCCAGATCAGCGAGTGCGGGTAGACCGGCAGCGGGCCGCGCACCGGGATGCGCCGCAGGTCGTAGTCGGCCGGCCAGAGCAGCCGGGTCTGCTCGCCGACGAAGGTGGCCAGCCCCGGGGAGTCGGCGATCACGTCCAGCAGCGGTTCGATGCCGAAGTTCGGGCCGGTGGCGTCGATGGTCAGCCCGAACTGGGCGGCCAGCGCCTCGTAGAACGCGGCCCACTCGGTGCCGGTGACGATGCCGGGCATCCAGATCCGGTGCCCGGCCAGCTGATCGGGGCTGACGGCACTGGCGGTGGCCAGCTTGTGCCCGGGGCCGGTGACGAGCTGCACCGGCTCGTCCAGGACGCGGGCGGCGGCGATCCCGCCGGGGAGCTGGCGGGTCCCGGTGGTGACCGCACGGAACGACGCGTCGATCGTGCCGGACCGGATCGCGTCCAGGGCGGCCGCGGCGTCGAACAGCGTCACCACGTCGAGGTCGGTGCCCGGGTGTGCGCCGTGGAAGCCGCGCAGCAGCTCCGCAGGGGCCAGGCGGCGGCCGATCACGTCCACCCGCAGCGCCCGGCGGCCCGGCCGGACGGAGGCGGCGGCCCGGTCCGCGGCCTGCAGGAGGTCGCGGGCGTGCGGCAGGAACGCCTGCCCGTCGATGGTGAGCTGGGTCCCGCGCGCGGTGCGGGTGAACAGCCGCACGCCAAGATCCCTCTCCAGCGCGGCGACGCGCTTGGACGCGGCCTGCTGGGTGATGGCCAGCTCGGCGGCGGCCTCGGAAAACTGGCCGGTGCCCGCGACGGCTACGAACGTCCGCACCGCGTCGAGGTCCACGACGATGACTGTAGGCCGTGGCTGGTTCGCGGGCTTGTGTCGCCGATGGCCCGGCGTGGCGTTAGCTCCTGAACCGGCGGGGTGTGCCGCCCACCTGGCGGCACAACGGGCCGTTGTGACTCGCCGGGCGGCGGTTGTTTGAGCCGGCCACACCTGGATCGGTTGGATTCAGAAGTCGGGGATTGGTGGTCCGGGCGACGGCGGAGGGTGCGGGCATGCTGAGCGGGCTGGGTCGGCTGAGCAGACTGGGTAGGCCGGGCAAGCTGGGCGCGCTGGGACGGCGGCCGCTGGGACGGCGGCCGCTGGGACGGCAGTTCCGCTGGCTGTGGACGGCGTACGCGGTCAGCGCTTACGGGTCGTGGTTGGGGTTCGGCGCCTTCCCGCTGGTCGCGATCCTGGTGCTGCACTGCGGCCCGGCCGAGGTGTCGGCACTGTCGGCGGCCGGGCTTGCGGTCGGCGCGGTGGTCGCGGTGCCGCTGGGGCCGTGGGTGGAGTTCCGCCGCAAGCGGCCGGTGATGATGCCGACGGACCTGATCCGGTTCGTGGCGCTGGCCAGCATCCCAGCCGCGTTCGCGCTCGGCTGGCTGAGCTTCACCCAGCTGCTGGTGGTGTCGGTGATCACCGCCGCCGCCAAGATCGCCTTCGGGACGGCCAGCGGTGCGTACCTCAAGAGGGTGGTGGCACCCGGCGACCTGCTGGTGGCGAACGCGCGGTTCGAGTCCACCATGTGGAGCGCCACGGTGACCGGCCCGCCGCTCGGTGGGGCGGCGATCGGGCTGTTCGGCCCGGTGACGACGATCCTGGCCGACGCGGTCAGCTACCTGCTGTCGGCGGCGGGCGTCGGGATGATCGGTGCGGGCGGCGGCGCGGCGGCGCGGGAACCGCGCCCGGTGCGGGCCACGGCGTCACGGCTGCGGCCGGGTGAGCTGCTCGACGGGTGGCGATACCTGCTGACTCATCCGGTGCTGCGCCCGCTGTTGCTGAACCGGCTGCTGGTCGGCGGGCTGATCATGGCGACCGAGCCGCTGGTCGCGGTGCTCATGCTCGGTGACCTGCACTTCCCGCCGTGGCAGTACGGGCTGTCGTTCGCGGTGCCGTGCGCCGGCGGCCTGATCGGCTCCCGGCTGGCCAGTCGGCTCGTCGCCCGGTTCGGCCGGCACCGGGTGATGCTCGCGGTCGGGTGGCTGCGGGCGATCTGGCCGGTCGGGATGGCTTTCATCCAGCCGGGGGTGGCTGGGGTCGTGCTGGTCATCGTGGTGCAGATGGGCCTGATCACCTGCATGGGCGTGTACAACCCGGTGCTGGCGACCTACCGGCTCGAGCAGACCCCGGCCGACCGGGTGGCGCGCATGCTGTCCGCGTGGTCGGTCAGCGGCAGCATCACCACGGCGGCGCTGACCGCGCTGTGGGGCGTGCTGGCCAGCCTGACCAGCCCGCGCATCGGCATTGCGGTGGCGGGGGTGTTCATGCTGGGCACCCCGCTGCTGCTCCCCCGCCGGGACCGCACTCCGCAGTCGGAGCGCGAACTGGCCGGGAGCCCCTCCTGACCCGGCCTCGCGGTTGCGCGGCCCGTCAGGCGTCGCCGCCCGCTCCGAGCAGGGAACGCAGGCAGGGCCGGAGCAGGCCGGTGATCTGCTCCGGGCCAGCGTCGGCTATCTCGCCCACCTTGAGCAGGTGGCGGGAGACGACGACGCCGAGCAGCACGGCAGTGACCATCTCGGCCCGCAGCCGGGCGTCGGCGCCCGGGAGCGCCTGGCTGAGCTGCTCCTGGTAGCGGGCGGCGCCCGCCCGGGCCGCCTGGGCGGCCTCGGGATGGGTGAGCATCGAGCGCAGCAGCGCGAGCGAATGCACCGGCTCCCCGGTGAGCGAGTCGCCCACCTGGTCCAGGATTTGCTCGCAAATCTGCTCCGGGGTTCCGGCCGGCGCCTGCGCCGGGGAGCCGTGTGTGACCCGTTCGAACAGCTGCTGCTTCGAGCCGAAGTAGTGCATGACCAGGCCGCCGTCCACGCCCGCGGCCCGGGCGATGCCGCGGATGGTCGTCCGTTCGTAGCCGTCGGCCACGAAGAGCCGGGCTGCCGCGTCCAGGATGCGCGTCTCGGTCCGGCGCCGCTGGCCGGCCCTGGACCCGGGCGGGCCGGCATCTGAGCCGATGCCTGGGCTGGCACCTGAGCCGGTATCTGGGGCGGCGTCCGGCACGGGTGGCCCGGCGTCTCGGTCGGGGTCTGTCACAGGCGGATTCTACAGGCGTTGACCCGGGCTGAATTTGGTTCTACGATCGTTCAGTCAACAATTGTTGAACGAAAGGTGATCATGGCATCCCTCTCCCCAACCCAGATACTGGAGCGCCGGCGGCAGCTCCTGCTGGACCACGACACGGACGGTTTCGTCGACCTGTTCGCGGCCGACGGCGTGATCGAGATGCCGTTTGCCGCCCCTGGGCTGCCCGCGAAGCTTTCCGGCCAGCACGCGATCCGCGAGTACGCCCGGCGGACCGAGGCGGCGCCGATACGGATCGACGACCTCCAGAACACGGCGGTCTACCAGACCAGCGACCCGGAGGTCGTGGTCGTAGAACAGCTGTCCAAGGTGACGGTGACCAGTACGGGACAGCAGGTCAGCACGGCGTCGATCAAGGTGGTCCGGATCCGCGACGGCAAGATCGTGCTGTTCCGCGACTACGTCAGCTCGCAAGGCCTAGAGGAGCTACTGCGGGACTGAGGTCAGCGTGCCTGCAACGTGCCGGCCAGGCTCGTGATCGCCTCGGCCACGGCGGCCGGGGCGACCAGCATGTGCAGGTGATCGCCGGGCAACTCGCGAACGGGCCAGCCGCGGGCCGCAGCCTGGCGGGCCGGTTGCTGGTACCCCTCGGAGAACCGCAGGAACGCACACCGGCATGACCGCCATTCCTCCGGCAAGGGCGGCAGCATCTCTTCAAAGAAGGCCAGCGGCAGCGGGGCCGCTTCCCTGCTGACCCGCTCACGGGTGGCCAGGTCCGGGAACAGCGGGGCCAGCTCCGCCGCCGGCCACCACTGTGGCCAGGACGGCACCAGGCCGCCGTCGGCCAGGTCACGCACGAACGGCAGGAACGCTTCATCGATCACCCGGCCCTGGCCATCCTCCGGGGGCAGGGCCGCGTCGGCGAAGATCACCGTGACCTCGGCGCCGGCGAGCCCGGCCGCGAGGTACGGTGCGAACGCGCCCGCACCGGAGTGCACGACGAGGACGAGGCGTTCCGCCTTGGTCCGGGCTTGCTCTATCTGGGCGTGGGCCCGCCGCAGGAGGCGAGGTGTGAATGGCGGCCCGCCCGTGGTGAAGCCGGCCAGCGCCGGGACCGAGACCTGGTGGCCACGGCGGGTGAGTTCCTCAGCTACCGGCGCCCAGGTGGCGGGGCCTACGACCGGCGAGTGCATCAGCACGAACAGCTCAGCCATGGGGCCATGCTGCCCGACCTCCCGGGCATTCGCGGCTCGCTCTGCTCTCGGCCGAACTCCCCGTGTTAACCACCGCCCCGGGACAATGTCCGTTCGCCTGGGCTCAGACGATGAAGAGATGCAGGTAGCGGCTGATCGCAGTCAGTGTTTCATCGCTGATCCTGCCGAGCCGACTTCCGGCCCGCCGATCGGACATGGCACGAACCTGCTCGGTCATGGCAAAGGAAATGCGCTTCAGCCCGGTACGTTCGTCCGCGGGGACCTCTATGTGATGATCAAGGTCGCGATCCCGGCTGGTGAGCGGCACCGCGAGGAAGAGCCCAGGGATCACTGCGTACCGGTGGTGCGACACCACGACGACCGGGCGAACGCCCCCTTGCTCCCGGCCAGCGACTGGGTTCAGGTCGCACAGCAGCACGTCGCCGCTGGTCAAGAGTTGTACTCCGGGTATTCGTCGGCGGCGGTAGCGGCCAGGTGACCAAGCCCTGCCGAGGTCCACTCGGCGGCCTCGGCCCGGTAAGCGACCATCTCATGCTCGGTTGCGGCAAGCCTGCGGTACCCAGCCTCGACGCCCTGCCACATCATTTCGTCCAGCATCGCCTGCAGTTCGGCACCCAGGCTCCTGCCATGCGCGCCGGCCCGGACGGCCAGCCGATCCCGCACGTCCGCTTCCACGCGTATCGTCGTCATAGCCACGAGAGAAGTATACGTTAATAACATATACACGCCGCGCTGCAGGAAGTACACACGCGTTAAGGGGGAGAGAAAGGACTGTGCCCACGAACCTTTCTCTCCGGCTTAATTGCCAGCGGTGTAGCCGCCGGGGCTGCCTGAGCCGGGTTCAGAGCACCGGCAGGTAGCGGTTCAGCTCGTATTCGGTCACCTGGCGCCGGTACTCGTGCCACTCGGCCCGCTTGTTGCGCAGGAAGAAGTCGAACACGTGCTCCCCCAGCGTCCCGGCCGCGAGCTCGCTGTCCTGCATGGCGTTGATCGCCTCGTCGAGGCTCTGCGGCAGCGGCTCGATGCCCAGCGCACGCCGCTCGGCGGGGGTGAGCGCCCACACGTCGTCCTCGGCGCCTGGCGGCAGCTCGTAGTCGTTCTCGATGCCCTTGAGCCCGGCCGCGAGAATCAGCGCGTAGGCCAGGTACGGGTTGCAGGCCGAGTCCAGTGAGCGGAACTCGACCCGGGTGGCGTTGGCCTTCTGCGGCTTGTACATCGGCACCCTGACCAGGGCCGAGCGGTTGTTGTGCCCCCAGCAGATGTAGGCCGGCGCCTCGCCGCCCGCGCCGGCGGTCAGCTCGGCCTCGCCCCACAGCCGCTTGTAGGAGTTCACCCACTGGTTGCACACCGCGGTGATCTCCGCGGCGTGCCGGAGCAGCCCGGCGATGAAGCAGCGGCCCAGCTTGGACAGCTGGAACTCCGCGCCCGGCTCGTAGAAGACGTTGCGGTCGCCCTCGAACAGCGACATGTGCGTGTGCATGCCCGACCCCGGGTGCTCGGTGAACGGCTTGGGCATGAACGAGGCGTGCACGCCCTGCTCGATCGCCACCTCCTTGATCACCAGGCGGAACGACATGATGTTGTCCGCGGTGGTCAGCGCGTCGGCGTAGCGCAGGTCGATCTCCTGCTGCCCGGGCGCGCCCTCGTGGTGGCTGTACTCCACCGAGATGCCCATCGACTCCAGCATCGTGATCGCGGTCCGGCGGAAGTCGTGGGCGATGCTGTGCGGGGTGTGATCGTAGTAGCCGCCGCTGTCGATCGGCACCGGCTTCTCCCCCGCCTCGGGCCGCTGCCTCAGCAGGAAGAACTCGATCTCGGGGTGGGCGTAGAAGGTGAACCCGAGCTCGGAGGCCCGGGCCAGGTTGCGCTTGAGCACCCAGCGGGGATCGGCGTAGGACGGCGACCCGTCGGGGAGCAGGATGTCGCAGAACATCCGGGCGACCCCGGGGTACTCGCCGCGCCACGGCAGCAGCTGGAACGTGGCGGGATCCGGGCGCAGGATCATGTCGGCCTCGTAGACCCGGGCGAACCCCTCGATGGCCGAGCCGTCGAAGCCGATGCCGTCGGCGAACGCGCCCTCGAGCTCGGCGGGTGCGACCGCGATCGACTTCAGCGTGCCCAGGACGTCGGTGAACCACAACCGGACAAACCTGATGTCACGCTCTTCGAGCGTGCGCAGCACGAATTCTTCCTGCCTATCCACGGTATTCACCTTAGACGTTCCGCATCGCTGGACGAGCCTTCGCCGAGTGAACCCGGGGCGGAGCAGGGGCGGGAAACCCGGCCCGTTCGGGACAATCTTGGTACGGCCTAGGCTGGGATCGTGACAATGCTGAGGATTGCACTGGCCCAGGTCAATGCCACGGTCGGTGACCTGGACGGAAACGCCGAGCTGATCGTGGAGTGGACCCGCCGGGCGGCGGCGCGCGGGGCCAGGGTCGTGGTGTTCCCGGAGATGATGCTGACGGGATACCCGGTGGAGGACCTGGCGCTGCGAGCGTCGTTCGTGGAGGCGTCCGTCACCGGGCTGCACAAGGTGGCGGCCCGGCTAGCCGATGAAGGGCTCGGCGGGATCGCCGTGGTGACCGGCTACCTGGACCGGCGGACTGACCTGGCGCCGCGGACCGGAGTGCCGGCCGGCGCGCCGCCGGACGCGGCGGCGCTGCTGCACGGCGGGCGCGTGGTCATCACGTCGGCCAAGCACCACCTGCCGAACTACGGAACCTTCGACGAGTT